>JBDLQQ010000167.1:0-2888 GCA_039800465.1 Verrucomicrobiota bacterium
GAGTAGGCCGACACCTCAGGTCCACCGGTTCGCAGGGCACTGCTCACCCACCCCCAAGGGCCGCAGTCCCTTGAGGCCCCATCTCGATCCCTCGAGAGGCGCCTCCGCGGAAGCCCCTCCTCCCCGCCTTGCGTCGAGCACCTGAGCTTCCACCCCTGTGGGAGGAGGAATCGATGCTGTGACCGCTGGCCTCGACGCTGGCATCCCTCCGGGATGCCACTGCTTCTTCGCATTGGATTCCCGGCGGTGTCGCCAAGCTCAACCGCCGGCTACAGGCTCAAATCCCTCCGGGATGAGGGCAGACAGGAGTCGATAGCCCAGGTCGCCCCCACCAGGATGCCGGAGGCATCCCAGCAGGTCGCCGGTGGTCAAGCGTAGCGATACCACCGGTACAGATTCGAAGGACCCGGGCATCCCGGCAGGGATGCCAGCCCAGCGCTCTTTGCCTCGCGCATTCGATCCCCTCCTCTGCGCCTGCGCCCCTCCGCGGGAGACCCATCTTCGTCTCCCTTGCCTTTCCCCCTTCTCCGCGACTCCGCGTCTCCGCGTGCCGCAATCCCCTCCCAGTTTCTCAGAAAAGACATTGGCATGCCCTCTGCCCTCCACCCTGCCATTCGAGTCAACCATCATATTTCACACACCCTTCACATGCCCAAGAAACGTCTCCTGCTGGTCGGTTGGGATTCTGCCGACTGGAAGATCATCCATCCGCTCATGGATCGCGGAGCCCTGAAGACCCTGGAACGTCTGGTGGAGAATGGCGTGAGCGGCAACCTGAACACGCTGGAGCCGCAGTTGTCGCCAATGCTCTGGACCTCGATCGCGACAGGGAAGATGGCCTACCATCATGGCGTCGCCGGCTTCACCGAGGTGGATCCCCGGAACGGGTCCATCGTGCCCGTCTCCGCCGCGACCCGGAAATGCCGCACCGTCTGGGAGATGCTGGCCGAGCGGGGTCACAAGGGCCATGTGGTGAACTGGTTCGCCACCCAGGGGGAGCGGGACCTCCCAGGGAAGGTCGTCTCCAACATGTTCGGCCATGTCCCGAAGGTGGCGCCCGACTCGGATCCGGCCACGTGGCCGGCCCCGCCCCCGGGCACGTTCTGGCCGCCCGAACTGGGCGACCTGCTCCAGCAGGACCGGGTCAGCCCATATGATCTCGATCCCGACCAGGTCCTCCGCCTCTTCGTCCCCCAGGCGGAAAAAGTCGACCAGAAGAAGGACACACGACTGGCCCAGCTGGCCCAGCTCCTGGCCCAGGCGTTCTCGGCCCACAATGCCGCCGTCCGACTGATGGAGCTGGATCCGGATTGGGACTTCTTCGCGGTGTACTACCGGTCGATCGATGAGATCTGCCACCTGTTCATGCCCTACCATCCCCCCCGGATGGCAGGGGTGTTGGAGGAGGATTTCGAGATCTACCAGCACGTCGTGACGCAGGCGTACTTCCTGCACGATCTGATGCTGCGTCGTCTGATGGACCTGTCAGGACCCGACACGGCCGTGATGCTGGTGTCCGACCATGGGTTCCACAGCGATCATCTGCGTCCGAAGTTCACCCCACGGGTGCCGGCGGGCATCACGGTGTGGCATCGACCCCAGGGGGTCTTCGTGGCGGGGGGCGAGGGATTCAAGAAGGACTCGCTGGTCTTCGGAGCCCGGCTGTTGGATGTGACCCCCACGATCCTGCACTACTTCGGACTCCCCGTGGGCGAGGACATGGAGGGGCGGGCGCTGACCGAGGTGTTTGCGGAGGACCGTCCGGTGGCATCGATCCCGACGTGGGAGCAAGCCGACCGGCAGGGGATCCCGCGGGCCGACCTCGGGGAGGAGGGCAACCGGGCGTTGCTGGAGCAGTTCGTCGCGCTGGGCTACATCGACCAGGTTCCCGAGGACAAGAGCCGGGCGGCGCTCGAGACCCAGTGCGAGAACGACTGGAACATGTCCCGCGCCTACCTGTATGCCGGCCATGCCGACCAGGCCCTGCCGCTGCTCGAGCGGTGCGTCCATTCCCAGCCGTACCGGACCGACTACGCGCAGGCCTTGGCGAGCTGCCAGCTCCGGCTGGGGCTGCTGCCGGAGGCGGATGCCACCATCGATCGCGCCCGGGACCACTTCGGCCCCTCCAAGCAGGCCGACCTCGTGAAGGCCTCCATCGCCATCCAGCGCTTCGACCACCGGACCGCGCTGCAACTGCTCAAGGGAGTCGAGTCGGAGATGTCGGGTGAGGCCACGGTCCTCCTGTTCCTCGCCCAATGCTACACGGCCCTCCGCCACTGGGGGGAGGGTGAGGCGACCTGTCGACAATTGTTGGAGATCGACCCAGACCACCCGCAGGGCCACCTGCTCCTGTCCCGGATCCACCTCCATCGAGGAGAGACCGAACAGGCCGCAGAGGCCGCCCTGTCCGCCATCGGACTGCAGTACGGGAATCCCCGCGGGCATTTCCTGCTCGGCATGGCGCTGATCGGACAACGCCAGTACGAGCCCGCGCGTCAGGCCTTCCTGAAGTGCCTCTCGGTGTCGCCCAACCATCTCCAGTCCATCCGCATGTTGTCGCGGGTGGCCCAGCGGATGGGGGAGGCGCAGACGGCCCTGGCCTACCAGGAACAGCACGCGGAGACGGTGACCCGCCTCCAGGAGGAATCCGGGCGCCAACTGGAACGGGTGCGTGCCGAGGCGGCGGTCCGCAAGACGGAGCGGGATCAGATCGATCTCAAGCGCGCCGAGGAGATCCGGAAGGCCGAGGCCGAACTCGCCGCGATCGAACCGCTGGAGATCGTCGTCGTCTCAGGCCTGCCGCGTTCGGGCACGTCGCTCATGATGCAGATGCTGTCCGCCGGGGGCGTCATCCCCCTGACCGACGGGAAACGGGTGGCGGACGACGA
>JBDLQQ010000168.1:0-20578 GCA_039800465.1 Verrucomicrobiota bacterium
AAGGCCACCGTGAAGCTGCCCGCGGCAGCCCCCACGGCGCCCACTCCGAACACCTCAACGCTGCCGGTCATCGCCAGGGACAGCTGGGCCCCATCGCCCTCCGCCCCCTTCGCGAATTCCAGGGTCACCCCGCCCCGGACCCGCAGCAGCGGGTCAGGAGCACCATCCCCATCCAGGTCCGGTGTGACACCCGCGGCTTTGATCGTCACAAAGCCGTCGATGTGGATGAAGAAGGTCGACGCATCGGCAGCCACATCGAATCCAAAACGTCCCGCCTGCCCGAGATTCCCAGCGGTGTCGGACCAGCTCCCCGACACCACCTCCACCCCCACCTCACCGGTCCCGAACGTCCCGGTGAACCGGTACTCGATGAAGCTCTGCCCATCGATCTCCACCCGCTGCCCCACCCCGCTCAGGACCACCCCCGAGGAGGCCGTGCCGGTCAATCGAACCTCCGGGGCCTCGTCCAGGATCGTCGCCATGTCCAGGGTCGTCCCAAACGGCGCGTTGAACTGGAACAGGAGTCGTCCCGCGGACTGGATCGCCGACGTGGAGAGGACATTCGTGGGACCGGGTTCGACCAGGACCGCCTGGAGACCCGCCACCCGGAGATCGGTACGACCGGACAGGGCCCCCTGTCCGCCGGAGTCGGTCACGGAACCCGCCAGGGTCTCGAACTGGAGGCCTCCCTCCACGAAACGTCCCTCGAACCGGTATCGGAACACGCCCCCACCAAGCGCCTCGACACCGGACTGGAGAATCGTCACCCCCGCCGCAGCAGGGCCCACCAGGGTCCATTCGGGATCCGGATCCAGAATGGTGGAATCCTGGACAGCAGCCCCCTGGGTGGGTGTGAACAGGACATCCAGATAGCCCTGCCGGTTCAAGAGGTCCACCGGTAGAAGGCCTCCAGAGACTCCCAACAAGGTCATCCGAACCCCCTGGACCCGCAGCGGGATCACCGTCTCGAGGTTCGTGTTCCCATTGGAATCCCGTACAGCGCCGGCTGCAGCGACGATCTGGTGCTCGCCCACAGGAATGGTCACGCCCTCTGGCAGCCAGAAGCGGAAAGCTCCTCCCGGCAGCGGATCCGGATCGACCTGGATCGCAATGCGCTCGCCGCCGACGACCATCGAGAACTTGTCCCGCGCCTGGGAGAGCTCGGCCGAGTCCAAGGTGGCCCCGGTGGTCGGGTTCAGGAGCAGGTCGATCCATCGATTCCCATTCAGCACCGCCACGTCGATGCCGTCGCGGAGCAGGGTCGTGGGCAGGGTCACACGCGTGCCGTGAACGATGAACCCGCGGGTCGTCGCCGTGGAGGCAACCCCCTCGAGGTTGCGGAACGCCCCAGCCGCAACCGTCACCTGATAGGACCCGGCCGTGATCTGGAACCCGTCCGGAAGCCGGAAGGTCGCGACGCCCTCCCGGATCTCCGTTGGAGCCCCGAGCGACATGGCATTCCCTTGGGGATCGATCAGGGTGACCCCGTTGGGAAGGTCGTTCCAGCGCACCGACCCCACGGACGCACCGCCGAGCGACACCAGCCGGAGGCCCAGCGTCCGGCTGCCACTCCACTGGACCACATCCAGTGATCGACTCGGATCCGGCGTGGCCAGGACGAGATCCAGCGCCGGCACCGCACTGTCACCACCCGGCGTGGGGGTGACTGGTTTTCCGAAGGAGACCGCCGCACCCGTGGCGTCGCGGAATCCGAACTCGAGTCCACCCCCGAACTCCAGCAGCTGGACCTGATCCGGCATCGTCACCAGGAACAGGAACCGTCCCTCCCCCTTCGCGATGCGGGTCAGGTCGCCGTAGAGACGACCCGCGATGCTGGCGCCGCCATCCAGGAAGTTGAACGTCCCGATCGCGAGGAACTTGCCGTCGGTGCTGATCCGGATCTCGAGATCCGCGTTGAAGGCGGACGGGCTCAGGTAGTTGGTGAACAGGCGGCCGGAACCGGTGATCACCATCGGTGCCGAGAATGCGGAGAAGAAGCCTCCCAAGGCCGGGTTGTCCCGGATCGCACGGTACTGGGCCGCCACCTGGTCTTGGACCGCGTTGGACCACTGGTCGGCACTCACGACCTGTCGGCCGCTCAATGACGGATTCCGGAGTTCCTCGACCGTCGTGATGGACGGCAGCGTGCTGTAGAAATCAACCCCTGCAGTGAAGCTCCCGATCGCCAGTCCGGTCACCAGGGTCGGATCGATCGGAATGCCCACCGGACTGTTCACCGAGACGAGAACCCCCAGCGGCCCCAGCTCGGAGAGGGCGAACCGGATGGAGAATCCCGCCAAGCCCGCCATCTCGAATCCACCCTGGACACCCAGGAAGAGGACCCGATCCACCACGGGCGTGCTGGCCGGCGCATCAGGACCGATCCGTTGGCCATCGGCACCGATCCGGACCAGTCCACCCACCAGTCCACCCTCGATCTTCCCACCGAAGGCATCGGCACGGATCGTCACGCCGATCCCCCCCAGCTCGACGATGGGGGCGCGTCCCTGGCGTAGGAGTCCCAGGTCGATCTGGAGCCCCTCGATGAACCCGCTGAAGGAGGCTCCCGGGAGCCCTTCGATGCCCACCACCGAGGCCGAGAGGGTGAGGACGACGTCCAGGGGTGCCTCGTTGATCGACCGCCAGCGGAGACCCAGCGTCTCGACCCGGACCGACAACCACGAAGGCATGCCGAGGTCCTTGCCCGCACCCGGCAGCACCGACAGCCGGACCTCGAAGTTGGTGTCGGCCCGGAAGGCCCCGCTGCCGAGGATGGAGAAGTGGTCGGCACTGCCAGAGATCTGCAGCGGACCCGCATTCACGAGGACAGTGGCGCTCTGGAAGACGAGAAGCGGCTGGTCCGCGGCGGCTCCGAGATCGAACCGCATCCCCAGCGTCTCGAAGGAGATCAGACTGCCCAGGTCCGCACGGGCCTGGTCGGCCACCAACTGGAATCCCACCACCCCCCATCGGACCGGGAGCAGTCGCTTCAGCGGATCCAAGTCGACCTCCAGACCGAACGACCCCGCGACCCCGTAGGGATCCTCATCCGCGGAGTCCGTGATCGTCACCCCGAGATCCGTCCCACCCCGCACCTCGGCGGTTCCGACCCCGATGACGACGTTGAACCTCAGGCGCACCAGCCCCTCGGCGGTCCATCGCAGGTCGAGGTCCTGGACGGCGAGCGATGGATTGCGGAGCGTGACCGGGCCAAGCTTGAGGGTGATGGGGATCGCCACCGCAGCCGGCAGCAGGTCGCCCGTCTCCGGATCAAAGCCCTCGGCGTCGCCATGGGTCCGCACGGTTCCCTCCTGGGGCACCGCTGAACCCGACCCCAGGACCTCGAAGTCCGTCACCTCGAACCGGTCCAACGAGAGGCCCACCCCATCGACATAGGTGAACTGGCCATTCCCGCCGATCTCCAGCCAGTTGCCCCCCTCGGTCCTCCGGACCGTCAGGCTCGTCCTGGCGAACGCCAGTGTCATGCGGGGGGCCGTCTGCCCGGTGGGAACCCCCCACACCAGACTGAAGGTGCCCTGAAGACTGAGGACATCGCTGATGTCGATGCGCCCCTCCGTGATCTGGACCTGCTCGACCCTCCCCTCATAGCGGATCCCTCCCAGCGTGCGTCCCTGGGTGTAGGACTTGTAGAGCAACTCCTTGGCGGAGATGCGGAAGATCTGGGGATCGCCGAAGGCCAGGCTCGCATCGGTCACACGCGTCGTGGAGACCCCGTCGGGCGTCGTCGATGCGGTCTGATAATTGCCCTCGATGACGAGCGTACCGATGCGGATCGCAACACGCTCCAATGCGAACTCGTAGAACGCCTCGCCCGAGGGCGCGGCCACCTCGGCCGCCGAGAACCGGACAGAGAGGAACTGGTCGGCGATCGGCACGGAGGCGTCGACCGGAAGGGCCGTCGTATTGCGTCGCACCCTCAGCCCGATCTCGGCCGACCCGATGTCTCCGGCTGCCCGCCCCTGCAGCCGAGCCTCCAACGCGTAGCCGAGGCTGCCGCCCGTCCGGGAATCCGACAGGAAGACCAGGCCAAGACGGCCACCGCTGATCGTGTAGGAGTCCGTCCCCGCATTCCCCTCGAGATCCTCCAGGCCGACCATCACCCGAGTCGTCTGGGTCGTGGCATCGACGCTTCGGCTGAACCCGGCTGAACCCGACAACCGCACCACCGCGGCGATGGTCACCTCGACGGAACCCGACACCGAGAAGGCAGGCGCCTCCATGGTTCCAGGTGCCGCAACCAGGGGAACCGCCACCTCGCCCACCGTGACCATCCGGTCGAACGACTTTCCAGTGCTGTTGTAGGCGAAGGTCAGATCGCGGAGACGCAGATCAATGGTGGATCGCAAGGCCTCCGGCACCGGAACCCGCGGAGTGCCCGTGATCCGCGTGGCCCATCCACCCGAGGTCTCCACCACCAATGCCACGGAGCCCTGGTCGACTCCCAGGGTCAGTCCTCCACCCGTATCCCACCGCGCCGAGAGATTCCGTCCCGCGAGCTCCAGTCCACCCTCCGCGCTCCGTGCCGCCAGATCACCGTGGATCTCAAGCCGGTCAGCCACCGTGGCGCGCAGGCCGCTGATCCAAACGGAGCGGGTTCCGTGGGCCACCTTCAACGGGGCCGACACGCCCACCCCACCCACGGCCACCGTCAGCGTCTCCCCAACGTCCTTCCCGGTGTTGTTGAATCCAACCCCCACACCCGTCGCCGTCGCCGTCGCAAACCCCGCCCCCAGGTCCAGCCCGGCCGTCCCTCCCGTCACCTGCAACGCCAGGGTGCCGTCGCCGTTCACCCGCATCCCGACCACCCCGCCGGCCACGCCCACCCGCAACACCTCCCCCGCCGTCAACCAGGCCGAGGCATTGGCCGAGGCCGCCACCAGTCCGGCGCCCGACACCCGCATCCCGAAGTCGCCCGTGATCCGCACGAACCCGGCGATCCGCGCATCGAAGCCCGTCACCACCACCGAGGTCGTCCCACGAGCCAGCTTCAGCGGGGCCGAAACACCCACGCCACCCACCGCCACCGTCAGCGTCTCCTCCACGTCCTCCCCGGTGTTGTTGAACCCAACTCCCACACCCGTCGCCGTCACCGTCACAAAGCCCGGTCCCGGATTCAGCACGGAGCTCCCACCCGTGGCCTGGAGCGCCACCGTCCCATCCGCATTCAACCGAAGCCCAACCGTCGCACCCTTCAATCCGACCCGGACGCCCGACCCCACGACGAGTTGCGCCGACGCGTTCGACGAGGCGGCGACCACCGCCTCCCCCGAGAGGCGGAGTCCGAAGGTGCCCTGGAGCGTCACGAACCCGGCCATCTGCGCCTCGAGCCCCATCACCACCATCGAGGCGGTCTGTCCGGCCACATTCAGGGAGGCGGAGATCGTCCGGCCCTCCAACCCCACGCTGACCGTCTCCTTCACATCAGAGGCCGTGCTGTTGAAGGCGACCCCCAACCCCATCGCGGTCACCCTGAGGAAGCCGGGGCCCAGATCCAGGACCGCCGTCCCGCCGGTCGCCTGCAGCACCGAGGTCCCGTCCGGGTTCACCCGGAACCCGACCGTGGCCCTCTCGAGTCCGATGCGGACGGTGCTGCCCGCCAACAGGAGGACCGAGGCATTGGTCGAGACCGCCACGAGGCCTGAGCCCGACGTCTGGATTCCGAAGTCACCCGAGACCTTCGCGAACCCGGCCACATGGGCCTCCAGGCCCCGGACCCACAGTGACAGGACACCGGGATCCACCCGGATCGCGGCCATGACGGAGACGTTGCCGACGTCGATCGACACCTTCTGGGAGACCGCCGCACCGGTGTTGTTGAACGTGATGCCCGCGTCCGCCGAGGTGACCGAGACGAAGCCCGAGCCGAGGTCCACGACCGCCTGCCCACCAGAGGACTGGAGTGCGAGCGAACCGTTGGCGTTCACGCGCAGGCCCAGCACCGCACCGGTCACGCCCGCGCGAAGCACCGATCCCGCCGTCACCAGGGCCGAGGCGTTCGCCGAGGCCGCCACCAGGGCGCCCCGGGACAGTCTCATCCCGAAATCGCCCGTGATCGTGACCGCGTTGGACAGGGTCCCCCGGAATCCGGTGACGACCACGGCCGTGACACCCCTCTCCACCTGGATGGGGGCCGCGACATCATGTCCGCCAAGCGACACACGCACCGTCTCATCGACGTCCACCCCGGTCGTGTTGAACACCACGCCCACACCCGTGGCCGACACGGCGGCGAATCCAGAGCCCAGGCTCACCTCGGCCGTCCCACCCGTCACCTGCAGTGCCACCTTGCCCGCCGGGGTCACCCGGAACCCAGCCGTTCCACCCGTGACGCCCACCCGGACGGTGTCACCCACGGTCAACCGTGCCGACGCGTTCGCGGACGCCGCAACGAGCCCGGAAGCCGTTCTCAGGAATCCGAAGTCGCCGGCGATCGTGACGAAGTCCGCCATGCGGGCCTCGAGACCCTCGACCGAGAAGAGGTGTGTCCCCTTGGCGATGTCCCGGACGAAGGTGTAGGAGGCCGTCCCGGTATCGAGCTTCGATCCCGCCGTGATGGCGACATCGGCGGAGGTGAACTGGGCAAAGGCGCGGTCCGCCCGCACACTCGCAAAGCCGGCAAGCGCGGCCGACAGGCCGCCACCGAGTTCCAGGGCGGTCCCACTCCCCGTGGCCACCAGGCCGAACGAGGCCCCGGTCACCCTCAGGTACGTCTTGGCATCGGCAGGACCGAAGACCGCATTGATGCCGCTGCCGACGACGACGACATCCGAACCCGCAAGGCTGATCCCAACGGTGCCCCCCAGGGAGAGTCCACCCTCGACCTCGAAGGAAGCCGTGCCGCTGGCGCGGAGGATCCGCCCCTTCGAGCCGTCGGCCGTGAAGGTCATGCCGGTCCCCACCGTCAGCACCGTCTTGCCGACTGAATAGTCGACGATGCTGCCATCGGCCGCGCCCAGATTGAGCGAGAACGCCACGGCCGTCAGGCTGCCACTCACGCCCTTGAGACCCACCACGGCCGCCGACTGGCCGTCGCCCTCCGCCGTGAGCCAGCGACGACCAGCCCCCGCCCGCTCGGTGATCAGCGCAACGCCGAAGTCGAGGTCCACGACCCGGACGCCCGTCTCCGTTGCCGTACCGCCTCGGGCACCGGCGAAACCACCCAGATTGGCACCCCCGATCGTGAGCACGTCCGCCGTCACCGTCGTGCCGCCGGCCAGCACGAGCTGCTGGGAGAAGCCCCGGATCGCGAAGCTTCCCTCGGCCTGCAGGAAGCCCCCGGCGAGGACCTCACCACCGGTCACCCCGATCGAGAACGTGTTGGCCCCGAGCTCCTCGAAGGTGTAGTCGACCCCGCCGAGGGCGAACATCACGCCGGTGTAGTCCACCGCTGTCCCGTTGTACGACACGAAGATCTTCTCCGCATACAGCGAGAGATCGCTGGAGAGGTTCGCGTAGATCCCGGCGGAGGCCTCGAAGGCGATCCCCGCGTCGCTGGCGAGCAGGCCGATCCGGCTGCGGGTGGCGCCCAATGTGGTGCCGCCGACGGCCACGTCGAGGTCCACATCCTCCGCCAGCAGTGCCAGACTCGTCTCGGCGCCGTTCCCCGCCCCGACCGAGACCAGCATCTCCCCGCCGAAGTGGAAGGTATCCCCCACGTCGACCGTGCCATTGACCGCGGCCTCGTAGCGGTTCGCCCGGTCCGGGTTCTTGTTGTACCGCAGCGTGACCCGGCCCTCGATCTCGAGCTCGCCGTAGGTGAACCCACCCGAGAAGGTGATCTGCAGATCGATTCCGAAGTAGTCCTGGTTGAGGAACATGCCGATCCCGTTGCGGATCCCGGAGGCATCGAAACCCAGCCCGTCCGCCACCGTGAGCGCGGCGTTGACGCCCGGGAGGAACTCCCGGGCGACGAGCGTGATCGCCCCGGGGGTTGTCGCATCCCCGGTCTGCTCGATCTCGAACCAGACATCATCGACCAGACCGAACAACCCCCGCCCTTCCACGAAGCGTCCCGCGACGCTGCCATAGGTCATCACCGTGAACCGGTCGCCGGACCGTGGTGCGTAGCCGGGGGCCAGCCGGACGGTGATCGCACCATCCAGGACCGCCTGGCCGATGACGACGATCTGGTCATGCCCACCGGTGGCGCTGCCCGGGGTCGTCCCGCCGAGGTTGAACACGGTGACGTCCCCCGGGCGCATGTCGATCCGGTCGACCTCCTGCCTCTCCGGGGTCTTGGGCTCACCCGGCTCGTTCGGCTGCGGCTTCGGCGGATCCTCGGGGACGACCGGTTGCGGCGAGGTGATGTGGATCGTCGCCAGAGGATCGAGCACGCCCGCGCTGACGACCCCTCCCCCCACCGCGATCGGCAACTCGACCGTCCCGATCGAACCGGTCCTCGAGAAGAGGGTGGTGGTGACGCTGCTGGGCGACGGCGTCCTGGTTTGGATTCCGGAACCGCTTCCCGAGCTGACGATGCTGCCCTGGGCCGCGATGTCCACAGTGCCCTGTGTCGAATTGATCCGTCCGAGCCTGAGGGTCTCCGCGGGCTGCGCGATCGCCACTCCCGAGCTCCCATCGGCGTCCAGCCTCCCAGCGCCCACCGCCACGACGATCGGACGAAGGATGTTGAGGCGGATGCCTCCAGTCACCCGGGTCGCATCCCCACGGCGGCCCGCCAACGAGAGCGCGAACCATTCGGCATCGGAGATCGCACCCGAGCGGAGGGAGCTGCCCAGGACCGTCACTGGCTCGGCGATCCAACCGACCGTGCCCGACGTCGCCACGAGCATGACGTTCACACCGCTGACGTTGACCGTGTTGCCGACGCGGACGGCCGGATCCCAGGGACGCAGGGACTCGGCGAGGTCCACCCGCATGCGGAGGAGGATCGGGCGGGCATCGAGCCCAAGGTCGGCGATCAACTGCTCCCGCTGGACCTGCGTTGCCGTGTAGGTCCAGTTGGCGTCATAGGCCACGAAACCGGGCAGGTTCCTCCAGGTGCCAGACACCGTCCGGCTGAAGAAGGCCTCAAGCTTCGTGAACGCGTCGGCAGCGTGGTCGAGGATCTGCTGGGAGGTCGGCGTCACGCCCGCCGGCAACTTCAGGTAAGCGGCCGTGCGGATTGCCCACCGGTCGTAGGCCCCGGCCCGGAGCTGCAGGCGTCCATTGAAGACCACCCCATCGTTCCGAAGGGCCCAGTACTCGGTGTAGCGGCTTCTCACGGCGGCCTCGAACGTCGCAACCGCCCTGGAGATCGCCGCATCGGTATCCGCCATGCCCAGATCCCGGAGGATCCGATCGATCTCGGCCTGCCGGCTGGCGTTGACCGTCCAGCTATGGGCGTCGTAGAGGCTTCCCTCGGTCGAGATCGAGACGTCGCCACCCGTGGAGGTCACCGTCCCCACCAGCAGGTCGCCGCGGAGGTTCCGGATGGAGACCCCCTTCGCGGAGGTGGCATCGAGCCGGGCACGGGGCGAGGCCAGGACCCCATGGGGCGCGTCCAGCGGCGTCACGTGCGTCCGGATCGGGGCCGAGACCGTCCCAATGCCACCCTGCCGGGACACGAGGATGATCCCTCCCCCGGCGACTGAATAGTCGATCGGACGGGACGGGTCCGCCGCCGCAGCCAGAAGATCGCCCCCAGCAGTGATCGAGGTGATCCCCCCCGAGATGGCTGCAACCCTCGCGAGGGTCACACCCCGCTCGGGATCCTCGGTGTTCGCCGCAATGAAGATACTGCCCGTATCGGCCTGGGCGGAAAGCAGGCCCGTGTTGATCATCAGAGCCCGACCTTCGAGGCCGATGGAGGAACCCGCCTGGAGGGTGACGACCTCGGCGGTGATCCGGGCACCGTCGGAGGCGGCCGTGATGGTTCCACCGAACGCATGGATCACCACGGTCGATGACTCGATAGGCCCCCGGAGCGTCACCCCACCGGTGCTGTCGATCCGGACGCCAGCGGCCTGCCCCGTCTTGAACACGATGGCGATCGGATGGTCTGCCCGGACGGAATCGGTGACCGTCAACGACACCTCAGTCGGCCAATCATAGACACGACCCTGACCATCCTTCGACGTGTGGTAGATCGGCGAGACCCCGTTGATCGTCGCCGACAGCGTGCGGAGGAATGCCGGATCGGCTCCGTCGCCCGCCACGACCCGGCCGGAGGTTGGATCTCCGTCGCTCCCGTAGCGCCACGGCTCGCGGGGATTCACGAACACCCAACCCGTGACACCCGATCGGACACTGCCGTCCTCTGAAACACCAATGGACACGTTCCGCTCGAGGTAAGCCGTCCTTGTCCATTCCCAGCGGACGTCCGTCTTGGGCTGGTAGATGGCAGACCCGGTCAGTCGTCCTGAGGGAGCACCGGCGAGCAGATCCGCCGAGGCTGGTCCGCGGTACACGAGGATCTCATCGCCCACATAGCGGTAGAGGGTCTGCTGGACAGCCTCGGGCTGCAGGGTGTCGACGATTCGCAGGGTCGTTGAAAGCCCGGTGCCCGGGGTCGATATCGATCCGGTGGCGATCGTGAACGGCGTCCGGTTCTCGATCGAGACGCCGCCGCCACCGCTCTCGACCCGAATTCGGCCCGTGCCGGCACTGGTGTTGATGATCTTGCCCACCAGGGTCAGCCGCGTGCCGACGGCGATGTCGGCGTCGTCCACCACCAGCTCACCGGTGCGGGCATCAAAGGTCACCCCCAGCAGCACGTCGCCGGCCTCCTTCCGCTGCAGCTTGTCGACTGCGATCCGATACAGCGGATTGACCTGCCGTCCATCCCGCCACTCGGCCTGGTAGTCCGAGAGTTCCGTCTGGAGCGTCGTGGGCACGATGACCGACCGGTTCGGCGAGTCGGTGTCCCCGACCACGACATCGCCATTGATGTTGATCGTGTCGGCGTAGATGGCGATCTGGGACGCCCGGATCGCCTCACTGCCCGCGGAGGCCGGAACCGACGTCGCCGTGAAACTCGTGGGCAGCTTCTGAAGCCGAGGCAGATAGCCTCCATCGATCGCGAAGGGATTCGTCACCGGATCGGTGCGGAAGAGCGCCATGAGCGCCTGGGTCGTCCCCAGCGACACGTCACCTGGAACCCGATTCACGCCCGGTGCCCCGGCGCCCCAGAACACCAACCGGGTGAAGCGGTCGGCGTTCCCCGGCCCGATCGTCTCCGTCACCGTCGGATAGACGAGCGCATTGAGGGCCGCTTCGTCGACCGCACCGGGAAAGAGGGCGTTGATCGCGTACGACAACGCCTTGTTCGCATCCATGAGCCGCGCGTCGAGCGTGGCGATGTCCCCACCCGTTGCGTTCTGCGAGGTGCCGGGCGGACCACCCACATGTTTCGCGCCCTTGACGTAGAAGACGGTCGCGCCGAGGGGCACCCGGATGTCGACGCTCTTCGCGGCGAGGGTGCCGAGCACGCCGAGCGATCCGCGGGCATTCGAGATCGTGACCTGGCCGCGGGGATTGCTGGCGGGATTGGCAAGGAAGAGGGCCGGCCCATAACCACTGCCATCCAGCCCCTTGGAATAGGTCTGCGAGAGGGTGATCGTCGGCATCGCATCATCCGCCGAGACGGTCCAGCCACCCGGACGGTCGATGGTGCCGCCACTGCTCCCGGTGATCCTCACCCCCCGATAGGTGATATTTGCGATCCTCAGGGCATCCACCACCAGGTGGTGCTGGCTGTCGTTGATGACCGTGATCCGGCCCACCTTGGCGGCCATGGCAGCGTCGCCGGAAAGCGTGTCGCCGAGGATGGAGATGCTGCCACCGCTGACGGAGATCGGATCGATCTTCCACCCGCCCTTCACGGAAGGCACGGCGGCCCTGAGGATGGCCCCCGCATCGTCTGGGAAGTTCTGCTCGACATAGGCCCTCGGGTCGAATGCCGCGTCGAACGTGGCCCGGATCGGCTGCCCCCGGAGATGGTACGGCACTCCGTCGATGGTCCCCCCGGTCGCTGTCGCAGGGATCGTGATGGCGACCTCGCTGTCCGCACCCGCAATGAACGAGCCGCGGGTGCCATCGGAAGCCACCGGGCCGAGATCCACTTTGGACGTGTTGATCTCCTGCTTCTTGTCCTCGGCATGCTTGACGTTCTCACCGCCGAACAGGGACTCGAGGGCCCCCTGGATGTCGTAGTAGGTGACCGCGCCGCCCGCGTCGACGTCAGGTTCGCCCGGGATCGCGCCGATCGTGAGGTCCGAACCGCTCGAGACCGCGGCCCGCTCACCGAAGCTGACAGCCGTGTTGTTGGCGATCGAGGCCGGCGCCGAGACCGAGATCGTGGTGATCGCGCCACCGATCCAGGCATCGACCTTCGCGACGACATTGATCCGCGAAGGGGTGACCGCCGCATCGTGCTCGCCCGCCACGATCTTGAGGTTCTGGCCCGAGGTGACGGTCGCGTTGCGACCAAAGGTGATGGTCTGATTCGTGGTTGCAGCCGTGGCGGCATTGAACTTGGCAACACCCAGCGCGCCCACCGATCCGCCCTCGACGACATTCCGGACATCGAGAACCGCGGTCGTCCCCACCGTCAGATCACCCCAGCTCTCGAGCGTGACGAGGTCACCCACAACCACCTCGGTGTTGGCGGTCGCCGTCGTCTTCGACTCAAGCACTGAGACGGCGACACCACCGCCGCCCCAGGTGCCGACGCTATCGGAGATGCGGATGTCGGTCGTCGGCAGGATGGAGATGCCGCCCAGGGAGGATGCCGATCCCCGGGTGATCGACGCGTTGTTGCCAAGGGTGACCCGGGACGTGGTGGTGACCTTATTGGTGCTGCCCGAATTGGCGTTGCCACCGGCGGAGATGATGCCACCCCCCGCCACGCGTGCGGCGTAGCCGGTGCCGGTCCGGACGACCACGTTGTCCGACCGCAGCACCACCGGTCCTGCCGCATCGATCGCGGCGCCCGGAGCGATGCGTGTCTCGGCGGAGGCCGTGGTGGTGAACGCGGCCTTCGGCATGCCGATGCCGACGACAGCACCTCCATAGTAGGAGTCGGCGCGGGTGGCAAACGACTGGCTCCGCTCGGCGACGACCACCAGCGTGCCGACGTTGAGCGTCGATCCGGGGCTGGCAGCGCCCATCGTCGCACTGGTCTTCGTCGCATCGGTCAGCTCCGCCTTGGTGTCGGCGATGGCACCACCGATGCTCCCAGCGCCGCTCATCGCATGGACGTCGGAATCGTCGCTGTGCTGGGCGGTGACCCAGAGCAGGTTAACACGGCCACCGACCCCCGCCGTGTTTCGGGTCCCGAGGGCCGCCTCGACGACCATCTCCGACCTCGCAGTGGCGGTGTTCCCCCCGTAGCCAAGGATGCCTCCGCCGCTGCCACCCTGCTGGTCGACATCAATCTCGGTTGTTGCAGAGGCCTTGATCCGGACCTCACCCGGCAGCGTCACCCCAGAGCCCGTGAAGGCCTTGGTCGTGCCACCGACCTTCGCCACGCTCTCGTTCGCCTGGACGGCGGCCACACCGGCCACATCCACGGCAAAGGACGTGGCCTTGACCTGGGGCCGGGCCGCGGCCTGGAGGTCGAGTCCGGCGACCGAGGAGAGATCCGTGTCGGCCCCGACCGAGGCCTCGCGTGAGACCCGGCTTTCCGATTCGGCATGGACCCGGCCCACCGTGATGCCCGCGGCCACCGACCCACCCTCGACCCTGCTGACGACAGACCCATGGTCGAGGGATGTGGCCCCACTCGCAAAAACCTGCAGGAAGCCGGAGCGCCGATCCGTGGGCAGGCCCGTCGCCCGTATCGTGGCCGCCGTCACGTTCGCCGTGGCGGACGAGGTATCCTTCGAGACGGCCCGCGCGGCAGTCCCACCTCCACCGATCGCGATCGACACCGCGGTGGCCACCGTGCGGGTGTCGAGACGATTGCCGGACCCGGCCTCGACCGTGACGTCACCGGCCCGAGCCGTCACCGTGCCACCGGTGATCGTCGCGGAGAGGGTATCCGCCGTCGTCGCCTCAGCCGTCGACGCACCGACCGATGCGCCAAGGTAGGCGACGACGCCAGCGACCACGCCGACCGTTGTCAGGACGTCGTGGGCATCGCTTGCCCTGAGGTGGACCGACGCACCGGTGACGTCCCCAGAGACGATCGCGGCGGTGACGGTGTTGGTGATGACGGGCTTCGATGCGGCGTAGGCGACGGCAATTGCGAGCGAGGCGAATGGGGTGGTGGAGAACGCCGCAGACACCGCCGCGGCCATCGAGAACGTCTCCACCGTGGCGGCTGAACGGGAGTCGACGACCACCCTGCCGGCGCCCGAGGCGGTCACTGTCGGTGCTGGCTTCCCGGTGTTTCCGATCCGCGCCGAGACGGTGTTGGTCAGGGTCGTGTCCGCCAGGACGATGCCCGGGGCCACCCCCACCCCGGCGCCCGTGCCGTAGGCGAACGAGAGGCTGCCGGCGCCCGCGGAGGTCTTGAGGACCGGCGTGTCGTCCGCCTCCAACACAACCGACCCGCTTCGGCCCGGAGCGGCCCCGGCCGTGGCCTTGGCCGAGACGATCTCGGCCGATGTGCTCGTCTGCAGCCTGACGGTGGAGGCGGCTCCAGAACCCGCCGCCGAGACCCCGACGCCGGCGGCGGACGCCGCCACATTGATGCCGACGCCGAACGCGAGTGCCGCCACCTGCTGCCTGGACTCGGCCGTGAGCGAGACGCCGCCGACCGCCGCCACGACGCCCGTTTCGATGGCCGCCCGCACAGTGCTCGTGATCTCAACGAGCCCCCTCGCGGCGCCCACCGTCACGCCCACCGTCGCCGCCTCGCCGAGCACCACCCCAAGCCCAGCACCGCCGGCGTTTGAATCGACCTTGGAGGCGTCGGTGGCGACGACGAGCACCGACCCCTGGCTCGTCACGGTCGCAGACCCGGTGATGGCGGCCAGGGTGTCGATCGCCAGACGGTTCGTGTTGCCGGCGCCAGCGCCCGAAAGCCCCACCGCCACGCCGTCTCCCTTGGCCACCTGACCCGTGCCCGCAATGGTCCACGAGGTGATCTCCGGCCTGGCGGTTGCCGTGATCGCCGCGTCGCCCCCGGTGGTGGTGACCGTCGAGTCGTCGACGATCGCCTTCACCAACGATCGCGGCTCCGCGGTGCCGATCTCGTTGTTGGCGACCGAAACCCCGGCGGCAAGAGACACCAGCTTCCCGGAAGCCTGGACCGCGAGGGCTCCGGCCACGGCAAAGATCCCGCCCGCATCCTCCGCCGTGACGGCAAGCGACCGCGCGGTCACCGTCGCCCGGCCGCGGATGGCGGTCGTGCTTCGTCGGACGACCGTGTTCAGGGCGAAGGATCCCGCCCCCACGAAGGACACGGGCAGGGTCCCCAGCACACCGCTCCCAGACCTGCCCGACAGGGCCCCGCTGACGCCCACGGCCCAGGACCTCACCGCACCACCGATCCTCGTCTGGATCGTCACGTCGCCAGCGTCGCTCGTCACGGACGAGTGCTCGATCACGGCGGTGATGTCGACACCGATGCTATTGACCGACCCGGCTGCACCGGCCGACGCCGCCGCCGACTTCGTGGCTGGGATCGCCACCTGGCCGGCGATGGAGGTGAGGTTCGTCTCCTCGCTCGCGAGGACCGACACGGCATTGCTGGCCGACACGGTCGAACGCCTCGATGGCGTGCCCGTGATCGTCGCCAAGACGGAGCGGCCGGTGAGGTCGCTGAATGCGAGTGCCGTCGAGAGCGCGATCTCCCCCGACATCACGCCGCTGGCCGCAATCGCGAGGATGTCGGGCCTGTCGGCTGCGGTGACAGCGACGCGCCCCGACGTCTCCACGGCCGAATCGGTACCGGCAGTGACGCTCGAGGATTCGATCGAGGCCCTGGTCTCGCCCGCCATCCGGGTGGACAGCACGGCGGCACCGGCCGAGAGGACCGAGCGGTCGGAGGTGAATGCCGTGATCGAGACCGATCCAGCCACGGTCCGGAGCCTGGCCTCGTTGATCGCCGTCACCTCGACCGAGCCGGCGGACACGGAAACGGTCGAGTCGTCGGCCACCAGGGCGGTCTGGTGGATCTGGAGGCTCGTCACGTTCACGGAAGCGGCGGCGGTGAACGACGAGTCCGAGGCGACGGCACCGACGGCGAACGACCAGACGGCACCGGTACCGGCCTCGGGCGCGTTGAGTTCCTCGAGGAGAGGATCGAGGGCCTTCCAGGTGGCTTCGTCCGGATTGCCGTAGGTGCTGCGGACACGGACCCTGCCCCTGGGGACGGTCACCTTCGACCGTTCGACCCTGGCCGAACCACGAGCGGTCGAGTTCACGACCGTCACTGCGGCACCGACGCTGGCGGAGAGCGTGCCACTTCCATCGCGATTGAGGACGAAGCCGCCGGATGCGGTGACCAGCAGCTGCGTCGTTGTCGCGAGCACCGAGACATCACCCGTGGCGCCCATCGTCACCGTGCTGTCGATGATTGCCGCCTCGACGGTGGGGGCGACGGTGGCCAGCGCCACAAAACCTGCCAGGCTCGAGCCCGCATTGTTGTTCTTCGCGAAGAGGGTCTCGGCCGTGCCGCCCGTGCTCACGAACGATCCACCGCCCGAGGCAGTGATCACCGTCGAGGAATCCGCCGCATGGACATCGAGGCTGCCCTGTCCGAACAAGAGATCCGAGGCGCTGATCGTCGCCCGGGTCGTGGCGGATGCGTCGTTGAGGGCGACGGACGCCCCGACGGCGAGGCTGCGTCCGTTTTCAGCGGCTTGGGCTGGTTTCCCACCATTGCCGAGCTGGTATTGGCTGCGGACGAGGATCGACGACACGTTCCCGACGAACGATCCGGCGACCGCCCAGACGAGATCACGGGAAGTGGCGGCCACCCGGGCACCGGCGAGGTTCGTTCCCTTGACGCGATCCACGGTGGCGCTCGTCCTCGTGGTGAGGGCGTTCACCGCCACGGAGCCCGCGAAGTTGACCGTCAGGGACCCCGCACCACCCACCGCACCACCGGCACCGCTCGCGGCGACGGTGCCGATCCTCCGGGCGTTCGTCGCTGCCACATCGATCCTGAACGCGTCGATCACAGCGCGCCGCAGGCTCGCCTCGACCTCCGATCCGGCGATGATCACCGACACCGCACCGGAGAGGCCGGTCGACACCTTCTCCTCACCCGCCACCGTGCGTGTGGCCAGTCCCCCGGTGTTGGCGAGGAGGATCGTGTCGTTCTCCGCGAGGACGGCAAACGGGACGTCCGACCGGCCCGCGGACGCTGACGCCATCCTGCCCGAGTGGTTCACCGTGGCGATCACCTTGTCGTCCACACTGCTGATGGCCACCGCCCCGGAGACGCCGATGCCGAATCGGTCGACCTGGATGGCATTGTCACCGGTGAACCTCCTCCGCACCTCGATCCCGGTGGCCTCATCCATGAAGAAACCACCTTCACTCTCATAGGTGTTCGCGGCCGATTTCCTCGAACTGGCCACCGCCAAGGGGGAGATGACGCCACCGGCCCCCGCTGTGAGGGTCACACTCCCAGCCACCTCCAGCTCCACGCCTCCCGCCACCGCATCGGCCGACTCCGCCCCGATCCTCGCAATCACGTCCCGATCCAGCAGGGCGATCGCTGTCGAGACGCCGACGATCTTCTCGGCCCCGGAGTTGATGGACCCTGCCACGGGCACGAGGTAGCTGTGGTCGGCAGACCGGACAGCCACCGTCCCACCAAGCCCCGGTCGGCTGCGGATCTCGACACCCGAGGCAGGCGCCTCGATGGCGGCCTCGACCCGGTGGGCGCGGCCGCGGTTGACGATGACCGAGGCGCTGCCGGAGATCCCCCAATCCGTCGCCTGCGATCCGCCCTTCACGAACATCACGACCAGACCCCAGTGGACGGCATCCACCGTCAACCCGAGGTCTCCGAACGTGACCCTCGTCGGCCCCGCCGCGGCAACATCGGCACGGGCAGCAGCCGCCTTGACATTGTCGGCCTTGGCAAGGGTGTTGGATCCGCCGATCACCGCCCGGGTCGTTTCACCGAGCGTCAAGACGCTCACCCCGAACCCTGCGCCCGAGGTGACCTTCGAGACAGTCGCCTTCACCATCGGGATGGACACCTGCATCATCGTGCTGCCGGCGGTCACGTTGACCGGTTGGTCACTCCCTGAAGCAACCGAGGTGTCCTGGTTGATCTGCACGCCGTCCTCGACGATCGCCTCGCACTGGTTGTCCAGCCAGAAGAGCTGCAGGGATCCGGCGAACGCCTTCGCCACGACGGCGTCGAGGTTGGGCTGGGCCTTGGGCTCGAGGTGGTTCTTCTGGTCGGCCTTGACGGTGGCCCCGGTCTCATGGAAGCCATCGCGGATCCGCCACAGCTGGAAAGGCATCCCGATGATCTCTGTGATCGCCTGGATCCAGCCCGGGATATTGAGGCCATCTTCATCCGCGAGGAGTGGCTCATACTTGCCGGCCAGGGTCGCCGAATCCGGCAGGAACCCATTCCACGTCCCATCGAACACCCGGTTGAAGAACGGATACGATGACCCGGCGTGGATCGTCACACCAGCGCCCCCGGTGAGGCGGGCATTGGACCGGATGACCGTCTGGCAGAGGGTGTCGACGAAACCGAGGTTGATCGCCAGAGCAACGCCATAATCCGTCTTGCGCGGTTTGGCGACGTCCGCCTGCACCTCGGTGCGGAACTTCTCGATCACGCCGCTGTCGGCAAGGATCGATCCCGGCGTGACGATGTTGGCCTGGTCTCCGATGATCGTGCGGACGGTCCGGGTCACGGAGACGAGGGAGAACGCGGCCGACAAGCCCAGCATGCTCGTGGGGGAAGCAGCTCCGTTGCCGGCCACCTGCTGCCCGTTGAGATTCCCGTTCACCGCCTCGTTGACGTCAGCCTTGTAGTTCTTGGTGACGAGTGAGGCCCCGGCGCTCGCGATCAGGGCGAGGAGATAACCAGAACCCGCCGACAGCGCCATGTCACCCCGCATCCGGTCGCGGAACGACGGCTGATTGCCATTCTTGGACGCCGCGAGGCCAGCGTCTCGGGCGATGAGATTGGCGGTGATCCTGACGCTGGCCGCAACAGTTGATCCAAGCGTGTGGGATCTGCCGGACAACACCGTCGCGACGGGCTCACCGAACTGGATCCAGGTGTCCAGCGGCACCAGTGACGACGTCCCACCCACGGCGGCCTCGCGACTGGCCGCGAAGCCCACGATGACGGCACCGGGACGGACCTGGTCGGCCACGGGGCGGACGACGGCGTAGTAGGTCCTGCCGTCGATCAGCCCCAGCGTCTCCGCGCCATAGGCATCCCGGTATACCACCGGGTCTCCGGAGGCGAGCGGTTGGAGCCTGACGTCGACGAGCCAGGGGCTGTCGGCCGTGCCCCGTCCAAAGCTGGAGGTGGCCTGAAGTCCGGGCACGCCGCCCAGCGCCGCCGCAACCGCTGACGGTGAGGCGGTCGCCGCCAGGGATGCCGTCGTCCGGGTCGTGCCCCCGACATCGACAGAGAGGGAGAACGTGGTCGTCGATCCGGTCACCGCTATCGCACGGAGCCCCCCGACGGTGAACTCTCCATACATCCCACCGCCATCGAGGCTGGACGAATCAAACCGGAGCTCCGTGAGCCCCTCGCCGACGAGAAGCCAAGGGTCCTCCAGGGTCCCCCTGCCATGGGCCCGCGTCACGGTGACGCCCGTCAGGCCAAGTGTGTTGACCGCAGCGGCAACGGCATCGGACGACGCGTTCCACACGATCGCTCCGGTCGACAGGGTGTTGCCGGCGGAGTCGGCCTGGAGGAGGAACGTGCCGCCCGTCGCGGCCGTGCGGAGGATGACCGAGCCGGCCGGCACATCGGTGATCGTCACGGTGCCGCCCGGGCTCACCGCCGTGGCGACAGGCCGGGGTGCGGTGGGCAACTCGAGCGCAACGAGTCCGGACTCCGTGTCCACCGCCTCGAACGGCAGGCGGGTGCCCGTCGAGGTCTCGATCGTCGATGACGGATTGAAGCGGATGGCCTCGGCCGTGGCAGCCGACCGCAGCTCATAGAAGAACTGCGGCACCGTGGCGTCGAAGTCGGGATTGGTCTGACGGTAGGCAAGGTAGGAGAGACCGTCGGACAGACCGGCGATCGGCCTTCCCGGCACCGCCCGGTAGGTGACGGTGGAGCCGTCGGGAACTCCGGGGTCTCCCATGAACACGAGCGTCGAGGGTTCCAGGACCGCCGCGATCTCGACCGACTTGATCGTCGGGGGGTCCCCCTGCTTGTCGGACGGGACAGAGAACGTGAGCGTGGGATTCGCCATCTGCACCGCCGGGTCGGACGCCCGTGCCTGATCGAGGGTGGCCGCCAGCCTCACCAGGCCCCGGTCGGTCGGATCGACGACCGCGTAGTAGGTGGTGCCGTCGACGAGGAGCGGCACCGAAGCCTCGTAGCCCTGCACGTAGCGGAGCGGGGAGGCATTCGCCAACGCCCTCACCGTGGCGACCTGGTCCGGAGGGGCATCACTGACGCCCACCTCCGCGGCCGGGACCGTGAAATTCACCGTGGCGAAGT
>JBDLQQ010000169.1:0-4958 GCA_039800465.1 Verrucomicrobiota bacterium
GGGTGGGGTGAGGGATGGACCATCGCACGTCTCATCAATCCGGCGAAGTCCTTCGCAGTCCGTGGATTTAAAGCGAAGGAATTCCTATGCCGGCAAGATACCGATAGATGGGGTCGTAGTACGCCGGCGGCCTGGTGTGGTCGCCGGCGTCGCCTGGAGGAACGAAGATCACCATGCCTTGGCGGGCTCGAGTTAGCAGCACGCGGTAGGCGTTCTTGAGGTAAGTTTGGCGCTCGGGTTTGTTGACGTTCTGCCACCGTTTCCCAAGGAAGTCGTGGTAGGTCCAATCTGCTTTGCCCAGGCGCAGGTCCCCATCCCAATTCACGATGGTCCAGTCGAGTTCGAGACCCTGCACCTGGAATTCTGTTGCGACATCCTCGAGGTACTGACTGGAGCGTATATCCGTGGATTCTCCGAGGAACCAATGGACGGGGTTCGTCTCGGTTCGGACGTCAATGGCATAGGGCTTGAGGCGCATTGCCTTCGAAGAGGCCAGCATCCCGTAGCGTTCGCTGCCGCGGGCCTGGGATATTACCCAGGATTTCGCAGCGGCGAGGTCGCGAGTCACATAGATGGGGTAACGGCCTTTGAGTGTTTCAAGGTTTGCCCGAGCATCACCCTCATCCCGATCCAGCAGGGCTTTGACGAAACGAGAAAGATTCTCGGCGCGGAACGAGCGCAGCGATACCGAGAGATGTAGGCCAGGATCAAAACATGCCTGTGCGTGCAATCGGGCTTTTTCAATCGCTCCTCCGGCAGCGTACTCGGAATCGGTGAGTTCCGAAGAGATGTACATGTGCCAGTGGGGGTATTTCATGTTCACGGCATCGAGCCATTCGGCGATACCCCCCTCGCCCGTGTGAATCTCTTGTCCGCCACCCACCAAGCAGACGATGACCGCCCAGTCAGGATGGCGGTCCATGTACGAGATGTGGAAGTCGGGCTCCGAGAGCCTGAAGTTCGGCCGCCCTTTGCGGCGCTTCATGAAGTCTGCAGTTTTCTCAAGATTCCAGGCCCGCTGCGCTTCGTCGAATATGGCGACGTGGTCGACCGGCGGGGCGTTCTCATCAACAAGTCCAGCATCACGAAAGTGGTGAACGTTCTGAATGAACGTCTTAACGGGGTTCGACTTTCGGCCTTCCTTGCCTCTCTCGCCGGCCATCCTCTGGCGTTCTTTTTCATCACGCATCAGCGCGGTCCGAAGCACATCGACAAGGGGACCGTTTCCCGAAAGGAACACGGCATGGGCCGGTGAGGCTTCGTCACGGCGGTTTGCCACATTTAGACCGACTAACGTTTTGCCGGCGCCCGGCACACCTGTCACGAAGCAGATGATTTTCCTGCTGTTCTGCCTCGCTTCGTCGATCAGCTCCTCTACCCGAGCCGAGGTCACGCGAAGGTTGTGACGATCAGCCAGGCTCGAATAAATAGCATCGACCGAGTGCCGGGCGTAGAGCGCTCGAGCTGCCTCAATGATCGTTGGCGTGGGGAGATAATTACCGAGGTGCCAACGTGTCGCATCGATCGGCGCTCCAGGCGCCATATTTAGGATTCTGTCGATCACGCTGCGGATCTGGTCCGTACACGCTTCGATCGGAGCGGCAACATCGTCCTTCGCGAATTCGAGCCTAAACGGCGCAGCCTCTCTAGCTTCGGTTGCTACGAGAATCGGGACGAGTCTCAGGGAGTGGCTGGGCGCGTGGAAATTTTTGAGGTCAAGGGCGTAGTCCCACACTTGGTTGACCGCTGATCGATCAAAGGTCTTCCCACCGACCTTGAACTCGATGATGAAGACCACCGAACCGGAGACGAACACTGCGTCAATCCGGCGTCCCATCCGAGGGATAACAAACTCGAGGAACAGGTGCCCCGATAGGCCTGCAAGGGCAGACTTGAGGAGGTCGATCTCGTCCCGCCACGCCGATGCTTGGGCCGGCGTTATCTTTAGGGGGCTGTTGCGAGTGAGTGCGCCGAGAATGGAGTCAGTACTCTCTGAGATGAACGAAGAGAAAGCCGCCTGGTACCAGCTTCGGCCGTCGACCGGCATTACGAGATTTGCCTTCACGATGAATGACCGAGGTTGGTCGTGTTTAACGAAGGTGATTCCATCCAAGCTCTCGCTTTTGTTCGCAGCCTATTCCCCCGAGATTGATTCGCATGGCGACCTGCTCCCTCCCGTCGCCACGACCGCGAGGAGTTGGCGGGCGCGGCTGGCGCCCATGAAGAACGACATCTGATCGCCGGCGTCCTGATCCGGCCATGGCGGGAAATCCACCAGGATCACCGCCAGCTGGTCCAGGCCCTTCGCCCGGTTCACGGAACCATACCCGATCGCGTCCCGCGGGGGCTGGAGTCCGTCATGCAGCGGAATCCCCGCCAGCGTCCGGCAGTCCGACAGACACGAGCGCGCCAACACCCCGCGGCGGGACAACACCAGGATCTGTTCCGCGCGCGCCCAACCCTGTTCGAGCCATCGACTCACGATCCCCTCCACACAGGACGCCTCGTCGCCGGCCGCGACCGCGTGGGTCTCGACCTCCGGGCCGAGGGGCAGCGGACCCGACTGCTGGAGCCCCGCCCGCAACGAGGCGACCGCCGGGGTGTCGAGGGACTTCAGATAGCGGAAGATCGGGAGGCTGTAGCGGAGGGTCGTCTCCAGATGGATCCGCACCGGCGCGAATCCCGGCTGCCTGAGGAGGGTGGGCACCTCGAAACGTCCGCTGCGGAAAGAAGGGCGCTGCGCGTCGTCGAAGAAGATCCCGATGCGCGATTGGGCGCCCCGATGCAGGAGCGCCCAGTAGACCGGCCACCATCCGCATTCGGTCGCTGTCCCGTCGCCCTCGGGTGCCGTCGTGTCGTGGTCCTGCGCCTCGTCGACGATCAGGGCGTCATAGCCCGGCTGGATGCTTCCGGCGTGGGCCAGGGCCCGGAGGGTGGAGGGCAGGAGGGACTCGAAGAAGAGGGTGCGTTCCGCGAGGTCCGACGGGGGATCGTAGGGGAGGTTGGCCTTCTGGAGGAGGTCCGCGGCGAGTCCTTCCCACGAGACGACCGTGATGTCCCCCGGGGCGAGCTTGTTCCTGCGCTTGAGGCGTTCAACCCACTCGGACATCTGGGCGACGAAGGCGAGGTTGTAGCCGATGATCAGCACCTTCTGCCGGTTGTCTGCGACCCAGCGACGGGCCAGCTCGAGGGCCAGCCAGGTCTTCCCGCTGCCAACGCCGCCCGACACGAGGAACTGCCGGTTCGCCGAGAGCTGGGAGAGCAGGGGATACTTCGCCTCGGTCTGGCGGAGGATCTGGCGGTCGATGTCGTCGACGAAATGGCGGATGGCCTCGGGGCGGGCATCTGCGCCGTAGGTGTCGAAGAAGCATTCCCGGCTCGGGGTGGAGAGGACGGCGTTCCACTGCTCCATGCGGCGGTTCCAGGCGGTCTCGAAGTGGTGGAGATCGCGACGGTCGAGGAGGAACTCGCGGTCGATCCCGCAGTGCTGCTGCATCTCGGGCGGGAGTGTCAGACCGGGGACGCCGAGTGCGCGTCCGACGAACAGCCGGGCACGGTCGGGTCTCGCGTTGCGGATCTCCGCGAGGACACCCTTCCACTCGGCGTGGAGCTGGTCGCGGGGATCGTCGCCATCGGCGGTGCTCCATTGGCCGGTGTAGGGGTTCATGGAGAGGCCTCCCGACTTGACCTCGATCACCAGGAGGCCGCCCTTGGGGCCGAGGACGAGGAAGTCCCCCTCGCGGGCGACGCCGCTGGGGTCGCGGTAGTGGAATCCCCATCGGACCACCCAGTCGTCCGGCAGTTTGGCCAGCATCTCGGCCACGTCGATCTCGGCCTCATGGCATCGTTCTGGGGGACGACTACGGATCCAGAGGGCCATGTCGGGAGGATGTGGGAAGGAATGGGGGAGGGCGAGGGGAAGTTGAGAGTTGAGTGTCGAGAGTTGAGAGAACTCTCACTCAACTTCCCCCCCTTCTCCTAGCCAAGGAGCCGCTGAAGGTCGCCGAAGACGGCCCCCACGTAGGCCGCCCCGGTGGCCCCGGGCGGGACGTGGATGCTTTCGCGGAGGAACGTCGGGTCCCACGTGTCCAGGCAGGCCCGGAGCTCGATGGCCTGCACAGCCGGTGAGGCTCCCTCCAGATCGGTTCGCTTCAGGAACCGGTCGACCGACTCCAGGGCAACGAACCACGACGCCCAATCGACCCAGCGCGGAAACTCCGGAGCGCTCTTCTCCGAGCCCGCAGTCCAGGTGAGCAGGAAGCGCCAGTCGTCGCGACGGAGCCAGAACCGCTTCTCATGTCCCTCACGCCGGGACTGCAGATGGCCGGACCGGGCCAGATCATTCAGCGTGGTCTGGAGGGTCCTGGGGAAATACGCGAGCCGCGCGGCCATCTCGCCTGGGTGCCCCGATTCCACGGCCAGCAGATAGGCCATGACCTCGGCCCGCGCCTGCATGCCGAACAGGGCCCGCAACTTGAGCAGAAAGGTGGTGGGGCGATGGGAATCGGCGGGTTGGCTCAGCTGGCGGAGTTCCACCGGACCGCGTCGCCATCCGTGTCGGGCGAAGAGTTCGTCGGGTGAGCCGACCACCGGCACCCCGGGGAACAGGGGTTGGGTCTCGGTCACCGTGGGTTTTTCCCGGAGCAGCGTCTTCCACTTGGCGTGGACCGACCGGCGCGCCAGGTGTGCTGCCATCGCCCTCAGCACCGTGGGATCGCCCAGGCGGTTCTCGAGGTTCTGCAGCCGCTGAAGGTTGATGAACTGGCCGTTGGTGTTGAGCCAATCGAGCACCTCGTCGAACAGCCGGGGGTCCCGGCCCAAGCTCGTGGTGGCGAGGAGCAGCGCTTCCGGATCCAGCATCCAGCGGTCCATCGATTGCGACTGGCCCGCAACCCCCAGCGCGGACCACTGACGCCACAGAAAGCCCAGAACGTGTTCCTGGAAGTGTTCCCTAGAGG
>JBDLQQ010000170.1:0-3456 GCA_039800465.1 Verrucomicrobiota bacterium
GAGATGTCCGCGATCTCCTGCTGGCGGTTGTCCTGGGCCTTTCGGGAGCTGGAGTGGAGGAGCTGGAGGTAGTCGATCACGAACAGCTTGATCCCGTGCTGCTGCCACATGCGGCGCGCCCGCGCGCGGAGCTGCAGGATCGACAGACCCGGGGTGTCGTCGATCACCAGCGGCGCCTTCGCCATCTTGGAGGCGGCCGCCGTGATCCTGGGGAAATCCCGCTCCCTCAGGAACCCCTCGCGCACCGCCCGGCTGTTCACCCGCGCGAGGGAACAGAGCATACGGACCACGAGGGAGTCCGCCGTCATTTCCAGGCTGAACACCCCGACCGGCAGCCGCTCGTTCACCGCGACATGCTCCGCGATGTTCATCGCCAGCGATGTCTTGCCCATGCTGGGACGTCCCGCGATGACCACCATCTCACCGCCATGGAGCCCATGGGTCATCTTGTCGAGATCCGCAAACCCCGTCGGAACCCCGCTCAGCTGCCCCTGCTTGCTGTGGTAGTCCTGGATGATGTTGATCGCGTGGTTGACCAGGTCCTTGATGTTCTTCGAGGCCCCCTCCTCTCGCTCCTCGCTGATCCTCAGGATGTCCCGCTCCACCTCGTCCAGGAGCTGGTCGACCTCCCCCTCGTTGTCATGCACCCGGGTGATCACCCCCGTGCAGGCCTGGAGCATCCGACGGAGCAGATGCTTCTCCCGGACGATCCCGAGGTAGTACTCGAGGTTCGCCGCGCTCGGGACCGCATCCATGAGCCCCGCGATGTACGGCAGCCCACCCACCGCCTCGAGCTGGGAACCATCCCGCAGCCGCTGCTGGACCGTGATCAGGTCGATCGGATGCTTGGTGTCGTACATGGACACCAGGTGCTCATAGAGCGTCCGGTGCCGCAGGTCGTAGAACGACTCAGCCCCCCCCTTCAGCTTCTCGACACACAACCCAATGCAGTCGGTGGGCGACAGGAGGAGGCACCCCAACACACCCTGCTCCGCCGGGAGCGAATGGGGCGGCAGCCGGTCGAGGGAACCCGGAGCCGGCGCCTGGGAGCGGACCCTGCGGGACCGCTTGAGGTCCGGCACCGTCGAGGTGGACACGGCCACCCCCTCGGACGCCGAGGTCGAGACACCGCCCAGCGGATTCGGCTCGGTCGGGACCTCGGAGGCCAGGGAATCGAAGACGGAATCGTTCGGTTCGGACACCCCCGACCTTGTCCCGGGACATCCATCGACGCCAACCCCCGGGTTGTTCGCCTTGTTCACAGACTCCGGAGCAGCCGGAGCGATGTCGAACCCTTGGCTCCGGCCCTCACACCTCCTCAGCGGGCTCGGCCAACAGGAACTTCAGGTCATCGAGGGTCAATGCCTCGGAGAACCGCTCCTCGCCCAGCACCTCCGCGGCGAGGCTGCTCTTGGTCCGCTGCAGCTGGCGGATCTTCTCCTCGATGCTGTCCTTGATGAGGAGGCGGTAGGCCAGGATCTTGCGGGTCTGGCCGATGCGATGGGTCCGGTCGATCGCCTGGTTCTCGACCGCGGGATTCCACCAGGGATCGAAGAGGACGACGTAGCTGGCAGCGGTGAGGTTGAGACCCGATCCACCTGCCTTGAGGGAGATCAGGAACACGCCCCCTCCCTCGTATCCCTGGAACTCGCGCACCAGGTCCCCACGGTTCTCAGTCTGACCCGCGAGAAACCAGTGGGCCCACTGCCGCTCCGCGAAGGCCTCCTTGAGGATGCCCAGCAGGTCCACGAACTGGGAGAACACGAGGACCTTTTCCCCCTGTTCGACCAGGGGCTCTAGGGTCTCCAGCAGTGCCTCCAGCTTCGCCCCGGGCTGTTTGGACTCCGGACGGTGCAGCCGGGGATGACAACAGATCTGACGCAACCGCAGCAGGGAGGTGAGGAGGTGGAAGCGCTGCCGGTTCAACGCCTCAGGGGTCTTCAGCTTCAGCAGGATGCGACGCGCGACCTTCAGCTCGGCCAGATACAACGTCCGCTGCTCCCCCTCCATCTCGCAGTAGAGATCCTCCTCCTGGCGATCGGGCAGATCCGGGGCGACCTGGGATTTCGTCCGGCGCAGGAGGAACGGACGCAGCCGGGCGGCGAGCCGCGTGCGGGCCCAAGGGTCCCCCTTGGCATCGTAGAGGCGTCCGAAGCTGGACCGGGGGCCCAACACCCCGGGCATGGCGAAGGCCATCAGGCTCCAGAGGTCCATCAGCCGGTTCTCGATCGGCGTGCCGGTCAGCACCAGTCGATGGGACGCCTGGAGGGATCGTGCGACCTGGGCCGACTGGGACGAGGGGTTCTTGATGTTCTGTCCCTCATCGAGGATGGCCGCCAGGAACCGGACGTTCTGAAGGCGATCCTCCACTGCCCGCATCTGCGCGTAGTTCAGGATGTGGAGATCGGCCGCCGTGAAGGACTTCTCCTGCTTCAGGGTTTCCGGTCCCCAGACCTGGACCCGGAGTTCTGGATAGAACCGCGCCGCCTCCGAACGCCAGTTGTCCTGGACACTCTTCGGGCAGATCACGAGCGACGGTCGGTTCCGATGGCCCTTCTGGGCCCCGTCGGTGCGGAGCCAGGCCAGCCATGTCAGGGTCTGCACCGTCTTCCCCAATCCCATGTCGTCCGCGAGGACACCTCCGAAGCCGTTGGAGACGAGGTAGGCCAGGAAATGGAACCCCTCCAGCTGATAGGGGCGGAGCTCTGCGTGGATCACGGCAGGCTGGGTGGGGGTGACCCGGGCCTGTAGTTCGGAGGCGCGGCGTTCAACCTGCGTGGCGGTCTGGTCGGGGAGGAACTTCCGCACCGCTGGGGTGGCGAGCTGGAGGGCATGAAACCGCTGGGGTTCGGCAGAAAGCTCCCGGGCCGTGAGGCCGATCCGCGCGAGATCCTCTTCCTGTTGATCGGTAAGGTTGAACTTCAATCGCCGCCAACCCTTGCCCTTCAGGTCCACCCACCCACCCTTGGCGGCGAGCAACACCGCCAACTCGTCCTGCGTGAGGCTGGTGTCCTCGGCCTTGACCACCACCTTCAGGTCAAACCAGTCCACCTCCTTCTCCTCGACCTCAAGCTCGACGGAGCCCACGACCTCCCCGCCCCGGATCGAGTCCAGCGGGGGCTGCAGGTCGAATTGCGTCGAGGGATGCAGTTGGTCGAGCAGTTCCCGGAACACCAATGGGAACGTGCGGGTGGCACGGGCCTCGAAACATCCCGAGTAGGAGTCCCAATCGAAACCCGCCTTGCGAAGCAGGGCTGGAATCGTCTCCACGGAGGAGAAATTGATCCGTATCAGGGAGTCTCGCCGCCCAATGCCACCCGCCTCGCTCCATCCCGAATACATCAGTCGATGGAGATGGCTCCCGTCGGAACAGGCCGCGGTGATCGAGAGGGCGCACCTCTGCTTGTTGGAACCCGGATGCACCACCATCCGGCCCGCGATCCTGGGGATCAAATG
>JBDLQQ010000171.1:0-13634 GCA_039800465.1 Verrucomicrobiota bacterium
CGCTCCTCGTAGCAGCGGCCCACGAGGTACTGGGCCTGGCCGGCGTAGTCGGAGAGAGGCCAGACCTTGGTGACCCGGTTGGCCGCCTTCGTGGCGATGCGGTAGCTGCCGCGGTCGAAGGCCTGCTGGGCGACCTGGAGCTGGTCCTTGGCGCGTTTGCGCTGCCATCCGGCCCCGCCGCCGCCGACGGGCTCATAGGTCCATCCCTCGCCGGGCCGAAAGATGATCGGGGCCGGGCAGGTGAACGGCAGCGACAGCAGGCAGGCGATGAGAAGGGCCCTCACGGGGGACCGGCGTTGCATGGCCGCCGAGCCTAGGGAGGGCGGATTCCAAGTCAAGGTGCGCACCCGTCCGGTTCAGGGGTTCAGGCCTTCGAATACACCTCGGCACCCGCGGCGAGGAACTCCTTGGATTTCTCCTCGAGCCCCTTCTGCAGCGCCTCCTCCTCGCCCATGCCCTGCTCGGAGGCGTAGCGACGCACGTCCTCGGTGATCTTCATCGAGCAGAAGTGCGGTCCGCACATCGAGCAGAAGTGGGCCGTCTTGGCACCCTCCTGCGGCAGGGTCTGGTCGTGGAACTCCCGGGCCGTGGTGGGGTCGAGTCCCAGGTTGAACTGGTCCTCCCACCGGAACTCGAACCGCGCCTTGCTCAGGGCGTTGTCCCGGTGCTGGGCGGCTGGATGCCCCTTGGCCAGGTCGGCCGCATGGGCCGCGACCTTGTAGGTGATCACCCCGTCCTTCACGTCCTTCTTGTTCGGCAGGCCGAGATGTTCCTTCGGGGTCACGTAGCACAGCATCGCGCAGCCGTACCACCCGATCATCGCCGCGCCGATGCCGCTGGTGATGTGGTCGTAGCCCGGGGCGATGTCGGTCGTGAGCGGTCCCAGCGTGTAGAACGGCGCCTCATGGCACCACTCGAGCTGCTTGGCCATGTTCTCCTCGATCAGGTGCATCGGCACATGGCCCGGTCCCTCGTTCATCACCTGCACCCCGTGCTTCCAGGCGCGCTCGGTCAGCTCGCCCTGCACCTTCAGCTCGCCGAACTGCGCGGCGTCATTGGCGTCGGCGATCGAGCCCGGACGCAGTCCGTCGCCGATGCTGAAGCTCACGTCATACGCGGCCATGATCTCGCAGATGTCGTCCCAGTGGGTGTACAGGAAGTTCTCCTGGTGGTGGGCGAGGCACCACTTGGCCATGATGCTGCCGCCGCGGGAGACGATGCCGGTCATGCGCTGGGCGGTGAGCGGCACGAACCGGAGCAGGACCCCGGCGTGGATGGTGAAGTAGTCGACGCCCTGCTCGGCCTGTTCGACGAGGGTGTCGCGGAAGACCTCCCAGGTCAGCTCCTCGGCCTTGCCGCCGACCTTCTCGAGGGCCTGGTAGATGGGGACGGTGCCGATGGGGACGGGCGAGTTGCGGAGGATCCACTCCCGGGTCGCGTGGATGTTCTTCCCGGTCGAGAGGTCCATGACGGTGTCGGCGCCCCACTTGGTGGCCCAGCGCATCTTCTCGACCTCCTCCTCGATGCTGGAGGCGACGGCGCTGTTGCCGATGTTGGCGTTGATCTTCACCAGGAAGTTCCGGCCGATGATCATCGGCTCGGACTCCGGGTGGTTGATGTTGGCGGGGATGATGGCGCGGCCGGCGGCGACCTCGGAGCGGACGAACTCGGCGGTGATCTCGTTGGGGATCCGCTGCGGGAAGCGCCGGAAGATGCTCGGGGTGGTCGGGTTGTCCGGCTGGCTGTGGACCAGCTGGGCGCTGCCGGCATGCTGCTGGTGGATGTCGTTGCGCCGGGTGGTCTGGGACAGCTCGGCGATGCGGGCCCGGCCGAGGTTCTCGCGGATCGCGATGTATTCCATCTCCGGGGTGATGATGCCCTGGCGGGCGTACCAGAGCTGGGTCACCGGGTGGCCCTTGCTGGCGCGGAGGGGACGGCGACGCTGGCCCTTGAGGCCGGGGAACTCGATGAGGCGGTTCCGCTCGGCCTGGCTCGCGTACTCGGCGTGCTGGCGGGAGAGGTATCCGTTGTCCTGGGGCCGCACCTCGCGACCGTCATACTCCGCGACATCGCCGCGTTTCTCGATCCACGAACGCCGCAGGGCGGGAAGTCCCTCCTCGACCGTGCCCTGGAACGCAGGGTCGCCCCACGGACCGGAGCAGTCGTAGACCCGCACCGGGTCGTTGACCTCGACGCGGCCCGAGGCCGTGTGGGTGGGCGACTGGCGGATCTCCCGCATCGGCACCCGGAGTTCCGGGTGCAGCCGTCCCTCGACGTAGACGCGGGTGGAGTTGGGGAGCGGCTGCGAGCTGTGGGGCTCGAAGGACTTGTTCGGATCGGCGATCATGGTCGGCTATGTCTCGGAAAATGGGCGGTGCTGCTGGGTGCCCCGGGAAAGCCGATGAATCTTTCCCTTCGCCGGCATGACCCGGGGCAGGTTCGACGGGTCTCGCCCTGCGGAGCGACTCTCAGCCGTGATGCAACGGCTCCCCGAAGTGCCCTGAGCATGCCTCGGGGCCGCAGGGGGTCAAGGATCCGGGCCCGCCGTTTGCCGACCGGTTTTTTGTCTCGCCTCGCCCCGGCCTTTCCCGACGCTGATCCAGAATCGCATGCGTCCCCCGTCCCTCGCCTCCCTCGGTGTGATCCTCTCGGGCCTCCTCTGTGGCTGCGCCGAACTCGCCCCGCCGCACCAGTCGTGGACCGAGGCCCAGGTCCAAGGTCGCGTCGTGGACGCGGTCACGGGCAAGCCCCTCCATGGCGCCTCGGTCTCACGGGTCCGCAAGGAACCGTCACCGGACTCCGGCGCCGGACAACACGGCGCCCTCCAGATCCAGGACCGGCCGACCGTGGCCATGACCGACAAGGAAGGCCGGTTCGTCCTCGACCCGGTCAAGACCGCCTACCTCTTCCTCGAATCCTATCCGACCTTCGAGGTCGTCCTCCGGATCCAGCATTCCGGCCATGAGACCCTGCAGCGTCGCATGACCAACGTCACCTGGCCGGACAAGAAGTCCCCACCCTTGATCCAGGCCGGCGACATCACCCTCAAACCCCTCCCATGACCGCATCGAGTCCCCCCCGTTCGTCGCCCTTTGCCTGGACCGGCCTCCGGATCGCGACCCGGCTGTTGTTCTGCGTAGGGCTCCTCCTTGGGGTCGACCGTGTCCTGGGAGCCGAGGAGCCGATTCCCCAGCGCTTCAACCAGGAGGTGGCCCGGCATCGGGAGCTGACCAACGGACTGCCTGCCGGACCGGTCCAGTTGATCGAGATCGGCCCTGACGGCTCTCCGCAGGTCTTCGTGTCGAACCGCTGGTGGCGGCTGACCCGCGAGCGCTGGGAGTGGATGTTCGGGGTCCCGGAGAGCGGTTCGGACGTCTTCCAGTTCCCGGATGGGAATGGCGCGGGTGTGCGGGTTCCTGTGGCGGGGAAGGACGTCCGCCAACTGGTGCGTCGGGGCGACGTCCAATATGTCGTCACCTCCACCGAAGTCCTGCGGATCGACGCCTCCGGATCCACCCCGACCGGATGGGCATCCGCGTTGGGGACGTCGCAGCCCCAGCAATTGGCGGTGTCTCCGGAGGGCGACCTCTGGCTTGCCGCCGCCACCGGACTCTTCCGTCGCACGGCGGCCGGATGGGAACCCTTCAAGGCCTCCGATTCCCTTGGACGGATCTGGGGAGCGGACGCCGTGGCCGGGGCGGCGTTCGACAAGGTGGGACGGCTCTGGATTGCCACCCGTGCTGGGGCGGCGGCGCTGCAGGGGGACCGCTGGATCACGTTCGAGGGTCACGATGGGCTCCCGTGGAACGACTTCACGGGCATCACCCCCGGGGCTGAAGGCATCCTGTGGTTTGGCACCCGGTTGGGGGTGATCCGCTACGACTCGAATGGCTGGCACTATCGACAGGGTCCGACCTGGCTGCCGTCCGACGAGGTCACCCAGATCGCGGTCAACGTCCACGGCGCGGCGTGGTTCGCGACGCCGGCGGGCGTGGGGGCGATCGAACGGAAGTTCATCACGCTGTCGGAGAAGGCGGCGTACTATGAGGCTGAGATCGACCGGTACATCCGGCGCACGGCCTATGGCTATGTGGCGGAGGCGCCGTTGAAGGTGAGTGGGGACCGGTCGACGGCATCGCCGGTGGACAGCGACAACGACGGGTTGTGGACGGCGATGTATGGCGCCGGGGAGTGTTTCGCCTGGGGAGCCCTGGGGGATCCGGCGGCCAAGAAGCGGGCCCGCAAGGCGTTCGAGGCGCTCCGGTTCCTCCAGACGGTGACGCAGGGGGGCAACCCCTCACCGCCCCCGGGCTATGTGGCCCGCACGGTCCTGCCGATCGAGTCGACGGACCCGAACCGGGGACGTCGGGAGGCCGACGAGCAGATCCGCCAGTGGCAGGATTCGATGTGGAAGGTGTACGAGCCCCGCTGGCCGAAGAGTGCCGATGGGCGTTGGTACTGGAAGAGCGACACGAGCAGCGACGAGTTGGACGGGCACTATTTCTTCTACGCGCAGTACTTCGAGCTGTGCGCCGAGACGCCTGAGGAGCAGGCGGAGGTGGCGGCCGTGGTGCGGGCCCTGACCGACCACCTGGTCAGCCACCAGTTCGCGCTCGTCGATGTCGATGGCACGCCGACCCGGTGGGCGGTGTTCGGTCCGGACGCCCTCAACCGGGATCCGCGCTGGTGGGTGGAGCGGGGGATCAACTCCCTCAGTCTCCTCAGCTATCTGGCGGTGGCGGAGAAGGTGACCGGGGATGCGAAGTACGGGAAGGTCTCCCGGGAGCTCATCGATCTCCATGGCTACGCTCAGAACGCGATGTTCCCGAAGGTCGAGGCCGGGATCGGGTCGGGCAACCAGTCGGACGACGAGATGGCGGTGATGGCCTTCTACAACCTCCTGCGCCATTCGAAGGATGAGGGGCTGAAGGCGATGATCCGCCAGTCCTACCAGCGGTTCTGGCTCCTGGAGCAGCCGGAGATGAATCCGTTCTTCAACTTCGCCTACGCGGCGGTGAACCAGGGGCAGAGCGCGACGAACCAGTGGGGTCGCCTCGACCTGTCGCCGGGCCCGGGCTGGCTGGAGGATTCGGCGGCGACGCTGCGGGGATTCCCGCTCGACCGCATCCTGTGGCCGGCGAAGAACAGCCATCGGTTGGACATCGTTCGCCTGCCGCGACAGAACAGCATCAACGTGGTCACCCCGGACACTCGGCCGCGGGGCTGGCGGGTGAACCAGAAGGTGCTGCCGGTGGAGAACCGCTCCTTCACCCATTGGAACACCGATCCCTGGACGCTGGACTACGGGGGGGACGGCCGGGAGTTGGGGTCCGGGACGGTGTTCCTGTTGCCCTACTACATGGGGCTCTACCACGGCTACATCCACCTCCGGTGAAGGCAGGGGGGAGGGAACCGGTTGGCTGGCCTTGGATGGGGATCAGCGGGTGAGGAAGTAGTTCCGCTGCTTCTCGGAGATCGGCATGCCGAGGCGTTCCATCACCGCCATCATGTCCTCCCAGACCCGTCGCTTCTCCGAAGGGGCCTGGTTCCGGAGCAGGTAGGCCGGATGGTAGGTGGGCATCAGCGGGATTCCCCGGTAGGTCTGCCAGGTGCCGCGGAGGCGGGTGATTCCGACGGTCTTGCCGAGGAGTCCCTCGACGGCAGTCGCGCCGAGGGCGACGAGGACCTCGGGTTGGACGAGGTTGATCTGCTCCTCGAGCCACGGGATGCAGGTGCCCATCTCCTCGGGTGTGGGTTTGCGGTTCCCGGCGGTCTGACCCGGGGTGTCGGGACGGCACTTGAGGATGTTGGCGATCAGCACGTCCGACCGCTGGAGTCCCATGGCGCCCAGGATCCGGGTGAGGAGTTCCCCGGCCTTGCCGACGAAGGGTTCGCCCTGGACGTCCTCGTCGGCCCCCGGGGCCTCGCCGATGAACATGAGCCGGGCGTCGGGAGTGCCCACGCCGAACACGACGGATTTCCGCGAGGCGACGAGGTGGGGACAGCGGGTGCAGGCGAGGATGCGTCGTCGGAGATCCTCCCAGGCCGCGGCCTTGGCCGCCGGGTCGAGCCGCGGGGGCAGGGGAGTGCTGGGCCGGGCCGGGCTGGCGGGGCTGGTGGAGGGGGCTGGGGCTCCTGTGACAGCGCCCCATCGGGCCATGACGGCAGACGGGATCGGCCGTGGAGCGGTCTCCACCGGGGTGACGGCGGCCGGCTGGGGGGTGAGGAGGGTTCCGGCGGCGCGGCCTGCGGCTGGAGTCGGGGTCCTCGACGGTGCCGGGGTCGGGGTGGGCCGCTGGGAGAGTGAGGCGAGGAGTTCCCGGTCCACGGCGACGTGCTGGACCCCGCGGGCCTGGAGGTCCTCCAGGTGCGCGATCACCGAGTCCAGCAGGTTCCGATACTCCATGACGCGATCAGCCTGCGGAGGAGGGATTCAAATGTCCACGCCATCATCCGGCACCCGCATTGTCTGGCGGAGATCGGGAGGGACGCACGCGGCGGATGGAGTGGGCACGGGGTGGACCTGCTCCTGCCTCTCCCCGCGGGACTCCCCTTGGCACTGGTGAGCTTCCCGACCCAGACTCCCCGGGTGAGCACGGACCAATTCGACACGGTGGTGGTGGGGGGTGGCAGCGCCGGTTATGCCGCGGCACGAACCCTCGTCGCCGGCGGACACCGCATCGCCGTCCTCGATGGCGGCGACGAGGTCGGTGGCCTCTGCATCCTCCGGGGCTGCATGCCCACCAAGGCGCTCCTTCATGCCGCGGAGCTCCGACATTCCATCGCCGCTGGAGGCACCTGGGGCATCACCACCGGACCGGTGACGGTCGACCTCGACCGGCTCATGGCCCGGAAGGACGAGCTCATCCGGGACTTCGCCGGCTACCGACGCCAGCAGCTGGAGCACGGGAAGTGGGAGTTCCTCCGGGCCAAGGCCCGGTTCATCGGGCCTCACGAACTCGAACTCGACATGGGCCGCCGGCTCCAGACGCGTCATGTCGTCCTGGCCACTGGATCCGAACTCGCCCCGCCGCCGGTGCCCGGGCTCGAGTCGATCGGCTACCTGACCAGCGATTCAGCGCTCCGGTTGCGACGCCTCCCTGCCTCGATCGTCGTCCTGGGCGGCGGCGCCGTGGCGTTGGAGTTCGCCCAGTTCTTCGCCCGCCTGGGCTCGCGGGTGACCCTCGTCCAGCGTGGGACGCAGCTCCTCCGGGAGTGTGACGAGGATGTCGCGGGCGAGTTGGCGGGGGCCTTGATGGACGAAGGCCTGGAGGTGCTCACGGGCGCGACGCTCAAGCGGGCCGAGGCGGCGGGATCGCTGAAGCGGCTCTGGATCGACCGGAACGGGACGGAGCAGGCCCTCGAGTCGGAGGAGATCTTCCATGGACTGGGACGTCGTGCGGCGGTGTCCACGCTGGGTCTGGATTTGGCGGGGGTGGCCCTGACCGGTGCCGGCAAGATCCGGATCGACCACCAGCAGCGGACCTCGGCGTCGCACATCTATGCGGCCGGGGACTGCTGTGGGCCGAAGGACATCGTCCACCTGGCGATCCAGCAGGGAGAGATCGCGGCGAGGAACATCCTGGGACAGGCGGCGACGCGCGACGACCGGTTGTCGATGTCGGTGGTGTTCACCGATCCGGCGGTGGCGGTGGTGGGGCACACGGAGCGGTCGGCCCGCGAGGCCGGCCTCGATGTCCGGGTGGCGGCCTATCCCTTCAACGACCATGGGAAGTCGATGATCCTGGGGTGTCGTCGGGGCTTCGTGAAGCTGCTGGCGGCCCGGTCGGGCGGGGAGATCGTGGGCGGGGCCTGCGTGGGACCGCAGGCCGGGGAACTGATCCACGAGATCGTCGTGGCGATGGACCGTCGCATGACCGCCGCGCAATTGGCGGCGGTCCCGCACTATCATCCCACCCTCGCCGAGATCTGGACCTATCCCGCGGAAGAGCTGGCGTAGGGAGGGAGGGACGACAGCCTCGTCTCCGACATGCACTCCACGGGGGATGGCACGGTGGCCGGGCGGTGCCCCGAGGGCGTGCTGCCCTAGGGATGGTCTTTCCGCCCCGTCCTCCGAAGCGCGACGACCTTCTCCTGGAGATCCTTGGCCAGGAGCTTGCGGTCCATGCCGGCGGGTTGGGGCGGTCCGAAGGCGATCCGGGTGCGGATCCAGTCCTGCGACAGGAGCTTCCAGAAATGCGGCAGGAAGGTGTCGTCGCGCCAGTAGGCGATGTCGTCGGCCACCCGTCCGGAGCTGACCTCGTAGTCGATCCCGACCGGGGCCACCGACCATCCTGCGTCGACTGCCGGGGCCAGGAGGCTCGGTCGGAACGGCAGCACGCCGTCGCCCCCGCTGCTGGTGCCCTCGAGGAAGATCGCGAGCGGGATGCCGGATGAGACGACCGGGTCGAACTGGTGGGTGACCTGCTTGAGGTCCTCCTTGCGTTCCCGCTTCAGGAACAACGTCCCGCCGCAGCTCGCCAGCGTCCCGAGGATGGGCCAGCCGCGCACCTCGGCCTTCGACACGAAGACCACCGGGGTTGCGGCGCCGAGGGTGACGATGTCGAGGTAGCCCAGGTGGTTGGAGCCATAGAGGGCGGCCGGGGCCGGGGTCCCGACCGTCTCCACCGTGCAGCGCAGGATCCGGCACAGCCGTTTGGCATGCCGATGGGTCCATTCCGCCCGGGCCCGGACGTCGACGCCCCCGGTCTCCCGGGGCTGCACGGAGCGCTTGAAGTCCTGGACGCTCGTGACGCTGAACCGCAGGAACTCGAGGAAGCGGAGGGCGGTCCGGATGGGGCGTTGGGCCATCGGGGGGACGGTGCTGGGTTCCGGTGGGGGATCCGCGCGCTGGCCGGGGGCGGTCAGGACGCGGCGATGTTCACGAGCTTCCGGGGCACGACGATCACCTTGCGCACGGTCTTGCCTGCGAGGAAGGGCTGCACCTTCTCGGCCTTCAGGGCGGCAGCCTCGAGCTCGGCGTTGGTGGCGGCGGCCGGGACACGGATGACCTCCCGGAGCTTGCCGTTGACCTGCACCGGGATCTCGAGGGAGTCCTCGACCAGCAGCGCCGGATCGAAGGACGGCCACGGGGCGTAGGTGAGCGACGGGGCGGCGGTTCCCCGGGGCTGGTGGAGCAGGTCCCAGAGCTCCTCGGCGAGGTGTGGGGAGAACGGGGCCAGCAGCTGGAGGAAGGTGCGGAGGACCGACACGGGGCGGACCTCCCATCCGGTGGCCTCATTGGTGAAGATCATCATGGCCGAGATGGCGGTGTTGAACCGGAGTCCCTCGAGATCCTCCGTGACCTTCTTGATGCAGGTGTGCAGGGCCTTGAGCTGGGCGGGGCTCGCCGCGACGTCCTGGACCGAGGCCGCCGGCCGGAGGGCCGCCAGGAACTCCGCCACCCGGCCCGGCTCGGCGGTGCAGGCCTGCTCGAACTCGGTCTCGGCGGCCTCGTCGATCACCAGGCGCCAGACCCGTCCCAGGAACTTGTACACCCCGGCCACGCCCTGCGTGTTCCAGGGCTTCACGTCCTGGAGCGGCCCCATGAACATCTCGTAGAGCCGGAAGGCATCGGCCCCGAACTCGCGCAGGATGTCGTCCGGATTCACCACGTTGCCGCGGGACTTGGACATCTTCTGGTTGTCCTCGCCCAGGATCAGGCCCTGGTTCACCAGCTTGAAGAAGGGCTCCGGGGTGGAGACGTGTCCGAGATCGAACAGCACCTTGTGCCAGAACCGCGCGTACAGGAGGTGCAGCACGGCGTGCTCGGTGCCCCCGACGTAGAGGTCGACCCCGGGCGACGGCTTCGGGGCTCCCAGCGGCAGGGGAGCGGCGGCGTTGGGGATCATCCAGTAGGACTCCGCCGCGCGGCCCACGAGGCTCGAGGCGTTTCGGGCGTCGAGGTAGCGCAGGTAGTACCAGCAGCTGCCGGCCCACTGGGGCATCGTGTTGGTCTCGCGCTGGGATCCATCCGGCAGGTTGACCCAGTCGGCCGCCCGGGCGAGCGGGGGACGCCCATCCGGCGTGGGCTTGTAGTCGTCGAGCGAGGGGGGCAGCACCGGCAGGACGTCGTCGGACAACGCCTCATGATGGCGGGTGCCGTCGGGAGCCGACTTCCAGATGATCGGGAAGGGCTCGCCCCAGTAGCGCTGTCGGCTGAAGCCCCAGTCGCGGAGCTTGTAGTTGATGGTCTTGCGTCCGCGTCCGACCGACTCGAGCCACTCGGTGATCCGCTGCTTGGCCTCGGCCGTGGGCAATCCGTCCAACGACAGGTGGGCACTCCTGGAATGGATCGCGGTGCCGGGGTCGGTGAACCCGCGCCACGGGGTCTTCGGGTCGGGCGGCTGGACCACCTGGATCACGGGAAGACCGAACTTCTCGGCGAACTCGAGGTCCCGCGAGTCGTGGGCCGGGACGGCCATGATCGCGCCGGTGCCGTAGCTGGCCAGGACGTAGTCGGCGATCCAGATGGGGATGCGGTCCCCGGTGACCGGGCTGACGGCGTGGGCGCCGGTGAACGCACCGGTCTTCTCCTTGGCGAGCTCGGTGCGCTCGAGGTCGGACTTCGAGGCCGCGAACTCGCGGTACTTCCGGACGGTCTCGGCCTGTGCGGCGGTGGTGATCGACTGGACCAGCGGGTGCTCCGGGGAGAGCACGAGGTAGGTGGCCCCGAAGAGGGTGTCGGGGCGTGTGGTGAAGACCTGGATCCGGGTCCCCGCGGGGGCGTCGCCGACCTCGAAGTCGACGAGGGCGCCCTCGCTGCGGCCGATCCAGTTCCGCTGCATCTCCTTGAGCGACTCCGACCAGTCGATGGTGTCGAGGTCCTGGAGGAGTCGTTCCGCGTAGGCGGTGATCCGCAGGGTCCACTGGCGCATGGGGCGGCGCACGACCGGGAACCCGCCGCGTTCGCTCTTGCCGTCGATGACCTCCTCGTTGGCCAGGACCGTCCCGAGTTCCTCGCACCAGTTGACGAGCGAGTCGCTGACGAAGGCGAGCCGCGCGGCATCCCGATGGGCCCGGCGCTGCTCCTCCGAGGTGCAGTCGGCCGGATAGGTCAGGGTATGTATCGGCTCGGCCTTCTGGGTCGTGGGGTTGAACCAGGAGTTGTAGAGCTGCAGGAAGATCCACTGGGTCCAGCGGAAGTACTCCGGATCGGTCGTGGCGAGTTCCCGGGACCAGTCATAGGAAAAGCCGAGCGACTGGATCTGGCGGGTGAAGTTGGCGATGTTCTGCTCGGTGGTCTTGCGCGGGTGCTGGCCGGTCTGGATGGCGTACTGCTCGGCGGGCAGGCCGAAGGAGTCCCATCCCATGGGGTGGAGGACGTTGAAGCCCTGGGAGCGGCGGTAGCGGGAGAGGATGTCGGTGGCGGTGTAGCCCTCGGGATGGCCGACGTGCAGGCCGGCGCCGGAGGGGTAGGGGAACATGTCGAGGATGTAGCACTTCGGCGGGAGGGACTCCTTCGAGGGGGTCTTGCCGCCGAGGCCGTGGCGCTGTCCAAAGGGGTGGGTGTCGGGGATCGGTTCTCCGGGATTCCAGGCCCGGAAGGTCGACTGGGACCTCCAGAACTGCTGCCACTTGGGTTCGATCACGTGGAACGGGTATTGCCGACGAGCCATAGAAGAGCGGGCAGCATGCGGAGGAGTCGCCCGGGTCTGCAAGTGTCGGGCGGAGGAGTGCCGGTCCCCCCCCGGATCCGACGACCGGTTCTTCCGGACGGTGTTCGTGGAGGGATCGGCACGGTTCCCGACGGCAGCGCGCCCGAGCGGATCGTCCAGAGGCTCACTCCACCGTGATCCCGGAGACCATCAGGGAGGAGAAGGCCATCGAGGACTCGATCTCGATGGACTCCACCGCTCGTTCGGGGGTGGGGTTCATGAAGGTTGCGTGATACAGCTGCAGCCACCGGCCGGAGAACTCTGAGCTGGAGTCCAGGCCGCGCCATGCCACCCGGGTCTGAGTTGGGCTCCCCGCGTCATCTGGAGACCACATGTCCTCGACCTCGATGCCCAGTCGGATCGGAAACTCGAGCGGGGGGCCCTCACGGTATCGTATCCGGAGCCGGGCGATCTGCACGGGGCGCTTCACCGAAGTCGGGGCATACGCGGCGTTGGCCAGCAGGTGGATGCTGTGCACCCGGGGCTGGTCGAGGGGCAGGGTGACGACCTGCGGTGCGGTTTCCCGGGCGAGCCGGGACCCCTGGGAGTCCAGGAAAAGAATCCAGCGGGCGTCGAATGACGTGCCGGCGTGGGTCAAAAACCCGGAGCGATGACGGGAATCGTCCGCAGAATCGATGAGATACGAGTGGGACACCCCTTGGCGTCCGGGTCCCAGATCGAGCTGTGCCCCGGTGCAGCGGGAATCCCGTTCCGGGACGACGACGGGGCCCTTGCTGAGATTCAGCCCAGTGCGGGTCCAGTGACGCCTGATGGGCCTTCCTCCCACCCCCAGTGCGGCCGGTCCCGGTTCCTGCTGGCCGTGGATCCGCCCTTTGAGCGCACCCAGCTCGTTTCGGAGCCTCTGGAGATCCCACAGCTGCAGGCTTCCGTTCTCGAGGCCGATCGCCATCCAACGATTGCCCGGGCTGATCGCCATGCAGGTGACATGGATGTCGAAGGAGTGGATCAGCTGGGCGATCCGGTCCCCCGTGCTGGCCCGGAACAGGCCAACCCGGTCGGTCCCGGTCACCAGCGCCACGATCTGGGAGTCGGGACTCCAGGCGATCACCCGGTTGCCCCTGCCGATGACATTCCCAGCGGCCTGCGACCACAGGGCTTTTTCCCCCTCGATGGAGACGAGGCGATGGGTGGATCGGTCGCCGAGCAGGAGCCCCTTCCCGTCTGGAGAGAAGCGGAAGGCCAGGACGGGTTCCTCGGCCCGGAGGCCCAACCGGTCGAGGAGTCCATGGAGCGAGCGCACCCTGTCCCCATTCCCGGAGTCGAACAGGATCTCGTCCTCGGAATGATCGAGGGTCCTTGCCCCCCTGAGGCGCGGATCCTCGATGACCCGCAGGGTCTTCCGTCGTCTCAGATCGATCTCCTCGATCCGTGAATCGGATCGGACCACCGTCAGGGAAGGGGTGGCTGCGCAGAGGGCCCCCCGCTCCATCCAGCCGGTGCTGGGATCGTCCCAAACATGGATCGGAGTGCTGGAGGGCCGGAGCGTCCCGGGTTCGAGTCCATGCCAGCGGATGGAACCCCGGGTCTGGACCACGATCTCGTCGGATCCGGGGATCCACCCCGCGTTGACGGCACCCATGGCGGGCAGGAACCCGGGTTCGCAATCCCTCCCGAGGGGAATGAGGTGGACCCCAGCCTGCTTGGTGACGAGCAGGGCGTCACCCAGGGGAGAGAATTCAATGGCACGGATTGGATCCCTTCCGGTGTCGGCTGGGAACACGGACGCGAGGATACCGGAGGAATGATACGGCACGGTGCCCCAGGCATCCCCTACGGCGACCAGGACCCGGGTGCCGTCGGCGCTGAATTGGAGGGGTTCCATGTTGTAGAACCCGAGGATCCGGGTCCGGAGGTCGAGATCGAAGAGTCCGGATTCCCCGGTGTCGGTCGACACGGCGATCTGGTTGTGCTGCGGGATCGGCCGGAGGCTCATGACCTGGCTGCTGAACTGCCCGA
>JBDLQQ010000172.1:0-8745 GCA_039800465.1 Verrucomicrobiota bacterium
TGAGAGTCTGGCGCAGACCGCGCCGAGGAAAAGGGGGAAGAGGGGAGAGTAGCTGAGAGCTGAAAGTGGAGTGCTGAGGGTTAAAACACGCCTGGCGCGGGCTGGACCCGGTAGGGCTGTGGTCCCACACGGCCCAATCTCGATCCCAGGGCGGTTCGGTCATTCCCCATCGCGGTCGGAATCCGCTGACGCGTCGGAGGTGCCCGATTGCGCAACCAGTCCGCTCTTCCCCCAAGGTCTAGATGGGGACGCAACGGAGTGCTTCCCTACCTCGAGGGGCGCTCCCGCGCCCGGTTCCCAGGGCACTGCTCCCCAACCACTACCGATCTGCGCCACCCTTGTCTGAGCCTCAACTCTCAACGCTCAGCTCTCAACTTCCCCGCCCCACAGGACAGGGAGGTCTTGGAAGGGCTGTAAGCCGAATTCTGTGTCCGTCGGTGTGACCCGACGGCTGGACATCATTCCTCTCTGCGACCGGTACCCGGGACCCGTCCACTCGCGTGGCCACGACGCGGGCCGCGTCTGGGTCCCCTATTTGGCCTTGCTCCCGGGGAGGTTTTCCGTGCCCCGGTGCTCACACACCGGGCGGTGGGCTCTTACCCCGCCTTTTCACCCTTACCGAGGCCTTGCGGCCCCGGCGGTTCATTCTCTGTGGCACTGTCTGTCGCGACGGACTTGGGTCCGCCGCGCCCGCGGTCAGGCCGCCCTTCACCGGCTCGCGCCGGCTGCGGACGGTTTCCGCGGCCCCGTGCCCTGAGGAGTTCGGACTTTCCTCCAGTGGCTCTCACCACCAGCGATGCCCCGCCCTTCCAAGACCGGCGGAGGCTAGGTCACACCCGCCAAATGGGAAGACCCAATGTCCGCCGATCCCAAAACCAACTCCCCCAGGACCCGAACGCAGACCGCCACCGCCCGGTCAGTCCTGTCGGACGCCTCCCAGGTAGACGCGCTGGATCCTCAACGAGCCCAGCTCCGCCAGATTCACCCGTCGTGGGTTCCGATCGAGGACGATCAGGTCCGCGTACTTCCCCACCTCGAGGCTGCCGACCCGGTCGTCCAGGAACACCTGGTAGGCGGCGTCGAGGGTCATGGCCTGGAGCGCGTCGTCGACCGAGATCCGCTGACGTGGGCCCAGCACCTTCCCATCGTTCTGCTGCGGGACACGGGTGACGGCATTCATGAGGTAGCGGAGGGGATCGACGCTCGTGACCGTGGAGTCGCTGTGGAAGGAGAACCGGACACCCAGGCGCTTGAGGTCGGCCGCCGGATCGATCCGGGCCGCCCGATCCGCACCCAGGACTGCGCGCTGGAAGACCGAGCCCCAGAAGTACACGTGTCCGATGGTCATGCTGACGTTGGCCCCGAGGTCCCGGACCCGTTCGAGCTGGGTCGGGGTCGTCACGGTGAAATGCTCGAGGCGCAGCCGGCGCGAGGCCTTGTCGGGGGTGTTGGCGAGCAGGCTCGCGTACATCTCCAGCGTCTGGTCGATCGCCCGGTCGCCGTTGGCATGGGTCGCGATCTGCCACCCGGCGTCGTAGTACGGACGGATCTTCCCAACCAGCTCCTGCGTCGCCGGCCAGTCGAGGGATCCGCGGTTGGTGGTCCCGAGATATGGGACGCCCACGGCGGCGGTGTAGCCCTGGGTGGACCCATCGGCGGTCACCTTGATGCCGATGAACTGGAGCTTGTCGTCGCCCTCGAACGGGCGCACCGGAGGCATCTTGCCGAGCAGGGCCAGGTACGCGAGGTAGCTGCGGATCCGGACCGGCGACTCCGCCGCCAGCGACTTCAGGAGGGCGATCTCGGTGTCGATCCCGAGGGCGAGGCCCGTGTTGAGGTCGCCAGCGGTCGTCACCCCCCGGGCGGTGAAGTTCCTCAGGGTCTGCTGGAAGGCGGCCCGGACCTCCGCGGGCTTGGGCGGTGGGATCTTCGAGAAGAACGGCACGAAGGACGAGGGCTCGAACAGCTGACCGGTCAGCCGCCCCTGGGCGTCCCGACCGAACCGGCCGCTGGGCGGATCCGGCGTCTTGTCGGTGATGCCCGCCAACTCGATGGCCCTGTGGTTCACGTAGGCGATGTGGCCCGAGGCGTTCAGGACGAGGATCGGGACCTCCTTCGAGATGGCATCCAGCTGCCCAGCGTCGAGCTCCGCGAACAGGGGTGTCGTGCGGGAGGGATCGAAGGAATTGGCGACCAGCCAACCGCCCGCCGGGATCTTCGGTACCGTGGCGGCGAGCACGTCCTTAACCTCGGCGACCGGCATCCCACCTGGGTTCTCAGACCCCACCTGGACCATTCCCAGATTCAGGGCGGTCAGGTTGATGTGCACGTGCGGCTCGACGAAGCCGGGCATCAGTGCCGCACCCTTCAGGTCGACGACCTCCGTGTTGGTGCCCTGGAGGCGTCGAACGGCCTTCACGTCGCCCACCGCGACGATCCGTCCTCCCCGGACCGCCAAGGCCGAGGCCTCACCCCGGGGTCGGATGGTCAGGACCGGTCCGTTGATGAACACCGTGTCGGCCGGTGTGGTCTCATCCGCCCGGACTCCTTCGGAGCCAAGGCGGAAGGCGAAGGTGGTGACGATCAGGAGGGAGCGGAGGGTTCGGAAGAGATCCATGGTTGGGGGACGCGTCGGGACGCCGAGGCTGATCCACCGACTGGATTTCGCCAAGCGGCACCTCCGAAGTCACCTCTGAAGAGACTGGTGACGGAACAGCCGGGGCCTCCTGCCGGGTGGCCGAGGCCTGTCCGCTATCCGCCATCCCAGAGCCGCCTCAGCAGTCCTCCCCACGATGCTTTCGATGGACCCAGCCCTCGATCCAGACGCCTCCGCGCAGGACGCCGAGCGCGAGGACCATGACGCACAGGGCGAGCACCCAGAATCCGACACCGCAGGCGAGCCCGAGGGTCGCAGAGATCCAGATGCTGGCCGCGGTGGTGAGTCCCTGGACCTGGGCATCGCTGGCACCCCGGATGATGGCACCGCCGCCGAGGAATCCGACCCCGGCGAGAACCCCCTGGATGACCCGACTGATCGCATTGATGTCCGCAGAGCCGCTGGCATCGGCGAGTCCGGAGATCACCAGGGCCGCCGTCGCGCATCCGAGGGCCACGAGCGCCTGGGTGCGCAACCCGGCGGCCTTGTGACGGAGCTCGCGATTGAGCCCGATGAGGGCGCCGACCAGCGTCGCCGCCCCGAGGCGGACGAGGATCTCCGCGATGGGGAGGTTGAGCTTGAGGATCTGGGGTGCGGTCATGGTGCGGATTCTGGCAGTCCATCCCGGGTTGGCAACGACCACGCTGGGACGACGGGGGGATCCGGCCGCAGGAATCAGGGCCGGGCCGGCGTGATGACCTGGAAGAAGCGGGTTCCCCCAGTGGCGGTGAGCGGCGTCTCGATGGTCCGCGTCACGGGAAGCGCCGGCACGTCGAGGACCGTGCTCCATCCGCCGTCCAGCGTGTCCTGGGTACGGACCGTGTAACTCACCCCGGCCTCGGCCGTGAATCGGAGCAATGCGGGTTCCCCCGCCACCACCGTGAGCACCGGTGGATCCATCACGGTGCCGACGACCGTGACGGTCAGCTCATCGTCGGCCCCGAACTCGCCGTCTTCCGCCATGAAACGGAGGACGTACGTGCCCGCCCGGTCGAACCGGACGGTGGTCTGCGGGGAGTTTGCCGGGGCGAAGGCCACGGTTCCGGGGCCGGAAACCCGCGACCATGAGAACGTCGGCACCCCCGGCGGCGACGGCAATCCGTCGTCAGTGAACGCGGCGACGAGCGCGAGGTCCTGCCCGGGACCGACGGATCGGTCGGGCCCGGCGCTGACAGCAGGCCGACGGTTGATGGGCAGCCGTTTGGCGGTCAGCTGGAGATCAAAGCTGAGGTCCGACGAGCCACCGCCATTCTGATGCATCTCGACCGCCAGCACGTTCTCGCCCTCGCGCAGCGCCGCGAGATCGACCGGTGCCTCGTTGAGAGCACCCTCATCGCCACCACCGATGGCCGAATTGGCAAGTGAACCGAAGACGATGTCGGACTCCGGCAGGTTGTTGCGATAGACCTCCACGCCGTTGAGGTAGACCACCGGGCCATCGTCGCGGACGATGCCGAGGTTCAGCGACTGGATGCTGGAAATCCCGGCGACATCGAAGCGGGTACGGAAATAGGTCGTGATGTATTTGCTGGAGGAGTTCGGACCGAAGCCGACCACGGTGGCCTCGTCCCCATCGCCATAGCCGAGCTGGGCCCGGCCGCTCTTCCACGAGGCATCGACGAAGCCCGGTGCGCGCCAGGCGGTGCCCTGGTCCTCACCGGTGTCGAGGTACCGCCAGACGGAACCCAACGGCAGCAGCACCACGTCGCCCGCGCTGCGGGTGACGCTGATCCGGAGATCGTCGCTGGCGGCGAGTTCGCCATCACCCACGGTCGCCCGGAGGACAAACAGACCCGTCCCCGGGACGGCGACAGTGGTGGTGGCGGCATCCGGGGATCCGAACACGATACCGGCGGGTCCACCGACCTGGCTCCACGAGAAGCGCAACGCCCCCCCCGGGGTGCCGTCGTCGATGGCCGAGGCAGTCACGGAGATCAGGACCGGGAAGGCGGCGTCGACGACCCCGAGGTCGGCGCCGGCCTCGACGGTCGGTGGACGGTTGGCATCGTTGTCCACACCGGGCGACCCTCCGGGCGGACCGGCGGTCCATGCGGCAGGATCCTCGCCGTAGGCGACCGGCGTGCGGCGCTCCAGGCTCGGTCCGCCACCCGCGGCCACGACCGGCCAGGGAGCGAGGTCGTCATAGCGGACGGCATCCACCCCCAGATACGGGACGAACACGGAGACCTGTCCCAGGTGGTTCGTCACCGGGTCGGGGGAATCGGGACGCTGGAGCTCCAGCCGTTCACCCCCATCCTGGAGATTGCCCAGGAACGGGCCGAACACCGGGACGCCTGCGGGAATGCCGAAGCGGCTGCGGAACAGGGTCGGATCCCCGGCGGTTACCACGGCATAGCCATGCGCCGGGAGCGTCACATCGGCCGGGAACTCGAAATCCAACCCCGTGAGCCGCCACCGGTTGGCCGGGAAGATCGGATCGAACAACGGCACGGCGACGTCCAGAAGGTTGTGGAGCTCCACGAACTCCACGTCCCCAGCCTTGGGCGCGTAGTGGACCTCGCTGATCACAACGGGTCCGACGCGGGGACCGGCATTCTGGGCACCAAGCGTGAGTGCGGCCTGAGCCGGGAACTGCACTTCGCCGACGCTGTTGGTGTCGCGGCCGAAGGACACCCCATTGGCACTGGCTGGGAAGCGGAAGCCGTCGCTGTAGCCGGTCAGTCTGCCCGCGGCGTCCGCGCTGGAGAGCCAGACCTGCTCGCCGTGGGAATCGAACGTGAAACGATTGGGCGAGGTCGCTGCATTGAAGCCGGCCTCGGTGACCAACAGATAGCCGCCCGGAGGAATCACGGAACCCGCCGGAAGAGGGAACTTCCTGGGCACGTCCGCATCGTCGCTGAGATACCAGCCCGAGACGTCGACGACCCGGCCGGTGGGATTGTGCAGTTCCACCGAATCCACCAGCGGCGGATCGGTGTGGGCGAGCAGTTCGTTGACGACGACCGGCGGGATGTCCGCGGCCGGATCATCGACGCCCGGTGAGCCGCCGATCCGGGTGCTCGCGCGCCAGTTTCCGGGGGCATTCGGATCAGGGTTCGTCTGGGGGCTGACCGGGACGAGCGAGAAGCCGGTTCCATCCGGGCTCGCCGGCCATGGGACCGCATCCCCATAGGTCATGTCGAAGATCGGTTCACCGGTCGCATGCACGAGCGTCACGCGCTCGCCGCCGTTGGCCAGCCTGCCGGTGTAGACGCCGGCGACGGGGACGGTCGGATACCGTTGGCTGAAGGCGGCCGCGTCGCTGACGAGCACGGCGAAGCGACCGGGAGCGATCCGGAACCCGCGCGGGAAGGTGAAGCCCAGGCCGTTGGCGAAGCCCACACCGCCCAGGTCGAGTTCCTCACCCCCGATGTTCTTCAGCTCGAGGAACTCGAAATGGTCGCCCTCCGTGTCGCCTTCGCGGAGCGGGTTGTACATCAGCTCGGTGATCGCGAGTGTCTTCCAGGTCTGGGCGAGGATGAATTCGGCCTCGTTGAGCGCGCTCCAGGTGCCACCGCTCAGGACCCGCGACCGGACCCGGGAGCTTTCATTGAGCGGAACCGAGGCACCGTTCGCGATCGGTCGTGCGGATCGGGATATCCCACCCCCGATCAGCCGTGGATCCGTTCCATCGAGCGTGTAGTAGATCTCGCCGGCCGGTGCCGAGAGGGTCACGGCGAAGCCCCTGTTGAACACGCCACCGTGCTGGCTGAAGGAGGGCGCCACCGTCTCCGGATACAGGCCGCGGGCCCGCAGCTGGGTGAGCACGGTGGCGGTGCGCTGGCTGAAGTAGTTCCCAAGGATGCCGTCGACCGCGTTCAGCCAGTTCTGACGCGTGAGGGGCGTGGCCACCTTGGAATCCCCCCAACGGGCGGACTCGGCGACGACGGCGGAATGGATCTCGTTGGTGCGGTTGGCGAAACGCGCCCGGGAAGCCTCGGGGGTCAGGACCCCGCCGTTGAAGAAATGACGGTGGACGTGGTCCGCCACCCGCATCCGGAACTCCGCATTGGCGCTGGCCTGCTGCCAGAGGTATTGGGGATTGCTCTTGGCGACGCTCCAGCTCGTCGCCGTTCCGAAGGGACCGGTGCGGTTCTCGGTCACGCTGAGGAGCGTGTGTTCCGCATCGTGCGAGGTGAACCGGAAGCCTCCGGTCAGGCCGGTGCGGTTGCGCTGGCCGTACCAGTTGTTGGGCGAGGTGTTGCCGAGGAAGTTCGAGATCGGCGCATCGAGGTTGCCTCCGTAGAGGATCACCAGCATGTAGTCGATGAGGTTCTCCACATCGAGCAGGTTCTCGTAGGCGGGATTCGGGGTCCCATCCTCGTTGCGGCCCTGGATCCTGAAATAGGCGGCCTCGTTGGTCAGGCCGGCCCGGGCGGCATTGTAGAGCCGGGTCCACGCCTGCAGGTCGCCATCGGTCGCATTGATCGCGTAGGGGCCCGCCTCGACCTTGATCACGTCCCAGTCCTCCTTCCTGCCGCCGTAGTAGGTGGCGGCATAGGCGGCCTCCGGACGCTCGCAGGTGTTGAAGAGGCCCCAGTACATGCCGTTGATGTAGAGATGGTAGTAGTCGCCCCGCTCGCCCTGACGGCCCATGGCCAGCTGGGTGTCGCGACTGAACTGGTCGCGGATGAAGACTCCCCGTGAATCGCCCTGGAAGCTCCACGAGTAGTTCTGGAACGTGCGCAGGTCGATCGCATCGAATTCGTCCGCGCCCCGGTCGCCGAAGAGCGGATACTGAAGCTTGGCCGCACCATACTCCTCTCGGAAGAAGAACCGGAGCGCGTGCTTCGGATTGCCGGTGCTCCGGGAGAACCCGCCACGGATGCGGATGCCGGCATTGACCTGGAAGCCTTCCCTGCCGTCGGGATGCACCAGTTCGAGCGAGATGGGCCGTTCCCAGTCGCGGCCGTCCTGGCCCGGATTGGCGTAGATGCCGGTCGCACTGTTGAACAGGTGGTTCAGGTCGGTGACCACACAGAAGGACGGGAGCGATTTCAGCGCCGGGATAATCTCATCACGATAGAGCGGCGAGTTCACGATGTCCGGGTCCATGCCGTAGTCGCGGACATTGGCACCCCACGACGTGGGCCACCCCGGAGGAGCAGCACCATTCGAGGCCTGCCGGATCACGTCGGCGAGGAACAGATAGGTGTGGGTGTCGACGCCGCTGGGCTGGAGACCGGTCTTGAAGGCCGCCGCACGGATCACGGTGGTGCTGCGGATGGGGATCGGGCCCGTGTAGGTGAAGCCGTTGCCCAGCGATGGCGGCGTCCCATTCGTGGTGTAGCGGATCGTGGCACCCGCCGTGCGCGTGCCGATCACCACATCGAACGGTTGCTCATGGAACCCGCGGTCGTGGCTGAACTTGGTGTCGCCCACGAAGTCCGCGAAGCCAGCCCCGTTGGCCGCCCCCGGGGTCGGCGGGTCGAAGAAACGCTGCTGACCACCCTGCAGTCCGAAGGAGATGTTGGGCTTCTGGGCCGGATACCCGGGCGCAAACTCCGTGGCCGGCACGGTCGACTCGGGCGGGAACAGCGCGAGGTATTCCCCGCTGGCCGCCAGGCTGAAGCGGGTGTGCAGCTGCGCGCCTGGATCCGTCCGGTCCTTGCCGGAGGCGAACACGACCAGGTAGGCACCGGGGTCCAGTCGGATGGCCGGGAACTTCCACTGGGCCGGCAACGCCGGGTCGTCCGTCAACGACCAGTCCTTCAGGTCCACCGCGCTGGTGGTCGGGTTGTGGATCTCGATCCAGTCGGAGGAATCCCCGTCGACGTCGACGAGCCCACCGCCGTTGCTGGCCAGGAACTCGGTCAGGACCAGCTGGGCGCAGGCGGAGAAGCCCGCGGCCGCGGCGAGCAGTCCTGTCAACCACCGGCGGATGGAGAGGCGAAGCATGGCGTTGTCGTGCATTGGAAACCCAATCTCCCGGATCAGTACTTCGGCAGCACGTTGGTGATGCCCTCGTAGACGGGCATGGAATCCGGCCCGATCCGACGCGAGAGCCTCTCGAGGTCCCGCTCCATCCGGCGGCGCTGCGGGGCGAAGCGCGGATCGGCGATCAGGTTGTGCTGTTCCAGCGGATCGCG
>JBDLQQ010000173.1:0-3972 GCA_039800465.1 Verrucomicrobiota bacterium
AGGTGAGGACCCTCGAGCAATGGATCGCCGCCGGCGCCGCCTACGCCGAACCCTGGGCGTTCCGCCCGCTCCAGGATCCCCCAGTCCCCGCAGTCCACGAGGGTGCCTGGAGCCGAGGGACCCTCGACACCTTCGTCCTCGCCCACCGTGAGGCCGCCCAACGGAAAGCCCCGAAGCGGGATGTCGATCCCGTCGCCTGGCTGCGTCGGCTCTCCTTCGACCTCCGCGGATTGCCCCCGACCCCTGCGGAGATCCAGGCATTCGTGTCCGATGCGTCACCCGGGCGCGACGCCCAGTGGGTGGACCGGTTCCTGGCCGACCCGTCGTTCGGCGAGCGCTGGGGCCGCCATTGGCTCGACCTCGCCCGGTTCGCCGAGACCATGGCCCATGAGTTCGACTTCGAGATCCCCTACGCCTGGCGCTATCGGGACTACGTGGTCGAGGCGTTCAACGCCGACCTGCCCCCGGCCCGCTTCGTCGCGGAACAGATCGCCGGCGACCTGATGCCGCCCCGGCCCGGCCTGGGACTTCCCAATGCCGCACCGCTCGGCACCGCGTGGTGGTTCCTCGGTCCGGCAACCCACGCTCCCGTGGATGTCCGCCAGGATGAGGCCGATCGCCTCGCCGGTGCGGTCGATGTCGCCGGCCGCAGCCTCTTCGGCCTCTCCATCGCGTGCGCCCGGTGCCACGACCACAAGTTCGATCCCATCCCGACCCGCGATTTCTACGCGCTGTACGGCGTCGCCCGGAATACCCGTCGGATCGAGGGCTTCGTCGATGCCGACCCCCGGATGCCCGAACACTCCGAGGCCGCCCGTCAGGCCCTCGAGACTGCGAGCCGGATCTCCAGAGCGGTCGCTGCCACCCATCCCATCCCGTCCCAGACGAACGTCACCGTGCTGGATGACGTCGCCCGCGGCGGCGCGGGATGGTCGCGGTCCGGACACGCCTTCGATGGCGCCCGATCGCTCGTCGCCCTCGATGCTTCCGGAGGACTCCGTGCCGCCGAGACCGGCACCCTCGACAGCGCCCGACTGGCCACCGCCCTGACCGGCAGCGCGCGCTCCGCCGACTACCCGATCCACAGCCGCTACCTCCATCTTCGAATCCGCGGCAGCGACGCACCGTTCCGGGCGGTGATCGACAACTACTGGCTCGATAAACACGTCGGCCTGCTCTTCGAGGGGTACCGTCGACGGCTTCCAAAGGCCGAAGGAGCCGATGCCGCCAAGGATCCGCGGGACCTCGCGTGGCGCATCGAGACCTTCGACTTCTCGCGATACCAGGGGGAACGAGTCCACTTCGAGATCGAGGACGACGGCCCCGGCTGGATCGAGGTCGATGCAATCCTCGCGTCCGACACCCCCACCCCACCGCCGGTCGAGCAATGGGACGCCGATGGACCCGCCACCGGGATGAACGCCTCGGCGCCCGGACTCGCCGAGGCCCGCCAGAAGGCGGTCGAGAGCCGCGACACCCTGTTGGCGTGCGCGCCGCCCATCCGGGCGCTGATTGCCGACGAGGGAGGCCCCATCGACGAACGGGTCCATGTCCGCGGTGCCGCCCGTCGCTACGGCGAACCCGCCCCGCTGGCCCGGCTCTCCGTGCTGGGAGAGACCCAGCCCACGCCGGTCGAGGGCAGTGGTCGACGCGCCCTGCTCGCCGCCCTGACCGACCCGCGTCGTCCCTTCTTCTGGCGCACCACGGCCAATCGCATCTGGCTCAAGCTCTTCGGACGCGGGATCGTCGAGACACCCGACGACTTCGGTCAACTGGGTGGCACGCCGTGGAGCCCGGAGCTTCTGGACCACCTCGCCTCGAGGCTCGCCCAGGGGCAGACGATCAAGCAGCTGGTCCGGGACATCACCCTCTCCCACGCCTATCGGGCGGCGGCGGATCCGGGTGAGACACCCGGTGAGGTCTGGTCCCCGCTGCCAGTGCGACGCCTCGACGCCGAGGAGATCCGGGACGCCCTGCTGTCGGCCTCGGGACATCTCGACCGCCGGGTCGGTGGCCACAGCGTGAAGGCCCGCCTGACCGAACACATGCAGGGCCGCGGACGCCCCGGGGCCTCGGGTCCGGTGGACGGCGACCTCCGGCGCAGCGTGTACCTCGAGACCCGGCGCAACTTCCTCGATCCCTTCCTGCAGGCCTTCGACCAACCCGCGCCCGCAACCGCCTGTGGTCGGCGCCATGCCTCCAACGTTCCAGCCCAGTCCCTCGCCCTCATGAACGGCGAACTGGTCCACCTCATCGCCCGCCGATGGGCGGAGAGCCTCCTCCCTGACGAGGGCACCGCGGCAACCCCCTCGCCGAAACAGGATCGGGCGCGGATCGAGCAGCTCTGGCTCTCGGCCTTCGCCCGTTGGCCCCGTCCCGAGGAGGTCCAGGCCGCACTGGAGTTCCTCGAGGCCGAACGGGCCTCGGCCACCGGCCAGCCGCCCCTCGCCCGGGAGCGCGCGGCGTACGCGGCTCTCACCCACTCGCTCTTCGCCTCCAAGGAATTCGTCTTCCTCCGATGAACCACCCCCACATGCCGCCCTGCGGACGGATCCGCCCCACCCCGCTGAGCCGCCGTGAGATGCTGTCCGCGTCCGGCAGTGGACTCGGCCTCTGGGCCCTCGCGGGGCTGTTCGGGTCCCACACCGCCCAGATCGCAGCCGCGGCGGGTTCGTCCCGGGACGACCGGGCCCTGTCCGCCACCCATTCCCGGGCCAAGGCCCGCAGCGTCATCTTCCTCTACCAGGACGGTGGACCGGCGCAGATGGACACGTTCGATCCGAAGCCGCGCCTGGTCGACTACAACGGCAAGCCGTTCCCGCTGCCGATGGCGCCCACCCAGTTCAACAACAACGGCAACACGCTCGCGTCGCCCTGGGCGTTCCAGGAATGCGGCCAGTCGGGGATCCCGATCTCCGACCTCTTCCCCAACCTCCGGAAGGTGGCCGACGAGCTGTGCGTCATCCGTTCGATGACCAGCGAGTTCAGCGAGCACACCAACGCGAACTACTTCCTGCACACCGGCCTCGGCATCCCGGGTCGACCGTCGATGGGGGCCTGGACGTCCTACGGCCTGGGCAGCGAGAACGACAACCTGCCCGGGTTCGTCGTGGTGGAAGGCGGCCTGATCCCGCCAGGGGGGCTGGACTGCTTCTCGGCGGGATTCCTGCCGGCGCGCCACCAGGGCTCGATCCTCCGCCCCCAGGGCGAGGCCATCGCCGACGCCGCCCCGCGCGACTCCGCATCGGTCCAGTCGCGGAAGCGCCAGCTGATCGCCCGCCTGGACTCGGCCTTCGCCCATGAGACCGGGGCCGAGGCCATCGAGAGCGCCATCGCCAACCACGAGCTCGCCTATCGGATGCAGTCGGCCGTGCCCGAGCTCTCGGCCCTCGACGGGGAGAGTGCCGAGACCAGGGCGTTATACGGGTTCGACAGTCCGTTCGAGCCCACGCGGATCTACGCCCGGGAATGCTGCCTGGCCCGGCGGCTGGTCGAGCGCGGGGTCCGGTTCATCGAGGTCACCTGTCCCCGGACGATCGGCGACCGGTGGGACCAGCACAGCGACCTGAAGGCCGGCCACGAGGCGAACGCCCGCGCCGTCGACCAGCCGATCACGGCCCTGATCCTCGATCTCAAGCGTCGCGGCCTGCTGGAGTCGACCCTGATCGTCTGGGCGGGTGAATTCGGCCGGACCCCGTTCGCCCAGGGGTCCAACGGGCGCGACCACAACCCGTTCGCGTTCTCGGTCTGGATGGCGGGCGGGGGGATCCGAGGGGGCACGATCATCGGGTCGACCGACGAGTTCGGCTATCGAGCGGTCGACCGGAAGTGCCAGATCCACGACCTCCACGCGACCATGCTGAACCAGCTGGGCGTCGACCATCGTCGACTGACCTTCCGCTCGGGCGGCCGGGACCATCGGCTGACCGACGTCCACGGCGAGCTGATCACCGAGGCGATCGCCTGATCGGC
>JBDLQQ010000174.1:0-4029 GCA_039800465.1 Verrucomicrobiota bacterium
AGGACTGGGCCCAACCCGACACCAAGGATCCAACCAACAGGAGGATCAAAACGAGTCTCGGGATCACGTCCACAAGCTAGCGAGTCCCATGCCGGGTTCAACCCGGCGCCTCGGGCATCGAGCCCGCCGCCGAGTCTGGAGCTCGCCGACATTGCCGCCGGACCACGACCTTCCTAACCTCCGCCATGCTCCAGGCTGGGCGCGACCTCCAGGCACTCATGGAATCCCTCGGACTCCGGGTGCTGTCGTTCCTCGACACGACCCGACGCCTCACCGCGTTCACCCTGATCACCACCGGAGTGATCCTCACACGTGCCGGAACCGCCCATCGGATCATCCATCCCCTGATCCGGACCCAGCTGGTCCAGGCCGGGATCCTCCTGCTGCCCATCATCGCCGTGGTGGGCATGGCCCTCGGGTTCGCCATCGTCGGACAGACCCTCTCGATCCTCACCCGGGTCGGACAGACCTCCCTGATCGGAAGCCTGTTCGTCACGGTGATCTTTCGAGAACTGGCACCCCTCGGAGCCGCCCTCGTGGTCCTGGCCCGGGTCGGCACCCCCACGGTGGTCGAACTCGGGACCTCCCGGGCCCTCGGCGAGGTCGAGGCTCTCGAGGCGCTTGGGATCGACCCCGTCCACTACCTCGTGGTGCCTCGGGTCGTCGGGATAACCCTCGCTGTGATGTCGCTCACGGTCTACCTCCAGATCTTCGCAGCACTGAGTGGCTGGTTGTTCTGCTTCGGTGCCAACCTGCCGGTCACGGCCGGAGACTACCTCGGCCGCATCGTCGGCGCCCTCCACTGGTTCGATTTCCCAGTCCTCGGCCTCAAGACCCTCGCATTTGGGTCCTGCGGCGCCCTGATCGCCTGCTATCAGGGGCTCTCCCGTCCACTTCGACTCGAGGAAGTCCCGGGCGCTGCCACCCGCACGGTGGCCCACAGCGTCGTGGCCTTCCTGGTCCTCGATGCCGTGTTCCTCGTGATCACCCTCCTGCTTCCCGGATGAACCCGAGCCCCATCATCCGACTCAACAGCGTGGGGATCCGGCGTCCGGACGACAGCCTCCCGCTGCTCGAAGGCGTCGACTGGACGGTATTCACCGGCGACTGGTGGGAAGTCACAGGGGCACATGGAAGCGGCAAGACGGCGCTTCTGCTCAGCCTCGCCGGACTGATCCCGACGGTAGCCGGGACGATCACCTCATTCGGGGATCCGGTGGTGGCCGGCGCCCCCAAGCCGCCGGGCTGGGTCCCCCGAGTCGGCCTGGTCTTCGAGGGCGGCGGACGGCTGCTCCGGGACCGGAAAGTGGCCGAGAACATCGCCCTGCCGATCGGATACCACAGGAACAGCACGCTGCCCGAGGCCATCGAACAGGTCTGGCCGTGGATCGAGACGCTCGATCTGGAACGCCTCGCCGACGCCCCGGCGGGCCGGATCGGCCGCGCCTGGGCCCAGAGGGTCGCCCTCGCGCGGGCCCTCAGCCTCGACCCGGAAGTCCTGCTCCTCGACAATCCCACGGTGGGCATGGACGAAACCCATTCAGAGTGGTGGCAGGGATTCCTGATCCGACTGCGCCAGGGACACCCGCTCCTCAAACACCGCCCGATGACCCTGATCGAGACCACGGACGCTCCACGCATCGGGATCCAGCCGCAGCCCCAGCGAGCCCACCTCGAGAACAGCCGTCTGCTGATTCTGCCACCCACCCGAACGCCCGGCATCCAAGGAAGCCATGATAACCCCCTGGTCCGTCACCCCTAGCCCTGCGTACCGGCCTAGAACTCGCACGAGAACCCCGATCCAGCACCTCCCATGGCCCTGCATGACCTGACCCCGCAACTGCGAACCCGCCTCGGACGGGTGGAGCGTCTCGTCGGCGTCTTCCTCCTGATCACCGGGATCCTCATGGTGGGCGTCTTCGCCTACTTCGTCCGCCACACCGCCATCGAACGCGGCTGGTTCCTCACCAAGGTCCCCTTCTACACCTACGTGGGCGACGCCACCGGGGTCCAGGTCGGAACCCAGGTCACCATGATGGGCTTCAACATCGGCGAGGTGACACTCGTCGATCAGATGCCCATGGACCCCTGGTACGCCACCAACAACTACAACGTCTTCATTGGATTCAAGGTCCGGGATCCCTATCAGGGATACATCCTGACCGATTCGGTGGTGCGGGTCGGTGCCGGCGACCTGTTGGGGGCTCGGAGCCTGGAGGTCACCCGCGGCCGGTCAGGTCTCCCCTCGGTCAAGACGGCGAAAGACCAGCCGATGCTGATGCTCTCGGACGCCTTCCGATACGAACCCAGCCTCACCAACCGGACCTACGCCCCCTTGGAGAAGTCCAAGAACGGCTTCTGGCTGCCCGCCGAGGAGGCCTTCCCGATCCAACAACGCCTGACCGACATCGCCAATGCCGTGAATGCCGCATTGCCGGGCATCTTTGGCCTCACCAATCAGGTCAACACCTCGCTCAAGAACCTCGACCTGCTCATGCTTTCCCTGCGCGACACGCTCCCGAAGGTCGAGGGGCTCATGGGCGATGTCCGAGGCACACTGCAGGCCGTCGATCCCCTGCTGCGCACCCCGGGTGGGATCGGCAACCTGCTGGTCCCCACCAACCTGAATGCGCAGCTCACCACGACCCTCTCGAACCTGAACCCCGGCTCCGGCCCCATCGGACTCACCCTGAGCAACCTGAACCTGCGGATGGCCGAGGTCGGCACCACCCTCAGCAACGTCAACCTCCAGCTGCAGAGCAACACCAACCTCGTGCGGAATGCGGACCTCCTGACCCGGGATGTCGCCTCGCTCGCCGTGACGCTTGAGACCCTCTTCAAACGGCATTGGCTCTTCCGCTCCGCCTACCGGACGAACCAGCCTGAATCACCCAGGCCTCCAAGACGTCCCTCCCGGTCGCCGAAGGAGTCGTCACCCTCGCCTTCGCCCTCACCGTCTCCGTGATCCAAACGTCCACAATCCCGGGCCTCCTCCCTGCCCCAGCTCACTGGGTGGCCAAGGCACCGGCCCGGATCGCTGCCACGCTGGGTCTGCTCGCCCTCCTGTGGCTGGACCCTGTCGCACTCCTCGGCGCCGAGACACGCCCCTCCACTCCACCTGCCCCATCCCCTTCCCGACCCGACCCCGCCTCCCATTGGGCCTACAAACCCCTGACGTCACCCCCCGTCCCCCGGGTCCGCGCCACGGACCGTGTCGCCAATCCGGTGGACGCCTTCATCCAGGCTTCGCTCGAGGCACAAGGCCAAACCCTGGCTCCCGCCACGGATGCCCGTACCTGGCTGCGTCGCGTCAGCATCGACCTCATCGGCCTGCCGCCGACCTTCGAGGAGCTCCAGCGGTTCCAGGCCCAGGACTCGCCAGCAACCCGCGCCCGGGTGATCGACGACCTCCTGGCCAACCCCCGCTACGGGGAGCGCTGGGGACGCCACTGGCTGGACGTGGCCCGGTACGCCGACACCAAGGACCTCGTCCTCCTCTACGGCAGGGATGCCCTCCGCCCCTTCGCCTACACCTACCGGGATTATGTCGTCCGGGCGTTCAACGAGGACCTGCCCTTCAATGAGTTCGTCCGGGACCAGATCGCCGCCGACCTCGCCACACCTCCGGTCGAACCCTGGCGTCTCGCCGCCATGGGCTTCCTGACGCTCGGGCGCCTGTTCGACAACAACCGCCACGACCAGATCGACGACCAGATCGACACCGTCAGCCGCGGATTCCTCGGGCTCACCGTCGCCTGCGCCCGGTGTCACGACCACAAGTACGACGCCATCTCGATGGCCGACTACTACGGCCTGTACGGGGTGTTCGCCTCCACAGAACGCCCCCATGTGATGCCATTGATCGAGGATCCAAAGACGGTGCCTGGCGGCCCTGAGTTCGAGGAGCGCCTTGGCAAGGCCCGGAAGGAACTCGAGGACCACATCGATGCCGAGTACGCCAAGTGGAGCGGGATCTTCCTTCAGCGGTTCGGCGACTACCTTCTGCGCGCCGCCACCACGGCACCCGAC
>JBDLQQ010000175.1:0-22057 GCA_039800465.1 Verrucomicrobiota bacterium
GTGGCTGCCGAGATGGGGTGTGGGCGTCGTCTTTGGGATCCTGATCGGCTCGCTCACAGGGTGTTCCTCCAGGGCCTTCGGCAGGTGGATCAAACAATTGATTACATACGTCAACCCCAGGCGTTTCCGATGGCTTTTCACGGTGAGGATCGGATCTGTCGCACATCGACCTCGGGGGGAGAATCCCGTCTGCGCATCCATCGAGTGGAGCAGACGCCGACCCACCTCCACCATCGCCAGATTTGGGGACTGGGGGAAGATTGTCCCCGGTGGGTGCTGCAGTGCCCTGCAGCACGGGGCGCGACAGCGCCCCCGGAGAGGTGCTCCCTCAACCCCCGTCTCGATCCCTCCGCTGCGCTCCGATCCACACGACACCGTGATCGGATGGACCAACGCGTCCGAGGATCCCGACCGACACATCCGCCAACCCCTCGCCGGGAAGATGGGGATCCAAAGGAGCGGATCCCTACCTTGGGGGGTGCTCGCGCACCCGGTTCGCAAGGCACCGGTCAACCGCCATCCCCTGACCCCTGGTTTCGGATCTCAAGCCCCCAAGACCGAGGCCACGGCGTCCCGGATGCGGGTCTCGATGCAAAGGATCCGGTCGGGATCCGTCACCTTGTTCTGTCCCCCGTCGAGCACATAGAAGGTGTCCATCGCCGCCCCCTTCTCGGTGACGATCTTCGCCAACGTCACGTCGAGCCCCAGCTCATGGAGCGACTGGGCGATCGCGAACAGCAGGCCGACCCGGTCCTCCGCCTCGACATCGACCACCGTGAAGTCCTCGGAGATGCGGTTGTCGACCCTCACGAGGGTGGGGATGCGTTCGCCCACGGACCGGTAGAGCGGCGGGTACTTCTGGACCTTTGCAAGGGCCTTCTCCGGGTCCACCCCCCGGGCCAGCACATCGGTGACGATGCGCTCGAACCGCTGGCGGACCTGGGATTCCGGAGGTTCCCCGGTGCGGGCGTCCACGACGTAGAAGTCATCGAGCACGATGTCATCGGCCCGCGTGAAGATCTGGGCCGTGAGGATGTTCAGCCCGGCCGCCGCCAGGCCACCGGTGAGCTTGGAGAAGAGCCCCGCGCGGTCCCAGGTGCAGACATGCACGCCCGCATAGCCGCGGTCCGTCTCCTCGGTCCACACCAGCGCCGGCTCCAGCGCGCGGTCATCCTCGGTCAGCTGGAGGTGCATGAACCGGTGCACCAGGGTGAGATCCCGGGCGATCCAGCGCGCGTCATGGATCTGGAAGTACCGGCTCGGCATGCCATCGAAATGCGCCTGGATCTCGTCGGGCGAGAACGTCTTCGGCAGGATCGCGGTGACCTCGCGCTGGAGCAGCTCCCGTTGGCGCCGCTCGACCTCCAGGAACTCCGTGGCGCCGGCCAGGACACCCCGGGCCTTGAAGTACAGGGTCCGGAGCAGCATGTCCTTGAAGCCATTCCACAGCGAGTCGCTCGTGCCCAGCGAATCGGCCAGGGTGTGGAGGGTCAGCATCGCCAGCGTCTCCTGGGTCTGGACCTCCGCGGCGAACTGGCGGATGACCGCCGGATCCTCGAGGTCGCGCCGCTGCGACGTCTTCACCATCTCGAGGTGGAGCTCGATCAGCAGGCGCAGCGTGTGGGTGGTCGCTCCGTCCAGATGGAGCCTCCGTGCGACCCGGATCGCCAGCTCGCCGCCGACCAGCTCATGGGGACGCCCCGGGAACGCCTTCCCGGAGTCGTGGAGCAGCAGCGCCAGGTAGAGGACCTCCGGACGCTCGATCTCGGGCAGCACCGCCGCGTAGTTGCCCGCAAGCGGTCCGTTGCCAAGCCAGATGGAGTCCAGCTTCTGAAGGGTCACCAGCGTGTGCTCGTCGACGGCATACTGGTGGTAGAACTCGTGCTGGACGAGGTTGGTCATGCGACCGAACTCCGGGATGAGCCGGCCGAGGAACCCGACCTCATGCATGGCCCGGAGGACGGGGGCGACGTTGCCCCGCTGGGCGAGGATCTCGAGGAAGGACGTGTGGACGCCTGGATCCTGACGGAAGGCCCCGTCCACCCGTCCCTCGTCGACCAGCTGTCGGAGCATCTGGGCGAGATCGGGATGGATCTGGAGCCCCCGCTGCTGGGAATAGAGGAAGGCCCGGATGAGACGGTTCGGATCCTCGCGGAAGATGGTCCGGGAGGGCGCCGTGAGCTGCTGCCCGACCACGAGGAATCCATCGAGCTCCTGTCCCTCAGGCGGGACGGGCCGACGGGTCTTCGCACCCCGGCCCCGCGGGACCACGGGGCGGCCCAGGGCCAGGCGCTGCTCGAGGGTCCGGGTGATCAGGTAGACGTTGCGGGCATGCGTGTAGTAGTCCCGCATGAAGTGCTCCACCCGGACCCGGGCCGACCGTTCGGTGTATCCGAGGCCCGAGGCGACGCTCGCCTTCACCGGGGCCGTCAGCACGTCGGAGGCGGATCCCGCCGTGTAGTGGAGCTCGTTGCGGGTCCTCAGCAGGAAGTCATGCGCCGCGTCGAGCTGCTTGCGCTCCCGCGAGCTGATCAGCCCGTTCTCCTGGAGCTCCGCAGTGGAGCGGTAGCCCAGCTTGAAGAACGCCATCCAGAGCAGGTTCTGGAAATCCCTCAGCCCGCCACACCCGTTCTTGATGGTCGGTTCCTGCATCGCCGCCGAGTCGCCATGCCGGGACCTGCGTCGGGCCTGGTCCTCCAGTCGCTGGGCGAGGTATTCCTCGACGTGCCCCTTCACGCATTCCTGCAGGAACCGGCGTCGCAGCTGGGCCTCGAGCCGGGCATCCCCGGCGACCAGACGCGACTCCAGCATGCCGGTCTTGGACTGCATGTCCTGGTTCGCCAGGCGGATGCAGTCGTCGATCGTCCGCACGGAGTGTCCCACCTTCAACCCGATGTCCCAGAGGGCGTAGAGCAGCGCACTGGTCCAGTCCCCGAGGGTCACCTCGGCCGGCTGCCCCCCGCCGGCCTCGTAGAGGAACATGAGGTCGATGTCGCTGAGGGGATTCAACTCGCCCCGGCCGTAGCCGCCATAGGCCACCAGTGCCAGACGCGGGGCCTTGCCCTTCGGCGGGAATGCCTTCCGGACGGCGTCGAAGATGTGTCGGATCAGGAGGTCCATGACCGCGGACCGGGCCCGGGCGACATCGAGTCCACCCGCCCCGGCGCGATGCAGGATGCGGAGGCGTGCCGACTCCTCCTTCAGGAACCCGCCGTAGCGCTTCAGCTCCTCCGCCGGCTTGCGTCCGGGAGGGATCGGGAGGCGACGCGAGGCGTTGGCCTCGATCTTTGATAGGAGGGTTCGGGCGTCCAACGGCGGAAAACCTGCGGGAAGAACCACGCCCGGGGCAAGGGGTGATCGGAGAAGGTTGAGAGTTGGACTCCCAGGGTTGAGACTCGCCCCCATCGCCGCAGGAAACAGAACCATGCCCGAACCGCCCCCGACACCCGACACCGAGCTGATGCGACGGATCCGGGGCGGCGGATCGGAGGGCGAGGAGGCGCTCCGGGAACTCATCACGCGCTGGCAGCAGCCCGTGATGAACTTCATCCACCGATCGCTCCCCGACCCCGCCGAGGCGGAGGACCTCACGCAGGGCGTCTTCATCCAGCTCTGGAAGGCCTCGGCACGGTATCAGCCCACCGCACGCTTCAGCACCTTCCTGTTCACCCTCGCGAGGAACCTGACGCTGAACGAGATCCGTCGCAGGGCCCGCCACCCGGCCGACTCCCTCGACACCCCACATCCGGAGTTCGAGGACCACCCGCTCCGACAGATCCCGGGCCCCCAGACCGAGGAACCCACCGAGCAGGCCACACGGTCCGAACTCGAAGCGCTCATCGAGGCCGCCTTGCGGGATCTTCCGGAGAAACAGCGCACCGCCATCCTCCTCTGCCGGGAAGGGGAGCTCAGCTACGAGGAGATCGCCCGGGTGCTGGACACCTCCGTCCAGGCCACCAAGTCGCTCATCCACCGGGGACGCGAGGTCCTCAAGGCCCGGCTGAAACCCTACCTCCGCTCCGGCACCTGGACCCCCTCCTGACGCAACTTTCCCCAGACCCCGGTTTTTGACTCCACCGATCATGCATCCCGACCCGCAGATCCCCGACTGGATGGAACGACTCCATTCCGGAAAGGCCTCCCAGGAAGAACTGTCCCGGCTTGGCAGGAATCCCGCGGTGGACCCGGTCCAGCTGGAGGAGGAGTGCCGGCTGAACCGACTCCTCGACACCCTGCCCCCGGCCCCCGTGGCCTCCAACCTCGCCAGCCGGGTCCTCGAAGCGATCCATCTGGAGGACCAGCAAGCCCAGAGGGCGGCTCGACGGAACGGGTGGACCTCCTGGATGGCGTGGCGTCCGGCCTGGGCTTCGTTGGCCATCGCCTGCATCGCGCTCGTGGGGTTGCGGCTCCAGTCGACCCAGCGGTCGGCCCTCGCCCACAACGTCCTGATCGTCTCGGAGGCCACCGCCCTGCCCGGGGTCGATGCCCTCGCGGATTTCGAGGCCATCCAATGGCTCGAGAGCCGTCCAGAGCCCGGGGATCTGGAGCTGATGGCCGCCCTGACCACTCCCTGAAATGGCACGGCTCCTGTCCCTTCTGATCCTGACCGTCACCCTCGGGCTTTCCGCCGCCCGCGGAGCCGAGACCCGGCCTTCGGCGCCAATGCCCCCTGCCGTGCGGCCCTCGCCCACCGAGGTCTTCCGCACCCTGCTTTCGGCCCCGGCGGCCCAGCGGGAGCACTACCTGTCCCAACGCCCCCAAAAGGCGAGGAAGGTCATCGAGGCCAAGCTCCGGGAATTCGAGATCCTGCCCCCCGAGGTCCGGGAACGCCGACTCCAGATCGCCGAACTCCAACACTTCCTCCTCCAGGTGATCGGTGAGCCGAAGGAACGTCGACCCGACCTGCTCGCCCAGACCCCGGCCGCGATCCGCCCATTCGTCGAGGACCGACTCCAGGCCTGGGACCGTCTCCCGCCCGATCGACAGCAGGAACTCCTGACCCAGCAGCGGATCCTGGCATCGACCTCGACCCGTTCCACAGACACCCACGGATCCGCAGCTTCCACTGCCCCGGCAACGCCCCGATCTTCCAGGAACCCGCCCGATCTCCAGGCGGCCCTGGACCGCTGGCAGCAGCTTCCAGCCGAGGAGCGGACCCGGAAGCTCAAGGATTTCCAGCGGTTCTTCGACCTGTCGGACCAGGACCAGGCGCGTGTCCTGGGTTCGGTCCCCGCCGCCGAGCGGCGCCAGATGGAGGCAACCCTCTCGCAATTCTCCAGTCTTCCCCCGGACCAGCGGGCCCGGGTGATCCGAGGCATCCGGCGCTACATCACCCTGACCGCTCCCGAGCGCGCCCAGTTCGTGCAGGCGCTGTCCCAGTGGCAGCTCATGACTCCTGCCGAGCGCACCACCTGGCGCGACCTCGTCAATGCCGTCCAGCCGCCCCCGCTGCCCCACCCACCGCGGTCGCGCACCTTCCTCGTCGGGACCAACACGCCCTGACGCGGTGGACGACACCGGGGGAAATCCCGGGCATGCCGTCCAGTCTCGATGCCCGGCTCCCGCCTCCCGGCCCGGCCATCGATTCACCAGTTCACAGGAACCACCCGTGGTCCTAACCTCACGGCACCATGAATCGGACGCTCCTGTTCACCGTGTCGTTGTTGCTCGCCGGACTGCTCCAGGCCCAGGACTGGGCCAAGGCCCGTCTGGAGAAATCCCCACGCCACATGGAGTGGATCGACGTGAAGAACGGGGAGCGGAAGGTCTCCTGCTTCATCGCCTTCCCGGAACGGAAGGAGAAGGCCACGACCGTCGTCGTCATCCATGAGATCTTCGGCCTGACCGATTGGGTCCGCGGGGTCGCCGACCAACTGGCGGAGGCGGGCTACATCGCGATCGCCCCCGACCTCCTCTCCGGCCTGGGGACGGATGGCAAGGGAACCGCCGGGTTCACCGGAACCGACACCGCCCGGAAAGCCGTGAGCAGTCTGCCCCCGGACCAGGTCGTCGCCGACCTCGACGCCGTGGTGGGCTACGTCTCCGGGCTGCCCGCGGCCAATGGCAAGATCGCGGTTGCAGGCTTCTGCTGGGGCGGGGCCCAGACGTTCCGCTTCGCCACCCGCAACACCCGGATCAAGGCGGCATTCCCGTTCTATGGAGCCAGCCCGACGCTGCCGGAGGACATCCGCCGCATCACCGTGCCGGTCTACGGTTTCTACGCAGAGAACGATGAGCGGGTGAACTCCACCATCCCGGTCGCCGAGGAACTGATGAAGGCGGCCAGCAAGACCTACGTCCCCGTGACCTACGCCGGAGCCGGCCATGGTTTCATGCGTGCCGGGGAGGCACCGGACGGCAACGCCGGCAACCGGAGCGCCCGGGAGAAGGCTTGGAAGCGCTGGCTCGAGCTGCTCGGGAAGCTCTGAATCCGGTCGACCCGAACCCGGGCTCGACCCGTCCACCCCCGCTCCCCGAAAACCGCTTCCGCCCAGCGCGGCAAGCGCCTAGGCTGCCCGCCCATTTTCCTTCCGTCATCATGGCCAAACAATTCTTCCCCAAGATCGGGACCATCCGCTTCGAAGGCCCCGGCTCCACCAACCCCCTCGCCTTCAAGCACTACAACGCCGACGAACTCGTCGAGGGCCGCACGATGCGGGACCACATGCGGTTCGCCGCCGTGTACTGGCACACGATGCGCGGGACCGGAGCCGACATGTTCGGCGGTGGCACCGCCAACCGCCCCTGGAACACCGGCGAGTGCACGACCAAGGACGCCATCTCGCGCGCCCACGCGTTCTTCGAGTTCGCCACCAAGCTCAGCATCCCGTTCTACTGCTGGCATGACCGCGACCTCGCATCGCACGGGAAAAACCTGCGCGAGGCGAACGCCCAGTTCGACGCCGTGGGACGCGAGCTCAAGAAGCTGCAGCGCGACACCGGCGTCCGACTCCTCTGGGGCACCGCCCAGAACTTCGTCCACCCGCGCTACATGCACGGCGCCGCCACGAGCTGCAACGCCGACGTCTTCTGCTTCGCCGCCGCCCAGGTGAAGCGGGCCATGGACTGGACCCACGAGCTCGGCGGACAGGGCTACGTCTTCTGGGGCGGCCGCGAGGGCTACGCCTCCCTGCTCAACACCGACATGAAGCGGGAGCTGGACCACCTCGGCCGCTTCCTGCACATGGCCGTCGACTACAAGAAGAAGATCGGTTTCAAGAACCCCTTCTTCATCGAGCCCAAGCCGAAGGAGCCGACCAAGCACCAGTACGACTCCGACGCCGCCTCGTGCCTCAACTTCCTCCGCGAATACGGCCTCCTGGAGCACTTCCAGCTGAACATCGAGGTCAACCACGCCTGGCTCGCCGGCAAGACCATGGAGCATGAGCTCGAGGTCGCTGGGGCCGCCGGCGTGCTGGGGTCGATCGACGCCAACATGGGCGACTACTTCCTGGGCTGGGACACCGACCAGTTCCCGACCGATCTCTACCTCACCGCCAAGACCATGCTCTCCGTCCTGAAGTACGGCGGGTTCAAGCACGGTGGCGTGAACTTCGACGCGAAGGTCCGTCGCGAGAGCTTCACCGAGGAGGATCTGTTCCTGGCCCACATCGCCGGCATGGATACCTTCGCCCGCGGCCTGAAGATCGCGGCCAGGATCCGCGCCGACGGGCGCCTCGATGCGTTTGTCCGGAACCGCTACCGCACCTGGGACTCCGGCATCGGCAAGAAGATCGAGGACGGCAAGGCCACCTTCGCCGACTGCGAGCGCCATGCCCTCAAGCTCGGCAACGTCTCCGGCCTGGAATCCGGCCGCCAGGAGCTGCTCGAGGCGATGTTCAACGAGTTCATCTGATCCGGATTCCTCCACATGGGCTCCGAGTCGAAGATCCTGGATGCCTCCACCCTGCCCTCGTGGCGGGCGGGGCTCCGGGCCGTGGGCAGGAAACTGGTCGTCACCAATGGGTGCTTCGACCTCCTGCACCCCGGTCATGTAGCCTATCTGGAGTCCGCCCGCGCCCTCGGGGATGCCCTGCTCATCGGGCTCAATGGCGATGACAGCGTCCGCCAGCTCAAGGGACCGAGTCGTCCCTTGAACACCGAGCTGGACCGCGCCCGGGTGATTGCCGCCATCGGCTGCGTCGATGCTGTCTGCATCTTCCCCGAGATGCGGGCGACCCGGTTCCTCGGCTGGGTCCAGCCCGACATCTACGTCAAGGGCGGCGACTACACGCTCGAGACCATCGACCAGAACGAGCGCCGTGCCGTCGAGGAGGGCGGCGGACGGATCTCGTTCCTCGCCTTCGTCCCCGGCAAGTCCACCACCGGCCTCCTCGAGAAGATCCAGCGCCTCTAGCCCCATCCTCATGTCCGAATCCACCGCTCCCGAGACCCCTTCCTCCGTGTCGGGACGCCACCTCCGCGACCTCAAGGCCCGGGCCCAGCACCTCGACCCCGTCGTGAAGATCGGGAAGGCGGGCCTGTCGGACGGGTTCTACACGGCCCTCAATCTCGCCCTGGACCAGCACGAGCTGGTGAAGTTCAAGTTCGACGATCTCAAGGACCAGAAGAAGGAACTGGTCCCCGTGATCGTCAGCCGCACGGGATCCCAGCTGATCCAGCGGGTCGGCAACGTCGCCGTCGTCTACCGACGCCGGAAGACGACCCCGGTGGACGACACGGCGGAATAGGAGTGCCGGGGACTCCTCCCCTGCTCGCGCCTCATCCAGCGCGGCCATCACCACGCCTCCACGGCACGTGGTGAACAATCCGCTCTCGACACCCGCCGCTTCCACCCGAACCTGTCGGGACGATGTCGTCGTCGGATTTCGTCCACCTGCACCTCCACACCGAGTACTCGCTGCTCGATGCGGCCTGTCGGCTGGACCGGCTCATGGACAAGGCCGCGGCCCTGAAGCTGCCGGCGCTCGCCATGACCGACCATGGTGTGATGCACGGGGCCATCGAGTTCTACGAGGCCGCCCGCAAACGCGGGATCAAGCCCATCATCGGTTGCGAGGTCTACGTCGCCCCGGGGAGCCGCCTCGACAAGAAGCCCGGCGCTGGGATGCGGGACGTCTACCACCACCTGGTCCTCCTCGCGAAGAACACCACCGGCTACCACAACCTGGTCCGCCTGGTCACCGCGGCCAACCTCGAGGGCTTCTACTACAAGCCCCGCATCGACAAGGAACTCCTCGCCCAGCACGCCGACGGCCTGATCGCCCTCTCCGGGTGCCTCGCCAGCGAGGTCTCCGAATCGATCCTCAAGGGGGACGAGAAGAAGGCCCGCGACACGATCGACTGGTTCAAGCAGGTCCTCGGGCCCGAGAACTACTACCTCGAACTCCAGAACCACGGCATCCCCGAACAGGCCAAGGTCAACCGGTCGCTGATCCCCTGGTCGAAGGACTTCGGCCTCAAGCTTGTCGCCTCGAACGACGTCCACTACGTCGAACGCGGCCACTGGAAGGCCCACGACTGCCTGATCTGCATCGGCACCCAGTCGCAGGTGGCCGATGCCAAGCGCATGCGCTACCAGCCCGAGCAGTTCTACCTGCGCTCGGCCGACGAGATGCGGGCGCTGTTCGCCGAGACCCCCGAGGCGGTCCAGAACACCGTCGAGGTCGCCGAGAAGTGCCAGCTCGAGATCAAGTACGGCAAGGGAGCCGAGCACTACCCCGTGTTCCAACCCCCGGAGGTCTGGACCCGCGAGGGTTACCTGAGACACCTCCTGTGTGATGGGCTCCGGAAACGCTACGGCATCGAGGCTCATGTCGAGGGCAACGAGATCCGCGTCGACGCCGTGCAGGATCCCCGGCGTCTCGACTTCCTCCTGCCCAAAGCCGCCCCCGCCGCCGAGGGAGAACCCACCCCGGAACCCGTCCTCCCGACCGGGACCGACCACCCCGGCATCGCCGCGATCCTCGACCGGCTCCGACTCGAGCTCGGCGTCATCGAGAAGACCGGATACGTCTCGTACTTCCTCATCGTGGGCGACTTTGTCCGCTGGGGACGCGACCACGGGATCGCCTGCGTCGCGCGCGGATCGGCCGCAGGGTCGATGGTCACCTTCCTGCTCGAGATCGCGAACGTCGACCCGCTCCGCTACGGGCTGCTCTTCGAGCGGTTCCTCAACCCCGAGCGCGTCAGCCCGCCCGACATCGACATCGACTTCGCCGACGACCGCCGGGCCGAGGTCATCGAGTACGTGCGCGAGAAGTACGGCCGCGACGCCGTCGCACAGATCATCACCTTCGGCACCCTGGGCGCGAAATCGGTGATCCGCGACGTCGGACGCGTCATGGGCCTCAGCTTCGGCGAGTGCGACCGCCTCGCGAAGATGATCACCGACGCGAAATGGGGCCTGAAGGACGCGCTCGAGAAGAACCCCGACTTCAAGAGCGCCTACGAGGGCGAGGAGGTCACGCGCGATCTGGTCGACTCCGCCCTGCTGCTCGAGGACCAGGCCCGCAGCGCCGGCGTTCATGCAGCCGGCGTCGTCATCGGAGCCCAACCCCTCGTCAACCTCCTGCCACTCAAGAAGGACGAGGAGGAGGGCATCGTCACCCAGTACGCCATGGGCCCGGTCGGCGATCTCGGGCTCCTCAAGATGGACTTCCTGGGTCTCAAGACCCTGACGGTCCTCCGGAACACGGTCGAGCTGGTGGAGCGGACCCGGGGGGTGAAGATCGATCTCGACACCCTGCCCCTCGACGACGCGAAGACCTACGAGCTGCTGAACAACGCGCAGACCCTCGGCGTGTTCCAGCTGGAATCCGGCGGCATGCGGGATCTCTGCAAACGGTTCCAGATCGCCAGCGTCGAGCACATCACCGCGCTCATCTCGCTCTACCGACCGGGTCCCATGGACCTGATCCCCGACTTCATCAAACGACGTCACGGGGAGCAGGTCGTCGAGTACCCGCATCCCCTGCTCGAGCCCATCGCCCGTGAGACCTACGGGATTCTGATCTACCAGGAGCAGGTCATGCAGGCGGCCCAGGTGCTGGCCGGCTACACCCTGGGCGGCGCCGACCTCCTCCGGCGCGCCATGGGCAAGAAGAAGCCCGAGGAGATGGCCAAGCAGCGCGAGACCTTCGTCAAGGGCTGCGCCCAGAAGAACCAGATCCCCGCCCCCAAGGCCAACGAGGTCTTCGACCTGCTCGAGAAGTTCGCCGGCTACGGCTTCAACAAGTCCCACGCCGCCGCCTACGCGGTCGTCGCCTACCAGACCGCCTACCTCAAGGCCAACTACCCGGTCGAGTTCCTGTGCGCCATGATGACCAACGACCAGGCCGACCTGGCGAAGCTGGCGCAGTACATGGCCGAGGCCCGCGACTTCGGCATCGAGGTCGTGGGGCCCGACGTGAACGAGTCGGACGTCCGGTTCGCACCCGCAGCCCCCACCCAGACGTCCTCCGACCCCGCTGCCCCACCCCAGAAGCCCCGGATCCGATTCGGCCTGGCCGCCATCAAGGGCGTCGGTGAGGTCGCCGTGGAGTCCCTGCTGGAAGCCCGTCGCCAGGGTGGACGGTTCATCTCACTGCCCGATTTCTGCGAACGGATCGACACCCGCGCCGCGAACAAGAAGGTCCTCGAATGCCTCATCAAGGCCGGGGCCTGTGACGACCTCGGGTTCAACCGGGCCAGCCTCATGGCCCAGCTCGATGGCGCCATGGCCCGGGCGAGCTCCATCGCGGCCGACCGGGTCCGCGGACAGTCCTCCCTCTTCGACGCCTTCGAGAGCACCCCCAGTCCCGCGACGAAGGCCAAGGCCGTCGAGCTGCCTGAGTGGCCGACCAGCGAGAAGCTGTCCTATGAGAAGGAACTGCTCGGGATGTACCTCACCGGTCATCCGCTCCAGCCCTACGAACCCCTGATCCGACGCTTCGCCGCCCACACCATCGCCGACCTCCCCACCCTCGAGAACCGGGCGATGACCCGGGTCGGAGGCCTCGTCTCGGCCCTGCAGGAAGGCATCAGCAAGAAGTCGGGCAAGAAGTACGCGATGGTCACCATCGAGGACCTCACCGGGAGCGTGCAGATGCTCCTGATGAACGAGAACTACGACCGGTTCCGGAGCCTCCTCAACATCAACGTCCCGGTCCTGGTCACCGCCGAGGTGAACACCGGGGAGGATCGTCCGAAGCTCTTCCCCCAGGAGATCCTGCGGCTGGAGGAGGCCCCGCGGAAGTTCACCCGCCAGGTCCATGTCCGACTCCAGGCCGACGCCGTGGATGCCGTGCGACTCGAGGCCCTGCGGACCCTGATCGAGGAGCATCGCGGGAAGATCCCCCTGTTCCTGAATCTCCGCATGGCGAATGGCGCCACCGCCTATCTCGAGGCCAACGACCAGTTCTACGTGACGCCGTCGGCCCAACTCGAGGAGGCCATCAACGCCTCCATCGGAGCCGACGCCTACTGGACCCGCGTGGACACCTCCCTGCCGGAGCGTGCCCCCCGGAAATGGGAACGCCGCGGCTCGGGCGACGACGGCTAGCTGGGGACCGGAGGGACCCGGTCCCTACCGCACGTTCCCAAGGGCTGTGCTCCGACACGGCCCCATCTCGATCCCGGGGCGCCTCAGTCACACCCCACCGCACGCAGGTCCTTGCGGGTTCGACGCAGACCCAAAAGAGAGTGTCACGACCATCCATCCCTTCTTTCTCCGCGCCTCGGCGCCTCTGCGGGAGCCCCACTCTCCCCCCTCTCCGCGTGCTTCCCAACCAGGCCGGCCTGTCCCAACCTCCGCTTATGGAATCCGTCATCTACCCCCGTTCTCCGCGTGAACAGATGGACGGCTGGGTCTACCTCCCCCGGTTCGTCGACAAGATCCGACTCCACCTCGCCGGGAAACTCTCCAAGGACTACCAGACCAACTTCGCCCACGGTGGTTTCGACGCGAAATGGCTGGAGGCCGCCGGACTCCGTGCCGACGACTTCATCGCAGTCGTCCGGGATTCCATCACCGACGGGCAGGTCTGCGACTGGGTCCAAAGGAACGTGACGAAGTCCCCGACGGAAAAGGCCGCCTTCAACCAGCACGTCCTCAACAGGGGACGCGAGGAGAACGATCCGGCGATCCGGGACCGGCTCCGTCAACGCAAGGCCGAGTCGGGATTCGCGCACCGCGATGACATCCAGACGTTCGTCGACTACATCGACGCCGACGAGAAGCGGCTCTGAAACCCGGGTCTTGTCGACCCGTCACGACGTCCCGAGATGGTCTGGTTCTTCCTCGTCATCCGGGTCGTCTCCAATCCCTGCTCCAACGCCCTCCAGAAGTGGCTCGCCGGACAGGGGACAGCCACGGCCTCCCAACTGCTCCTGGTCCACGCCGGACTCAGCGGGGTCACCCTGCCCCTTCTGATCCGTGATCCGGCAACCCAGAGCCTGGCATTTTGGGGCTGGTGTGGCCTTTCGGCAGCCCTGGCGGTGGCCGCCAATGGATTGATCATCGAGGCGCTCCGCAGGTCCGACCTCTCCCTGCTCGGCCCCATCAACGCCTTCAAGCCGGTGGTGGGCCTCCTCCCGGGCTGGATGCTTCTCCGAGAACCCCTCGGGATCGTCGCGGCCTCTGGCATCCTGCTCATCCTCGCCGGATCCCTGCTGCTGACGCCCACTGCGGCGCCCGGAGGCCGAAGCCTGTCCCTCCTGCAGGATCGTGGGGTCCAACTGCGGTTCCTCGCCCTCGTCCTGTCCGCCGGCGAGGCCGTGACACTGAAGAGAGCCCTCCGGATCGCCGATCCCCTGACCGTCTTCGGGGCCTGGTGCCTTCTCGGGCTCCTGATCCTCCTTCCGATCGCCACCCGCCCCTTTCTGCGCGACATGCGATCCCTGACGGGGTCCGCCCGCAGACGCCAAGCGACGGCGGGCCTTGGACTCGTGATGACGACGGGTCTGATGCAGTCATGCACCCTGATCACCCTGGGGGTGCTTCCCGTGGGCGTGGCGTTGGCCCTGTATCAGACCTCCTCGATCCTCACCGTGCTCCTGGGGCACGCGGTGTTCCGGGAACCCCATCTCCGACGTCGCCTCGGCGGTGCCATGGTCATGGCCGCCGGCGCCGCGATCCTCGTGCTGCAGGACAGGTAGGCATTTCAGGCCGCGCCTGAGTGCAGCGTTCCTCCAGAACGCGGGACCTGGACCCGGTGGAAACCCACTCTGTTCCTCTCCGTGGAGCACGACGCTGGCGGCGGAGCGGTCGCTGAGGCGGTCCCGCAAGGGATTCCGAGAGTCGGGACAGGTCAGGCTCGGACAACCATCTCCATGGCGCCGATCGATGATCGGATCGGACCATCCTCCGGTCCAAGAATCCCTTCGCCACCGGGAGCGCACCCGATACCGTCGCGGCGCCCATGTTGGATCCCGTCACCTCACCCCCGGAACCGCTGGGGAGATCTGATCCCGCCGACGGGGACCGTATCCCCCTCCGGGAGCCCCCCGCGGAGGATGGATTCTGCGTGTCCGCGATGATGACGACCCGGGTGACCTCCCGGGAGGCCCTGGAGCACCGGCTCCTGACCTATGCCCGCGAGACCCTCGCCCGGGAGGAATGGCCGGCGGTCCTCCGCGCCTGGCAACTGGCGAAGGTGGGCCACATGAGGGACCTGGTCGCGTTCGACCGCGACTGGGCCGCCACCGCCCGACGCCTCGGGTTCGCCGAGGCCAGCCGGGCCGCGGGACGCCGACAGCTCAACCGGCTCCAGGGACTCCGCCATGAGCGCCGGATCTCCCGATATCGGGCGGCCATCGAGGACGGTCGGGCCGATGGCTGGCATCCCCTCGTGTTCGGGGTCTTCCTCGCCGTCTACCACCTCCCGATCCGGCAGGGATTGATCCAGTACGGGATGCGGTCCCTCGGGCTGCTGGCCGACGCGGCCGACGGGACCCGGTGCATCCATGAGAACCCGCGCGCGGTCGCCCTCGACCGGGCCGCCTCCATCCTTCCCCTCCTCCTGCCACCCCTCGAGGCCCCTGGAATGTCCCGCAGACCTGCCCGGCAGCAGTCTCCCCTGCCGGCGCCTTCTCCAGCATGAGTCCCTGGCTGATCCTCGGATGCGTGGCCGCCTACTTCGGGGCGCTCGTGAGCATCGCGTGGTGGACAGGGCGGACCGCCGATGACGCCGGCTACTACCTCGGCAACCGGCAATCCCCCTGGTGGATCGTCGCGTTCGGCCTGATCGGCGACTCCCTCTCGGGCGTGACCTACCTCTCCGTGCCCGGACAGGTGGCGAAGGACGGCTGGTCCTACCTCCAGGTGGTGTTCGGCTACGTGCTGGGGTACGTCGTCATCGCACACGTCCTCACCCCGATGTACTACCGGCTGGGGCTCACCAGCATCTACACCTACCTCGGCCAGCGGTTCGACCGGACCGCGGAGTGGACAGGGTCGGCCTTCTTCCTCGTCTCGCGCCTGCTGGGCTCCGCGGCGCGGCTCTACCTGGCCATCACGGTCTTCCAACGCTTCGTCTTCGATCCCCTCGGCGTCCCGTTCTGGCTCGCCGTGACCGGGATCATCGGACTCATCCTCGCCTATACGTGGCGGGGCGGGATCAAGACACTCGTCTGGACCGACTCGTTCCAGACCCTCTTCCTGGTCCTGGGGGTCCTGGTCTCCATCGGTGTTGTCGCACGGGAGCTGGACTGGGGCCCGTTGGACCTGCTGCAGAACATCACGGCCAGCCCGATGTCGCGGGTATTCGTCTGGGACTGGCGGGCGCCGGACAACTTCTGGAAGCAGCTCCTGAGCGGGGCGGCGATCGCGGTGGTGATGACGGGGCTGGACCAGAACAACATGCAGAAGAGCCTGAGCTGCCGGTCGCTCCGGGCCTGCCAGAAGAACTTCTACCTGTTCACCGTGATCATGGTCGCCGTGAACACCTGCATCCTGGCGCTGGGCATCCTCCTCCTCCGCTTTGCCGAGGCCCGGGGCATCGTGGTCCCGGAACAGACCGACCAGCTGTTCCCGACCCTCGCCCTCGGCCACTTCGGCACGGCAGCGGGGCTCGTATTCCTCATCGGACTGACCGCCGCCACCTTCAACAGCGCCGACTCGGTCCTGACCACCCTCACGACCAGCTTCTGCATGGACTTCCTGGGATTCGAGCGGCGTTCAGACCTGGATGCCGCGAGGCGGGAATCGATCCGGCACTGGACGCATCTCGGCTTCGCCCTCCTGCTCTGGGCAACCATCCTCGTCTTCAAGGCGCTCAACCAGGGTTCGGTGATCAAGCTGGTGCTGCAGTTGGCCGGGTACACCTACGGCCCACTGCTGGGCCTGTTCGCACTCGGACTGCTGACGCGGCAACGGGTCGGTGGTCCCTGGATCGCAATCGTCGCCATGGTATCCCCGATCCTCTGCGCGATCCTGTCGGCGAACTCCGCACGGTGGCTGGATGGATACGTGTTCGGATTCGAGCTGCTGATCCTGAATGGCCTGCTCGTCGCAGCGGGGGCGCTCCTCCTGGGACGGAGGAATGCCCACCCCCACTAGAACGCCACCTCCGGATGCGGCTGGTGGTCGTGGTTCCAACGCCGCCGGTTGGCCTCCGTGTTCTCCACGAGCTGCGGGTTCCGGATCCCGATCACGTGTCCGTCCGCGAACAGGACGTTCGCGCCCCCGTTGTGACGCTGCTTCGACGGGAGACTGCTGATCGACAACAGGAACGAATAGTACTGCGGAAACCCGGGCTGCGGCATGGAGTCGGCCACCGCGATCATGTCGGCCGGGGCCACCACGCGTTCCTCGCGGACCTGCGGCACCTCCTCGCCCGGTGCCACGACGAAGCCCAGGCCGAGGTTGTCCTGCCAGAGGGTCTTCTCGGCCGATCCGATCCCGAAGCCGTTGTAGCCATAGCTCACGCCGACGATCTTGTCGGGACCCGTCGGTCCACGCATGAAGGCGTTGCCGAACATCCAGACGATCGCCTTGTCGACCGGCCACTCGCCCTTGAAGGTCGGACACCGCATCAGGTTCGTCGTGTTGCCATGGTACCGGGCGATGGAGGTGAACCAGGTGTTGGTCGAGTTGGCATCGACCGTGTACGGGTAGACCCGGTGCTCCTGGGTGTACATCGTCAGCGCCAGGCCCACCTGACGCAGGTTGCTCCGGCACTGGGTGCCCAGGGCGGCGGTCTTCGCCCGGGACAGCGAGGGCAACAGGAGGGCCGCCAGGATCGCGATGATCGCGATGACGACCAGCAGCTCGATCAGGGTGAACCCCGATCGGATCGCCCGCAGGCTGTTGCGACGCGCCTTCATCCGGCCTCCTCTTAACACCTAGCCATCGATTCCGGAAAGGAAAGGGGAACCTCGGTCTGTCTGCGGTCCCCTGCCCCACACGGCGGCCGGACCCCTGCCCTAGAGGATCGCCCGGATCGGCTGGACCTCCTCGACCCCCACCAGCCTCTGGTCCAGCCCACCGTAGAAGTAGCTCAAGTGGTTCGGATCCAGCCCCATCAGGTGCAGCACCGTGGCATGCATGTCCTTCACATGGAGCCGGTCCTCCACCGCGGCCGACCCCAGCTCGTCGGTCTGTCCGACACTCATCCCGCCCTTCACCCCTCCGCCCGCCATCCACATGGTGAACCCATACGCATTGTGGTCGCGCCCCGTCCCCTTCTCATACTCGGCCGTGGGCTGGCGCCCAAACTCACCGCCCCAGATGACGAGGGTCTCGTCCAGGAGCCCGCGCTGCTTGAGATCCTGCAGCAGGCCGGCGATCGGCCGATCCGTCCGGCCCGCGTGGAAGTTGTGGTTCTTCTCGAGGTCCGAGTGGGCGTCCCAGTTGTCGTCGTTGTGGGCCCCGCCGGCGTAGAGCTGGACGAAGCGGACCCCGCGCTCCACCAGGCGTCGGGCCAGGAGACAACGTCGGCCGAACTCCTGGGTCCGCGGGTTGTTGATGCCGTAGAGCTCCCGGGTGGATTCACTCTCCCGCCCCAGGTCGACCGCCTCGGGTGCGTGGCGCTGCATGTTGAAGGCCAGCTCATAGCTGGCGATCCGGGCGGCGAGGTTCGAGTTGTCCGGATGCGCCGCGGCATGGTCCGAGTTGTACTCGCGGAGGCTGTCGAGGATCCGACGCTGCATCGGGGCGGTCATCCCCTCCGGACGCTGCAGGTCGAGGATCGGGTCACCGGCGGACCGGAGCACCGTCCCCTGGTAGCTGGCCGGCATGTAGCCGCTGGACCAGTTCTTGGCGCCGCTGATGGGTCCACCGATCGGGTCGAGCATGACCGCGAACCCCGGCAGGTTCTCGCTCACGCTGCCGAGCCCGTAGTTCACCCAGGAGCCCAGACACGGACTGCCCGAGAGGATCTTGCCCGTGTTCATCTGCAGCATCGCCGAGCCGTGGATCGGCGAATCCGCCGTCATGCTGTGCAGGAAGGCGATGTCATCCACGCAGCGTCCGACATTCGGGAAGAGATCGCTGACGTACTTGCCACACTGGCCGTAGGGCTTGAAGGCCCACTTGGGACCGACCACCCGCCCCTCGTTCTTCCGTCCGCCGCGGCCGAACGTCTTCACGGTGATCGTCTTGCCATCGAGCGGGTAGAGCGCGGGCTTGTAGTCGAAGGTGTCGACCTGGCTCGGGCCGCCATACATGAACAGGAAGATGACGCTCTTGGCCTTCGCCGAGCGCATCGGCTGACGCGGGGCGAGGGGATTCACGAAACCACCCGTCGGCGCCGCCTGCACCCGGGGTAGCAACCCGTCCCGGGCCATCAGCCCGGCCAGGGCCAACCCGGTGAACCCCGCACCCGCCTCCCAGAGGAACTCACGCCGGGTGCGACGACAGAACTGGCCACGGGGGGCGGAGGCATCAGGGCTCATGAGAGGGACGGGGTTCAGTCGAGGTACACGAACTCGTTGAGATTCAGCGCCAGGAGACAGAAGGCCTCGAGGGCCGCCTGAGAATCCAGTCCGTCCTGTCCGGACAGCGACCCGATCAGGCGCAGCCCCCGTCCGAGGTCGGCCTCCGTGGCCGGACGTCCGGTCACCAGGGCGAGCGCCCGGGAGACCTGGGCCCGGGTGTCTCCGGGAGCCTCCTCGCGGAGACGTCGGGCCAGGCAACCGGCCTGTTCCCGGACAAAGCTGCTGTTCAGCATCCCCAGCGCCTGCGTGGGCTGGGTGGTGGCGAAGCGGACCGGGGTCGACCGGTCGGGCTCCGCGAGATCGAACCCCAGGAGGATGGGCGTGAGGAGCGAGCGTTTGACGTGGATGTAGACGCTCCGACGGACCTGGTCCGCGGGCGGCGCCTTGCCCCACCCACTGCCGGGGACCGACTGCCCCGCCAACACCTCGGGTGGCAGGGTCACGTAGACCCCGGGACCAAACATCGCCCGGTTGACCGGTCCACTCACCCACAGGAGCGAGTCCCGGATCTCCTCCGCCGTGAGCCGCCGCATGTCGAAGTGCGACAGCCCATCGTTCATCGGATCCCGCTGCAGCGAGGCCTCGCTGGCCCGTGTCGACCGCTGATAGGCGGCCGAGGTCAGGATCACCCGATGGAGGTTCTTCACGCTCCACCCCTGCTCCATGAACTGGCGGGCCAGCCAGTCGAGCAGCTCGGGATGGGTCGGAGCCTGGCCCTGACGCCCGAAGTCGCTCGGGGTCCGGACCAGCCCACGTCCGAAATGATGCTGCCAGACGCGGTTGACCCAGACCCGGGCCGTCAGCGGGTTCTCCGGCGATACGATCCAGTCGGCGAGGGCGAGGCGACGTCCCAGAGACTTGCCCGAGGCGGGCGGGGTAATCCGGGGTTGCGGCGGGTTCAACACCTGCAGGAACGCAGGCTCCACCCGGTCCCCAGGGCTGCCCGGATTGCCACGGGCCAGGACCCGGGTCTCGGGCGCCGCCGTCCCGGTCTCGCTCACCACCAACGCCTTGGCCGGCGTCGCCCCCGCCGCCTCCAGTCCGCTCAGGACCACCTCGTCGGTGTCCCCACCGTTCCGGTAGGGCGTCACATTGTGGAAGAACGAGACGAGCGAGTAGTAGTCGCGCTGGCCGATCGGATCGATCTTGTGGTCGTGGCACCGGGCGCAGTCGACGGTCAGTCCCAGGAACACCTGCCCCGTCGTCGCGACGAGATCATCCAGCTGGTCGTACCGCGCCAGCTCCCGGTCGGCCGGCTCGTCGTCCCAGATCCCCAGCCGGTAGTAGCCCGTCGCGATGCGCGCCTCATCGTCCGCATCCGGCAGCTCGTCACCCGCCAGCTGTTCCCGCACGAAGCGGTCGAAGGGCTTGTCGGCATTGAATGAGCGGATGACGTAGTCCCGGTAGCGCCAGGCATTCGGCTTCGCCCCATCACGCTCGTAGCTGTTGGTCTCGGCAAAGCGGACGAGGTCGAGCCAGTGCCGACCCCACTTCTCCCCGTAGTGGGGGGACGCCAACAGGCGTTCCACGAGCTGTTCCCAGGCGGATTCGGAGGGATCCTGGACGAATGCCTCCACCTCCTCGGGAGTCGGGGGCAGACCGAGGAGATCGTAGTAGAGCCGACGGATCAGCGTCCTCCGGTCCGCCGGCGGCGCGGCCGTGAGCTGGCGCTCCTGGAGTCCCTGTCCAAGGAAGGCGTCGATCGCATGCGGAGCCGTCTCCCCCTTCCCGGTGGGCGGCACCGGATGCCCGATCGGTTGGAAGGCCCAGTGGCGTCGATCCTGTTCGGTGACCTCGAAGCCACGGCGTCGCGGGGTTCCCGCGGTGGCGGATTCCGACGGCCACGGGGCTCCACGGCGGACCCAGTCCTCAAGGTCTGAGATCTCAGCCGCCGCAAGCTGCCGCTTGGGCGGCATCCGGAACTCCTCATCGGTCCACCGCACGGCCTGGATCAGCCGGCTGCCCTGCGGATCGCCGGGAGTCAGCACCGAGCCGTTCTCGCCCCCCTTGAGGAGGGCCGCATGGGAATCGAGCCGCAGCCCCCCCTTGACCGACTTCGAGTCCTCGCTGTGGCAGTCGAAGCAGGCCCGTGCCAGGACGGGACGGATCCGCTTCTCGAAGAACTCCAGATCGGCCGGGCTCGGCTCCACAGCCGTGGCGACGACCGCCGTCACCCATCCCATCACAAGGACCAACCCAGACTGGAACCAGGGGATGGGGCGGGTGGCGGAACGCATGCTGGGGAGACGCTACTTCCGGGGAGGCAGAACCGCCACCACCGGAGTGGAATTCCCGAAGTTCTTGAAGTCGGTCCAGCTCCACACAACCTTGCGATCGGGGGTGATCTCGATGAGCTGGGGATTCTCGGGACCCGCGTGGCAGTTGCCGATCAGCGTGTTGCCGTTGGGGAGACGTTCGACGCGGGTGACCCACGCGAGGGTGATTCCCGGGAGATCCTTCTGCTCGACCTTCCAGACGATGGACCCGGCCGGATTGACCTCGAGCACACTGTGGCCGTTGCCGGTGCCGATCAGCGTGTTGCCATTGGAAAGACGGGTGGCGGCGAAGACCTGGTTCCCGAACGCCTCGGGCCCGTGCCCGCCCTTGCGCTCCTTGCCGAAGAGCGGGATGTCGTACTGCCAGACGATCTTGCCCGCGGGGGAATACTCGCGGACCCGACCATCGGCCTCGTGGGCCACCAGATAGTTGCCATTGGCCAGCTTGCGGGCGAGCCGGGTGTCGGAATGGGCGTTGGGATGATCGACCTGGAGCTTCACCTCGCGTTGGACCTTGCCGTCACCGTCGATCTCCAGGATCCGGGCCGGGCCGGACTCGACGACCATGGTCAGGCCCTGAGGCAGGCGCTGGAACGCGTGGACCTCCACCGGCTTGCCCGGGTTGGCCTTCGCGGCGTCGTACTCCCAGACCACCTTCCTGTCGGGCGTCACCTCCTGGATCCGGGTCCATCCCTGCTGGAGCAGGACGTTCCCGTTGGGCAGGACGGTGGCGTCGTGGATCGCCGTGACCGGGATCTCCCATTCCAGGGAACCGTCGGGCGCGACGATGGCGAGGCGCCGGGTGGAATCGTCGCCGGCCAGGATGCGTTTCCCGGGCCCTGCGGCGGCGGCCGAGAACGCGAGGACGGTGGAAGCGAGGGCCAGGCTCGAGAGAAGACGGAGGG
>JBDLQQ010000176.1:0-12731 GCA_039800465.1 Verrucomicrobiota bacterium
GAAGCCAGCCCGGAAGGCATGGCGGATGAAGAAGATGCGGTCCGAGTTCGGGACACTCAGCTTCCGGGAGATGACATCCCGCGGGAAGGTGTCCCGGTCCCCGAAGACATCGACCACCATGCGGCCCTCCGGCTGGGACTCCGAGCCCTCCATCCGGGGATTCCATCCACTGATGCGCCAGGGCTTGCCGTCGCCCCCCAGCCCGTAGCGTCCGATCTCGAGCGAGCGGAGGCACTTCTGGAGGCTCTCCTTGAAGGTCCTGCCGATGGCCATCGCCTCGCCGACACTCTTCATCTGGGTCGTCAGGGTCGGATCCGCCTGGGGGAACTTCTCGAAGGCGAACCGGGGGATCTTGGTGACGACGTAGTCGATCGTCGGCTCGAAGCTGGCGGGGGTCTCCCGGGTGATGTCGTTGCGGATCTCGTCGAGCAGGTAGCCCACTGCGAGCTTCGCGGCGATCTTTGAGATCGGGAACCCGGTCGCCTTCGAGGCGAGGGCCGAGCTGCGGCTGACCCGCGGATTCATCTCGATGATCACCATCCGTCCGGTGTCGGGACTCACGCCGAACTGGATGTTGGAGCCACCGGTCTCGACACCCACCGCGCGGATCACGGCGAAGCTCTGGTCGCGCATGATCTGGTACTCCCGGTCCGTGAGGGTCTGGATGGGTGCGACCGTGATGGAATCGCCCGTGTGGACCCCCATGGGGTCGAAGTTCTCGATCGAGCAGATGATGACGCAGTTGTCGGCCCGATCCCGCATCACCTCCATCTCGTACTCCTTCCAGCCCAGGAGGGACTCCTCGACGAGGATTTCCGAGACGGGGGAGAGGTCGATTCCGCGCTTGGCGATCTCCTCGAACTCGTCGCGGTTGTAGGCGATGCCGCCGCCGGTGCCGCCAAGGGTGAATGCGGGGCGGATGATGACCGGGAAGCGCCCGATCCTCTCGGCCACCGCGCGGGCCTCTGGCATGTCGTGGGCCGTGCCGCTGACGGGGACGTCCAGCCCGATCGACAGCATGAGGTCCTTGAAGATCTGCCGGTCCTCGCCCTTCTCGATGGCTTCGGCCTTGGCGCCGATCATCTCGACCCCGTGCTTCGCCAGCACGCCCGACTTGTGCAGGCGCATGGCGGTGTTGAGGGCGGTCTGACCGCCAAGGGTCGGGAGCAGCACCAGCTTGTGCGCCACTCCGGGGTTCCTGGATTCCGTCGGCACCCCGAGCCGGCGCATCTCCTCGAGTTCGCGGACGATGATCTTCTCCACGACCTCCGGGGTCACAGGCTCGATGTAGGTCCGGTCGGCGAACTCCGGATCGGTCATGATCGTCGCCGGGTTGGAGTTCACCAGCACGACCCGGTAGCCCTCCTCGCGGAGGGCCTTGCAGGCCTGGGTGCCGGAGTAGTCGAACTCACAGGCCTGGCCGATGATGATCGGCCCGGCGCCGATGATGAGGACGGAGTGGATGTCGGTGCGTTTCGGCATGGATCGAAGGCGGCGGGATGAAACACCGGAGGCCGCGGATGCGCGAAGGAAATTTCCGCATCTCAGGACGATCGATCCAGTCCCACCACCGCCGCGGGTGTTGGATCCGCTCCCCGGGATGGATCTCCCTGGGAGCGATCGGAACCCTAGCGGTCGCGGACCCGGTAGAGGCGGGTTCCCGACGGGGGCTCGGGGATCGCAATCCGGAGAGGGACTTCCACGGTGGGATCCGGCCCACCCGTCGCGGAGGCCTCCGCCGAGACCGGGGCCCAGAGGGTGGGTGATTCCGGCAGGGACGCCTCCACCCGGTACGGGTGTTGGGGAATCGCCTGGAACTCAAAGGCCAGCTGGCCACCAGCGAGGGTTGGAATGCCCAGAAGCAGGGGAGCCACCACGGTGATCCGGACGGGCGGGGCGGAAGCGGTGCCCCCCGAGGCGTCGGTGACCGAGACCCCATAGAGACCCGAGTCGGATGCGGCAGCGGACGGGATCACGAGTCCTCCATCCCCCTCTGGCACGGTGAAGGACTTGAGGGCCTGGCCATCCCGGGTCCAGGTCCAGGTGAACGGGCCTGATCCCGTCGCCGCGGCGCTGAGAGACAGGGGGCTGCCTCCGTGGAGGATGGCGTCGGTCGGGGTGACGGTCAGCTTGGGGCCAGCTACCCCGGGCTTCACGGTGAGGACGGCGGGGGAACTGAGCAGGGAACCCCCGGTGTTGCCGATGCGGACCCGGTAGGTCCCCGTGTCGGATTCCCTGGTGGATGCGAAAAGCAGAGAGGCGCTGGTGGCGTTCGGGATCTCGAGATCCCCCTTGAGCCACTGGTAGGTGAGGGAACTGCCGGTCGCCGTCACGGAAAGGGTGGCGGACTGGCCTGCGGTGACCGTGGTGTCGACCGGTTGGCCGGTGATCGCGGGGGGCTGGTCCACCACGGTGATCGTGAGGGGGACGGTGGCCTTGTTGCCGGACTTGTTCGCGTTCTGGTAGCCCGTGAGCGTCACGTTGGCGAAGGTTCCCGGCGCTGTGGGTTTGCCCGTGATCCGCCAGATCGAGCCCGACTTGGTTGGTTGGTTGAATCCCGGCGGGAGGTTGGATGCCTCGTAGAGGGCTGGGCTCAGGACGGTGGATCCGGAGGTGTAGGTCAGTGAGACCCGGAAGGCGACGTCGACACCATTGGTGGCGCGGACCCGGCTCTCGGCCGGGTTGGTCACGGCGATCGAGCTTCCCGAGACGCCATGGAAGGCACCGGCCACCATGGAGGCACCCCCGATCCATCGGAGAAGGGCCACGATGGGGGAGGCCGTCGCCAGGATCTCCGCCGAAGCCGCGCTCCTGACGAGGGGAAGGGCGTGCAGGAGGATCGAGAGTGCGAGGGAAGGGAGGCGGATCGTCTTCATGGTCTGTCAGCGGAGAGTAATCAGGAATGTATCCAAGGTCCACGAATCGCCAAGTGGACCGAGTGGGCCTGTCGCCGTGTCCAACCCCAGCCCCCCTTGGATTCGACGGCTCAGGGCGCCTTGGACTTCGTGAAGGCGCGGACGTTGGTGATCTGCGACTGCTTGGCGAAGTCCAGGACCTTGACGACCAGCCGCCAGGCGGCGTCCCCGTCCCCCCGGATCACGAGGCGCATCTGGGGATCGTTCGTCTTGACCGACCGGAGCTCGCCGAGGAGTTTTTCGGCCGTGACGGCCCGGTTCCCGATGAAGTAGTTGGGTTCCTTGGCTGCCACGGTGACGATCATGGGGGGCTTGTCATTGCTGGCCCCTGTCTTCGGGGAGTCACTGGTCTCGGGGAGCTCCAGCTTCACCGCTGGCGCGTTCTTGAACGTGGTGGTGAACAGGAGGAACACCAGCATCACGATGAGCACATCGATCAGCGAGATGATGATGATGGCCGGGGCGGCCTTGCGGCGTCGCGGATAGAACTTCATGGCCGCGTCGAACCGGGTTTCGAGCCGTCGATGCCGTCCCCCAGGTAGTGGCGTCGGATCAGGGCGTCGCAGTGGCCCTCGAGCTCGACCGCGAGGGTCTCGACCTTCTTGTTGAAGTAGCTCCACGCGACCAGCGTGGGGATCGCCACGAGGAGTCCGACGAGGGTCTTGTTCAGCGCGGCACCAATACCCTTCGCCAGCAGGGCGTAGTCCCCGGAGATGGCCTTCCCGAAGTCCACGAACAGCGGGATGATGCCGTAGATGGTGCCGACGAGCCCGATCAGGGGCGCGACGCCGACGACGATCTCGAGGACCACCAGTCCGCGTTCCATCAGCGCAACCTCGCGTCGGGCCCGCACCTCGACCGCACCCTCCACCTCCTGCTTGGGCCAGCGCAGGTGGTCGAGGACGGTCACGGCGAGCCGGGCCAACGGCGAGGGGATGGCGGTGCAGGTCCCTCGCAGGGCGGCGGCATCGAGGGTCTCCATGCCGTCGACGAGCGCCTGCGGCATCACCCGGGACCGACGCAGGTACCAGCCCCGTTCGAGGACGATGGCGACGGAGGCCACGGACATCACCAGAAGCAGCCAGACAAAGGGGCCGCCATCAGCCAGGAGCGCGAACATTTCAGTAGTAGTTGAACGTGAAGGTGACCGGGATGACATCGCCCCCGACCATGCGTCGGATCTCTGCCGGCCAGCGGCCGAAGGGGGCGGGTTGCATCACCGAGAGCTCGCAGAGGAACGACAAGGTCTCGCCGACCTCGGACTGCTTGGTCTCGATCCCGGTGATGGTCCCATCGGAATGGAGATCGAACGAGACCACGACCTTACCGATGCGTTCGAGGGCGTAGCGGCGCTCCTCGAGGAGTCGGTACCACTGCTGCTGGACGGCGAGGACCATGCGGTAGTGGTAGTCACCCAGCGGGCTGGCCTTCACGTCGAGGGACGACTCGAGGGACATTCGGGAGACGCCGCCTTCCTGGCGCATGGTCTCGCCGACGATGGATCCGCGGGTCGGCATGACCTCGGCAAGGCGTTTCGGCGTCCTCCGCTTCTGGGGGCGCGCCTGGGCCTCGGGTTCCGCCGCCTTCTGGGGGGCCTTCTGGGGCTGTGGCAGGGGCTTCAGTTCCTCGGACTTCGGGGTGGCCTTGGCGAGCAGGGTCTCACCCGGGGCGGTGCCCGGCTGGACCTCCTCCTGGGGTGTTGTCGTCTCTGCCGGCTTGGGCTCGGGTACCGTGGGCTTGGGAGTCGGGGTAGCCTGTCGTTCCGCCGCCGCCTGCTGGTCGGGCGGGGACTCCGCCTCCGGGGTCGGCTGGGCCTTCTGGGTGGGCTTCGCCGTGTCGAACGTCTTCAGGGAATCCTCACGTTTGCCATCCAACCGCGGCTTGTTCTGGGGAGAGGGCTTCGGGTCGGGGTTCGCCGCGCGGGTGTTGGCGGTCGAGAAGAAGGCGGCGTTGTCCGGGGCATCGGTCACCGCCGAGGGATCCACCTCCACGAACTGCAGGGGAACCTCCTTCCAGACCTCCGCCGGCGGGGCGTTCGTCGGCTTGGGGACGGTCTGGGTCACCAGCGGGGCGACGGCGGGTTCCAGCCATTTCGGGAGCCACCCATTCGCGAGCGCCGCCTCGATCAGGACCGCCATGAGCCAGACATAGCCGTGCAGCAGCAGGGAGAGGAGCAACGCGATCCCCAACGGGGAACGGAGGCTCCTCCACCAGCGGTCCATGGGCCAGGTGGCGTTCACAGTGCTCTCTCAGAGTGCCGCACGAGGGGCCAAGAGCAAAGAGGCAACCGCGACGGAACACGCGACGCCAGCAGGGGAGGCGAACGCCACACGATCCGGCAAAACCAGCCTCAGGCTGTCCCCCACCTTCGCCCCCGGCCCAAGCTCTCTGTTCCTCAGTCCCGGAAGTTCACGAAGTTCAAGGCCACGGGCCAGTCTTCCTGTCGGACGGCGGCGATGACGGCCTGCAGGTCGTCACGGCTCTTCCCGGTCACGCGGACCTCCTCGCCCTGGATGGCGGCGGTCACCTTCAACCCGGTCTGTCGGATGAACTGGGAGATCTGCTTGGCGGTGGGGCCATCGATGCCCTGCTTGATCTTGACCACCTGGCGGGCATGTCCAAGCGGGGAGAGCTCTGCGGTCCCGGTGTCGACGTTCTTCAGGCTGATGCCGCGTTTGGCCAGCTTGCCCACCAGCAGCTCGGTCAGCTGCTGCATCTTGAACGCGTCGCCAGCCCGGAGCTTGAACTCGTCCTTCTCGAGCAGGATCTCCGCGCCGCTGTCCTTGAAGTCGAAACGCGTCGCCAGCTCCTTCTTGGCCTGGCTGAAGGCGTTGTCGATCTCCATCGGGTTGACCTGCGAAACAATGTCGAAGCTCGGCATGGGCGAAGAGGTATCGTGTTTCCTGCCTCCCGGCAATCGGGGCCGTGACCTCGGGGCCGTGACCTCCGGTCCGCATCGGGCATCGGACCTTCTGGGATCCGAAACCCATTCCGACCGCATCCAGCTGCAGGTTCCCGAGGGAAGCGCTCCCGGTTGGCCGTTGGCCAGCGGCCGTCAGTGGCCTCCGCCGGGCATTTGGGCCGGTGTGACGAGCTCATGCACTGGGGCCTCCGGAAGCCGCATCACGCGTGCGGGGAAGAGCCCGGTGACGATGAGCAGGACCAGGCTGACCACGAGGGGCCAGCGTTCCCTGGGCAGGAGATCCGGGAGGGGCAGGGCACGGTTTGCCGGGACTCCCAGGAAGAGGTGGGTGAAGAGACGGAAGACGCTGATGGCATTCAGCGCCGAGGTCAGCGCCAGGGTCCACCCCAGCGGGATCGAATGCTCCGCCGCCCCGGTGAAGAGGAGCTCCTGGGAACAGTATCCCAACGTTCCCGGCAGCCCCGCGAGCGTCAGGGAGAAGAGCAGGAAGAAGGTCGCCAGCCGGGGGGCGGAAACGCCGAGGCCCTGCGGTTGACGCCACCATTCGGGGCCCGCGATCCGTCTTTCCAGGATCCGGAGCAGCACAAAAAGACCTGACGAGGCGATCACCACGACCAGCCAGTGCACCAGGGCTCCCGTGATCCCCTCGGTGTTGGCGAGGAGCACCCCACCCACCACCAGTCCGGACTGTCCGATGAACAGGTAGCCGAGGAGCCGTCGGGGGTTCGCTTCGACAACCGCCCGCAGACTGCAGACGATCGCCGACAGGATCACGATCCCCGAGGCGATCTCGACGAGACCCTGCTCCAGACCGTGGCGGGCGATCTCGTGTCGCAACAGCAGGAGGCCTCCGAGGTGGCCGTTGAACAGGAGCATGATCCAGACGAGGGGGCTTTCGGCAAAGGCCCGGACGACCCAGCCGTGGAAGGGGAGGATGCCCTTGCGCAGGGCGATGGCGACGAGGATGAGGGTCGAGACGGTGAGGGGACGGGCACCCGCCGCCTGCGCGGCGAGGGCCATGCCGAAGACCAGAACGCTGCCCACCGCGGGCACGAGGGCCGAACGGACCGCCTGGTTCCGCCGGAGGGCGCCGAACAGGAACGGCATGGCCCCCACGATCCAGCCGGACCACATCGTCGTCAGATCATGCGCCGCGTACGCAATGAGGTTGCCGGCACTGAGGATGAGTGCCCCGCCCACGATGCCCCGCTTCAGGTCCTGCTCGGGGGCCACGAGGACGATCAGGAGATCCATCAGGCACAAGACCAGCATCATCCAGCCGGTCCCGGAATCGATCCCGAGCCGGCGGCACCTCGAGTCCGCCTGCCACGGGTTGCCGCTACCGACCGCCGTCCAGAAGCCCAGGCCCACCAGGAGGGTCGTGGTCAGCACGATGGCGACCGCATGGGAGCGCCGGATCTGCGCGCGCCAGCTCATGATGCCCCCGGCCAGCATGGCGAGGATGGCCAGGGACAGATAAGGAAAGCTCGAGGCGCTCATGGTTGGTGCTCCGGGGTGGAACGGTTCCCGGAAGACGCCCCTGACACCGCTGGGGCCGAGGGTTCCAGCACGGCCAGGGAGCGGGCGACCGCGACGATCGGACGCAGGAGAAACCGATTCAGGAGCGTGTCGTAGACCCCACCGTCGATGGCGATCCGGTAAAGCCAGATCTGGAGTCCACGCGGGAACAGGGCCTCGAGGTGCCCCCCAGTTGGGGTGAGCCTGCCGCCCGCCGCGGCATGGACATGATGGTGGTCGTGGAGCATCGATGGCGCCCTGAGGAACTGGGCCGTGCGGACGATGGAGTGGCCAACGATGTGGAGCATCGGGATCCAGACCCAACCCAGTCCGATCTCGACGAAGATCAGGCCGATCTGGGACTGGGTGGCGTACGACAGGGACGTCTTCGCATCGCAGCTGCTCCGGTGCAGCAGCGTCCCGAGGAAGGCCGATCCGGCGCCGAGGACGATCAGGAGCAGGGTCGCTGGGCCCGAGGCCAGCAGGAGCGGTTGGACCCGCAACAGGAGAAAGGCACCCAGATGCACCGAGATGGCCCCGTAGAAGATGGCGCTCGAGGGCGTGGGGCCTTCCATGGCCCGGGGCAGCCATCCGAAGAAGGGGCCGATCGAGGACTTGCCGCAGGCCGCGAGGATCAGGAACAGCGCGATCCAGTGGATCCGTCCGGTTCCATCCAGTCCCTTGGACAGCACCTCCCCGGAGGATAGGGCATCGAGGCGGGCCGTCCCGAACCAGAGGTGCGACAGCAGCACGGAGGCGATCAGGAAGACGTCGGCGATCCGGTAGTAGGCGAAGACCCGGGCCGCGTTGTGGACGGGTTCCGGTCGCAGCTGGAAGAAACCGATGAGCAGCACCGAGGTGATGCCGACCAGCTCCCAGCCGACGGTCAGGACATCGAGCGAACCCGCTGCGGCGACCAGGTAGGCGCCGAAGGTGAAGAGGTTGAGGAGACTGAAGAACCTCAGGAACCCCCGGTCGCGGTGGAGGTACCGGACGGAGAACGAGGCGACAAGACCGGTCAGAAGGGCGGCGAGCCACAGCATCGGGAGCGACTCCGGGTCGACCGACAGGGACAATCCGAAGTGGGCGTGTCCACTGGCGAACCAGTCCCCATAGTCCAGCCGGAGCGGCGCCGCGAGGGGGCGCAGGATGGGAATCGTCTCGATGCTGAACAGGATCCAGGACAGCAGGGCCACCCCCTTGGAGGATCGGGCGATGCCGCGTTCCCCGGGGACGAGGCCCAGCAGCCACAGCAGGCTCAGTCCCAGGAACAGCAGACCCGGGAGGAGGATGGCGACAAGGATGGGAAGGCTCACGGGTGGAAGGGCGTTGCAGATCCGGAGGCGGATCCGGTGTTCAGGCGCATTGGGGCTCCCGGGGCTGGATGCGGACGATGGGCAGGTGGTCCATCCGGTTCAGGTGGTACTCACTGGAACTGCGCACGATCGGGAGATCCACCTCGGAGCCGTCGACCGCCTCGAACCGTCCCTCTCCCCGGTACATCCGGATCTCCCCGGAGGCGGCGTCGACGGTGGCCAGTCGGATCCAGCGGTTCTCGAGGAGCTCCCACAGGAGCGGGTTTGCCCGGAAGGTCGCCAGCGCCCTCTCGGGGGTGTTCTCGACGATGAAGAGGATCCGCACCGGTTCGTGGATCTCGACCATCTGCCAGGTCAGTCCCGTGCGCAGGTCGCCCTGCATGCCGTTCATGACCCCGAGCAGTCCGGTGACGTTGTGTGGGAGCTTCGTGCCGCATCCGTACCGCTCGTTGTCGACCGTCGAGAAGTAGTACTCGAGGTTGATGCCGCCGCAGACGGGGACGACGGCCCCGAGGATGGCCGCCAGGGACCGACCCTCGGGGTCCACGTCCTTGTCGTAGGAGATCAGGAAGGCCCGCCGGTCGAGGAAGAGCCCGCGGGTCGTCTCGCGGCGTCCGACAAAGGCAACGGCGTTCGTGCTGTGGCCGTACTCCGGTCGCGGTTCACCGAGGTGCTCCGAGCGTCCCTGCACATGCCGGAGCGCTGTTGCCGGTTCGGAGATCCCATGGGCTGCCTGGAAGCGGCGGGTCCGCTCGAGCGCGCTCAGGGCGCGGGCCCTGTCCAGGGTCTCGCGGACCCGTGCCAGATCGCCCCGATGGCTCAGGGGAAGGTTCTCGAGGTCGAACAGGTCGATGTCGTCGCTGCAGGTGTCGTGGTACCCACCGATGAACCAGGTGTCGTCCGGGATCCGGATCCCCCTGTCAGCCAGCTTCGAGCGGACCTCAGGATGATTGGCCATCCGGGCGAACAGGCGGGCATTGGGCCCGCCGGTGCGTCCCCCGCACGCACCGCAGTCGTAGGCCGATTCGTGCGGATTGTTCAGGCTGGTGGAACCGTGCCCCAGGACGATCACGAGTCGGGCATGTCCGGTCCGGAGTCCTGCGGGCCCGAGCACCCCGGCCACCCTGTCGGCCATCTCCGTGGTCGTGAAGCCCTGGAAGAGCGATTGCGTCGCCTCCTTGGATTCCGAGTCGTCCCGCATGAACCGCAGTTCCGTCCGGGGTTCTGGCAGGAACCTGGCATTCAGCCACCGGATCAGTCGCGCATGGGCCAGGGGACTCAGGATCCGCAGGACCAGGGGGAACAGGCTCAACGCCCCCAGCAGGAGCGTGCTGGCGAATCCTCGGAACAGCGTGCCCGAGGAAATCCGGCTCGAGCGCGTCCACGAGGACCAGACTCGACGAAGCCGTCGGCGCCTCTCGTGGAGATCGTCATGGCCCGAGACAGGAGCCTCACCTACCGCGTGGGCAGGCTTCACCACCACGGGGCACAACGAGACGGCCCCGGCGTCATCGATCCCGATGTAGTCGATCGCGCAGCCGAAGAATCCGGCGGCTCCATAGGTGTCGACCGACGGGTCGGTCTCCTCCAGGGCGCGGCGGATGGACTCCTCGCGGTCGTCGATGCAGAAGATGAACTGGGCCGACAGCCGCTCCCCCGGGTGGGCTGGGAGGCTGCCGCGGAGATGGTGTCGCAGGGGGAGAAGCACCAGCCGCTCATGTCGGCGTTCGTAGGCCAGGTGGAGGAGGCGTCGACGCTCCAGTTCCCCGAAGGACAGGATCTCCTGGACCAGCAGTCCGATGGACTTTGGGGGAAGCGACCGCAGGGACTCGGTCCCAACCCCAAGGACCTGCAAGGCATCGAACACGGCGGCCTGGGCGGAAAGATCGGTGGTCTGACGCGTGATGGGTGGGATCGAGCGCCAGGCATTGGCCCCTCCGAGCACGTTGCGGGTCGCTACGCCCGTGATCACCAGCCGGACAGCAACGAACTCGAGGAGCGAGCACCTGAGGCGGACATGGGGTGCCAGCTCCGGGTGTTCCTCCAATTGTCGGACCATCCCCGCCCATCCGGGCAGGGCCAGGAGCTCCGCTGTGATCAGGTCGGCCGAATCCCCGGGGTGGATTCCCAGCTCGGTGATCGCCTGGTGCAGGACCTCGGGTGCGGAGAGATTTTCGGAGGCCAGGGTCAAGAAGCGCCTTCGGAGTCCGGTGAGCCCCACGGGATCGGGAAGACCCGGCTGGGACAGGACCTGCGCAACGGCCTTCAGGAAGCCCCGATCGCGATCCGGCATCGGCCAGTAGGAGACGCCCTGGTCGAGGTACGCAGAGGTCAGGCGGATGAGCAGGGGATGCACAACGGCATCGAGATCGACTCCGCGCGAGGCGCGGATCGCCTCGGCCGGGCGACGCCACGACGCGGGTTCCGCGGGCGTCGCTTTCGGGGTCCATCGGACCGCAAGTTCCCAGAGTGTCCGTGGTGAGTCGTTCGACAGGGTCAGGGCGAGGACGGACTCCTGGGGAAGGTCCCCTCGGAACCGCTGGAGCCAGTCTCCCTCCTCGAGGTGCCAGGGAAGCAGGGGGGATGGCACACTGCGGACGCCTGTGGTCAGGATCCGTTCGTGGAGCTGTCGACGGGTGAGTCCTCCGGGCAGGAGGACGGCGTCGGGTTCCTGGTGGACCACATGGCGGATGTCCTCTGCCAGGATGCGTCCCGAGGCGAGGGCCGCTTGGTAGGCCGCCTCGGATAGGAAGGGCTGGGCATTGAAGAGGGTTGAGGCCTCAAGGACGGCGGACTCGAACGGATGGCTCTGGAAGGCATGGAGGGTGTTGTGGTGGATGAACACCCCGATGGGTCCCTGGGAGGGCAGCAGGTGGGCTGCGTGCTCGACGGCATGGATGAGATCCCGGTGGGGATCCGTTCCTCTTTCTGGAGCAGGCGCCATCAACTTCGATGCCATGAACGGAATACACCACCACGGGTCTGGGCCCCTCGCCATCCCACCCGCAGGTCAAAACAGAGCCCGGCCGCAGGGGATCCCCCCCGACGGGTCTTTGGATACCCTGAGGAGGGGATACCGGGTTGGGGCGTGGGTTCATAGCCTCGTGGGGTTCGAACCCAGAATCCCATGGCCTCCCACGTCCCCAGCAGTCCCCGGCCGAATACTCCGACCCCGATCGGCAACTTCGATGGCTTTCGTCGTTATCTGTCGCTGGATCTCCTCTCCGGATTCCTGGTCTTCCTGATTGCCCTGCCGCTGTGTCTGGGGATCTCGATCGCCTCGGGGGCGCCGCCCATCGCCGGGATCTTCACGGCGGTGGTGGGTGGCATATTGACCCCGTTCTTCAGCAACTCCGAGTTGACCATCAAGGGCCCCGCCGCCGGGATGATCGTGATCGTCCTGGGATGCATCCAGGAGCTGGGCTACGAGAAGGCACTCGCCGTCGGTGTGGTGGCAGGTGTGGTGCAGATCGTCTTCGGGCTCCTGAGGCTCGGCGTCCTTGGCGAGTTCTTCCCGGTGGCGGCGGTGCACGGGATGCTGGCGGCGATCGGCGTGATCATCATGTCGAAGCAGACCCACGTCGCTCTCGGGGTGGTCGCCCAGGCCCGTGAGCCCCTTGAACTCCTTGCCGAGATCCCCGACAGCATTCGACACCTCAACCCCGAGATTGCGGCCATCGGATTCGCCTCGCTCCTCATCCTCTTCGGCCGTCTGTTCCTCAAGAACAAGACCCTTCAGAAGATCCCGGGACCCCTCCTGGTGCTGCTGGTGGCCACTCCTCTCGGTCTGGTGTTCCACCTCCAGCAGACCCACACCTACCACTTCCACGGGCATGAGTACGCCGTCGGGCCGAAGTTCCTGGTGTCGCTCCCCATGAACATGCTGACGGGGATCCAGCTACCGGACTTCTCGGCGATCCTCTCAGGGACCTCCATCAAGTGGGTCACCCTGTACGCCCTCGTGGGGACGCTCGAGTCGCTCCTGAGCGCCAAGGCGGTCGATCTCCTCGACCCCTGGCAGCGTCGGACGAATCTGGACCGCGACCTGCTGGCGGTGGG
>JBDLQQ010000177.1:0-2990 GCA_039800465.1 Verrucomicrobiota bacterium
TCCACCGGGACCTCAAGCCGTCGAACATCCTTGTCGCACTGCACGACGGCGAAGCCGTCCCCAAGGTGATCGATTTCGGGATCGCGAAGGCCACCGAGGGCCGGCTCACGGAACACACGGTCTACACCCAGATGAACCAGTTCATCGGCACACCGGCCTACATGAGCCCGGAGATGGCCGAGATGGGGGGACTCGACATCGACACCCGGAGTGACATCTACAGCCTCGGCGTCCTGCTGTATGAACTGCTGGCAGGTCGGACGCCATTCGAGACCCGGGAACTGCTGGCCTCGGGGGTCGATGGCATGCGGCAGATGATCCGGGACCGGGAGCCTCCGACCCCCAGCACGAGGATCGTAGGCCAGGAGGAGCCAGCGCGGAACAGCATCGCCCAGCGCCGTGCCTCGGATGTCCCGCGGCTGGTGCGGTCGGTTCGCGGGGATCTCGACTGGATCGTGATGCGGTGTCTCGAGAAGGACCAGAGCCGACGGTATGAGACGGCGACCGGGCTGGCCGTCGACCTGCGCCGACATCTCGAGAACGAGCCGGTCAGCGCACGCCCACCCAGCCTGGCCTACAGGACGACGAAGCTCTGGCGGCGCTATCGGACCGCGGTCCTGGCCGCGGTGCTCTGCGTTGTGGTGCTGCTTGGAGCCACCGGCGTCAGCATCTTCCAGGCGCTCCGGGCACGTCAGGCGAGCCGGGAGGCGGACCACCAGCGGGTGATCGCGGGAGGCGAGGCACGGGAGGCGGCTGTGGCAAGGCAGCGGGCCGAGTCGGCCCTGGGAACGCTCGAGACGAACTCCTACGTCGCCAACATTCAGATGGCCGGCGTCTATCTCGAACTGCGACGTATCGACCGGGTCCGGGAACGCCTGGAGGCCTGTCCGGAACGGCTCCGCGGCTGGGAATGGCATTGGCTGAACGCCGCCCTCGACAACTCCCTGCTGACACTCCGGGGGCATTCCGACACCAATCTCGTCGCCGCCTTCAGCACGGACGCCCAGCGGATCACCACCTTGGGTCGGGATGCGGTCCGGATCTGGGATGCCGCATCCGGCAAGCCCGTCGCGGAACTCACCGGTTGGCACCATTCCCTCTCGGGCGGCGAATCCGTGTTCTTCAGCGCCGACGGAAAACGGGTCCTCATCGCCAGCACCAACAGGACACCCGCGCGCGTGCTGGAGACGGCGACCGGGACGCCGGTCGCAACCCTCCAGGAACTCAAGGATCCCGTGTCGGCCGCCGCATTCGATCCGACGGGACAACATCTCGTCACGGGAGCTCCTGATGGGACCGTCTCCCTATGGGACATCCCACCCGGGCGACGGATGCTGGAGGTGCGTGGCACCGGATCCGCCACCCGGTCCATGACCTTCAGTCGGGATGGCCAGTGGATCGCCGCCGGGTTCGCCGACGGCTCCGTATGGACACGCGGCGTCGCGACGGACAAGGAGCCCGCACCGCTGGAGCGCGCCACCAACCAGGTCGCGTCCATCGCCTTCAGCCCGGACGGCGCCTACGTGGTCGTGGCCTCAACCGATGGCGCCGCCCGGGTCTGGGCGACCTCGGGCAGGTTCCGCGGGGAACGACAAGGTCCAGGTGGAGCAGTCCTCGCTTCCTGCTTCAGCCCCGACGGCGGTCGGATGGCGATGGGACTCGCAGACGGCACGGCTCAGGTCTGGGATATCGCCACACTCGACCTCGTAGCCGACCTGCGCGGACACACGGGGGGCGTCCAGTCCATCGCCTTCAGTCCGGATGGAACCCGTCTGGTGAGCGCCTCCAACGACGGCACCGTGAGGGTCTGGGACGCCCTGGGGGATGGCCTCCAGACTGTGATCCAGACCGGGGACGGCAACCAGAACCCCATCCGCTCCGGTGGCTTCACGACCGACGGCAGGCAGGTGGTGACGCAGCACGCGGGCGAGACGACCCGGGTCTGGGATGCTTGGACCGGTGAGGAACTTCCGGACGCGGGCGCCGAGATCCACCACAGCACAGCGACGAACAGCCCCCTCTCACTCCTCGGATCGGAGACCGGGATTGTCCGGGTCACGGCCTCCTCAGGTGGTCGCGAGCTGGCGGAGCTCAAGGGCCATCGTGGGAGGATCCTGAATGCGACGCTCGATCCCAGTGGCAGGCGCATCCTCACCACGTCGGAGGATGGGACGATCCGAATCTGGGAGAGTGTCCCATACCGGGAACGCCTGCCGGCGATCACCCGGCTCCGTGAGGCCAAGGGCTCGGCTGAGGAACAGGCACGGCGTCAGTCCGAGAAGGACTCCACGGTCCGCCTGACCGATGACAAGCCGTTCACTCCCGGTGAACGACTTGTACTGGGGCTGCCCGTCCGGTGGATTCCACCCGGCTCCTTCCTGATGGGCTCGATGGATCCAGAGGAGTCACGGGGGGTCGACGAGGTCCAGCACGAGGTCGTTCTCAGCCGGGGGTTCTTCATGGCCGAGACCGAATGCACACAGGGCCAATGGGCCGCGATCCGAGGCGGGGACCCCAGCAATTTCTGGGGACGGAACCGTCCGGTGGAGCAGGTCAGCTGGGAGGAGGCTGTCGAGTTCTGCAACCGGCTGACGGAGTTCCAGCGGAAGAACGGCATTCTCCCCCCGAACTGGACCTGGCGCCTCCCCACCGAGGCGGAATGGGAGTATGCCGCACGCGCAGGGAATGAGGGCGAGAGGCCCGGCGAGCTCGATGCCATTGCCTGGTACGGAGGCAACTCAGGGAGCCAGACCCATCCCGTGGGCACCAAGCTCCCGAATGCGTGGGGACTGCACGACATGATTGGAAACGTCTGGGAGTGGTGTTCTGACTGGTATGGCGACTACCGGACCGAACGGGTCACCGATCCAAAGGGCCCCTCTTCCGGCACCGTCCACTGCGGACGCGGTGGCAGCTGGTTCAATGTGCAGGGACTCTCCCGGACGGCGAGCCGCAGCTGGGGTGCACCGACCCTCCGCAACCGGAACCTC
>JBDLQQ010000178.1:0-20990 GCA_039800465.1 Verrucomicrobiota bacterium
CCAACGGCGACCCGATCGCCCTGCGGCGAGAGTGCGACGCCGAGTGCGGGTGCAAGTCCCGGCGGCAAGGGGGAGAGGGTGACGGGTTCCGGGGCATCCTCTTCGTCGAGGAACGCCTGATCCCAAGGCATCCCGGAGCGGATCCAGTCCCGGAGGAGTCGGAGCTGGTCGGGGTCCAGCTGCTTCTTGGGCGGCATGTGCGGGTCGGCTCCCGGCTGGACGAGTGTCAGAAGCCGACTCTGGTCGGGCTTTCCAGGAACACCCGCGGGACCTTCATCGCCGCCCTGTAGGATGGACTCCCGCGACGACAAGGAGAGCCCACCCTTGCGCTTGGCATCCCCATGGCAGGCGAAGCATTCCTGCTGGAGGACCTTGAGCGCCGCCCGGGTCCGGACCGAGGAACCCGGACTCCCGGCCGGCAGATCCAGCGCGCCCAGCCACGCCCAGGCGACTGCCGCGACGAGCAGCACCCCATGACGGGTTTCCGAGGGCCGGGAACGCATGCGGCCTACTCCCGGGGGATGGGTGGGGGCGTTCCCATCGGGGTGTGGCTCAGGACAGGAGACCCTTCACAATGTTGGCGGGTTCCACACCCGTCAGACGCTGGTCGAGCCCCTGGTACTTGAAGGTGAACCGCGAGTGGTCGATGCCCATGCACTGGAGGATCGTCGCGTTGAGATCGTTCAGATCCACCGGATTCTCGACCGGGTTGTAGCTGAAGTCGTCGGTCTCGCCGTAGCTGATGCCGCCCTTGATCCCACCGCCGGCGAGCCACATGCAGAAGTTCTTCGGGTGATGGTCGCGACCGTAGTCGTCGCGCTTCAGCGTCCCCTGCGAATACACCGTTCGACCGAACTCGCCACCCCAGACCACGAGGGTCTCGTCGAGCAGGCCGCGCTGCTTCAGGTCGGTGAGCAGTCCGGCCGTCGCCTGGTCGATGTCCTTGCACTGCGCCCGGATGTCGGTGGGCAGGCTCCCATGCTGGTCCCAGCCCCGGTGGAGGATCTGGACGACCCGGACGCCGCGCTCGACGAGGCGCCGCGCCAGCAGAGTGCTCGCCGCGAAGGTGCCCGGCCTCTTCACCTCGTCGCCATACATCGACAGCGTGGCCTCCGACTCCTTCCCGAGGTCCACGAGGTCCGGGACGCTCGACTGCATCCGGAACGCCATCTCGTACTGGGCGATCCGGGTCTGGATCTCGGGATCCCCGAACTCCCGGAACGAGCGCTCGTTCAGCTTGTTCAACGCGTCGAGCATCGTGCGGCGATCGCTCCCGCTGACGCCCGGGGGGTTCTGGATGAACAGGACGGGATCTCCGACCGACCGGAGGGCGACGCCGTTGTAGCGTCCGGGCAGGAACCCGCTGCTCCACATCCGGGTGAACAGCGCCTGGGCGGCGGACTTGGAGGACCATGTCGGGGTCAGCACCACGAATCCCGGCAGATCGTTGTTCTCGCTGCCAAGGCCGTAGGTCAGCCAGGAGCCGAGGCTTGCCTTCCCCGCCACCTCGGAACCGGTCATCACGAAGGTGCAGGCCGGGTCGTGGTTGATGGCGTTGGTGTGGACCGTCTTCACCAGTGCGATGTCGTCGACCACCCCGGCCGTGTAGGGCAGGAGCTCGCTGATCCAGCGGCCGCATTTGCCGGCCTGGGTGAACTTGAACATCGAGGGCGCCACCGGAAAGCGGGCCTGTCCGGAGGTCATCGTCGTGATGCGCTGTCCCATCCGGATCGACGCCGGCAGGTCCTTGTCGAACTGCTCGTGCAGGTTCGGCTTGTAGTCCCACATGTCGAGCTGCGACGGCGCCCCGTTCATGTGGAGGTAGATCAGCGACTTGGCCTTGGGGGCGAAGTTGGGGAAGCCCGGCAGAGGCGGGTGGACCCGCTCCACGGGACCTGCCGCACAAAGGGGATTCATGCCGGCCTTGGCCCCCATGAGGGCCATCGCGAGGCCGCCCATGCGGAGTCCGGTGCTGCCGAAGAACTGGCGACGGGTCTCGTGCCGCTGGAAATCGAGGAGGGGTTGCATGGTTCAGTTGCGGGTGACGGTTTCGTCGAGGTTCAGGAGGAGGTTGGCCGCGAGGGTGTAGGCCGCGAGCTCACCCTCGGGCAGGGAGGGATTCGGACGCGACTCACCGAAGGTGGTCGCCTTCTTCGCCGCGTCGGCATCGCCGGCATAGCGCTGCAGATGCCGCTTCAGGGCATCGGAAACCACCGCAAGCTCGTCGGCCGAGGGCTTGCGGGCCAGGACCGTCTGGTACCCGTAGGCGATCCGGTCCTCCGGAGTCTTTCCGCCCTCGAGCAGCATGCGCTCGGCAAGGCCCCGCGCGGCCTCGAAGTGCTGGACGTCGTTCATCAGCTGCAGGGCCTGCAGCGGCGTGTTGCTCCGCTCGCGGCGCGTGCAGAACTGCTCGCGGTTGGGGGCATCGAACGAGGTCATGAACGGCGCCGGGGCGGTGCGCTTGAAGAAGGTGTAGAGGCTGCGGCGGTACAGCGACCCACCGGCGTCCTGACGGTAGTCCTTGGTGTTGGACCCCGAGTAGGCCACGGGCTCCCAGATGTTCGGTGGCTGATAGGGCCGGACCCCCTTGCCCCCGAAGGTGCCGTCGAGGAGTCCCGACACGAACAGCGCATTGTCGCGGAGCTGCTCGGCATCGAGACGGTACCGCGGTCCCCGCTCGAACAGCCGGTTGGCCGGGTCGCGGGCGATCATCTCGGGCGTGACCTTCGAGGACTGCCGGTAGGTCGCCGAGGTCACCATCAGGCGGACCAGGTTCTTCACGTCCCAACCGGTCGCCTGGAAGTACGAGGCCAACCAGTCGAGGAGCTCCGGATGGCTGGGCGGCTGGCCCTGCGACCCGAAGTCGTCGGGCGTCGCCACGAGTCCGGTCCCGAAGAACTGCTGCCAGAACCGGTTGACCGTGACGCGCGAGGTGAGCGGGTTCTCGGGGGCGACGAGCCAGAGGGCGAGGTCAAGGCGCTTGGGACGCGGGGCCGGGGCCGGCTTCGCATTGCCCGGGGTGTCGCTGCCCAACGGGACAACCGCGCCGGAGGACGACGCCAAGCGGAGCGGTGGGAAGATGGCGGGCACGTTGGGCTCGACCTTCTCGCCCGGCTTGTCGTAGGCGCCTCGCTGCATCACGAATGCATCACGAGGCTTGTCGAGATCCTTTAAGACGAACGTCTGCGGGATGGCGTCCACGAAGGCATCCCGCTGCTTGCGCAGCTCGGCCACCTTCTGCCGGAGCGGCTCCACCTCCCCGCGGGTCAGATTGCAGATCCGGCTCAGGTAGAAGTCCCGGAGCCCGATGTTCTGCTCGGGGGTCCGATCCTTGGCCGGGGTCTCCTTGAGCGCCTTGCGGAGGGGCTCGGGGAGTTCACCGACCTCCTTGCCCTGGTTCTGCGACAGCCAGGCCAGGAGAGACTGCGACGGGTCGTTGGCCGGATCGGTCTTGCCAGTCACACCCGCCTTGTCCCAGACCACCGTGCCGCCGACCTGGGTGTAGGCCAGTCCCTTGACGGCATCCCCCTGCTTGAGGCCGACCTGGTCGGCCGGCACCTCGATGCGCACCCACTTGCCCGCCTCGGGGAGGGCGCCGACGTGGAAGCGTCCCGCCTTGCCCTTCTCCCCCCAGCCGATCGCGTCGGGATCACCCCAGATCGCGCGGTGTTCCCAGCCGTCGGTGTTGAACTGGAGCATGATGGCCTTCGGCGGATTGGCCGGATCGAGATACACGTGCGCGTAGAGGCGGGCCTGTGCGGGGACCGCGAGCCGACCGGAGTCCGCCTCGAACACATCCTGCCCCAGCCCCGTCTCCTGACGCCGCAGCGCCTTCTTTCCGGAGAAGACCTGTCCGGCGTCGACCGTGACGAATCCCGGGCTGCCTTGGACGCGGAACCCGGCCGGGATCTCCTCATCGAACCACACCACGTCCTCGTCCTTCGCTGCGGGCCGAGGGTCGATCGTCGCCGGATCGACGTAGACCAGGCGGTCCACGGCAACATGAACCTGTTCTTCCGCCGCACGGATCTGGACGTCGAAGTCCGCGATCCGCTTCGTGTCGTCGGCAGCCATCAGCTGGACGGTCGGCATCGTGCGCAGCGCATTGCCATCCATCGCCGGGTCGGCCGAGCTGTAGAAGAAGGCGTACAGGGAATAGAATTCCTTCTGGGAGAGGGGGTCGAACTTGTGGTCGTGACACACCGCGCAACCGGCGGTCAGGCCAAGCCAGGTCTGGGCGGTCGTGGAGGCGCGGTCGACGGCGTAGCGGAAGAGCCACTCGGCATCAATGGAACCGCCCTCGCCCGTGGTCACGTTGCAGCGGTTGAACCCAGTGGCGACGAGCTGGTCCTGCGTCGGGGAGGGCAGCTGATCCCCCGCCAACTGCTCCACGGTGAAGCGGTCGAACGGCAGGTTGCGATTGAAGGCGGAGACGACCCAGTCGCGGTACGCCCACATCTGACGCTCGTTGTCGAGGTGCATGCCGTGGGTGTCGGCATACCGGGCGACATCCAGCCAATGCCGCGCCATCTGCTCCCCATACTGGGGGGTGTCGAGAAACCGCTCGACCAGGCGCTCATACGCCTTGGGCGCGGTGTCGGCGAGGAAGCCATCGACCTCGGCGACCGTCGGGGGCAGTCCCCGGAGGTCGAAGCTGAGCCGACGGATCAGCGTGGTGCGGTCCGCCTCCGGAGAGGGTTTGAGGCCGTCCGTCGCGAGCCGGGCAGCGATGAATCGGTCGATGGGATTCCAGGACGTCTGGCCCGGCTGGGCCGGCGGGATCGACGGCGAGGTGATGGGTTCGAAGGCCCAATGCTTCTGGTACGAGGCTCCCTGCTCGATCCACCGCTTCAGGGTATCCTTCTGCGCATCGGTCAGGGACTTGTGGGTCTCCGGCGGCGGCATGACGTCGTCGGGATCCGTCGTCTGCAGCCGCTTCCACAGCTCGCTGCCGGCGAGGTCGCCCGGCTTGATGGCCACCCGACCGTCCTTGTTCGGCGCAAAGGCCCCCTCGGGGGTGTCGAGACGCAGCCCCGCCTTGCGTTTCTTGGCGTCGAAGCCATGGCACGCGAAGCAGTTGTCGGAGAGGAGCGGACGGATGTCCCGGTTGAACTGCACCGTGCCGGGAGCGGCGAGCCCGGGGAGGGATCCCAGGACGAGCAGGGGCAGGACGGTGCTGAGACGTGGCCAACGTGGAATCATCGGATGGATTTTCCCATGATCGGGATCGAATTCAAACCCCGATCCTGGAATTTGGGGATCCGACGCAGGGGGCCGGCGTAAATTCGGATCGATCGGGTCGGACGGGCTCTGCGGCGATACAACCTGCGCCAAGGTCCACCCGTGGACGGGCCGGTTCGTTGAAACTGCCCGGAATTGTTACCGGGAATGTGTTGCCACCGCAGAAGCCACTAAAGGATGGTCATGTTCGGTAGCAAAAAAATGATCAAACCCCACCTCCAACTCGTGTCACAACATCCCGCATCCCTCGGCATCATCCTCGCCACAGCATTGGTTGCGAATGCGGCCACCGGCGACCTCATCGACCTATCCTACTCTCCGGGCCGTGCCTTCGGGAGGGTGGACTACGCGATTCCTAGGCTGGCGCCAACGGTGACCGGGACGGCGGACACGTATTCGATCGATCCGGCTCTGCCGGAAGGCCTGACGATCAACCCCACCACGGGTGAGATCAGCGGAACGCCCTCCGCCTTCTCGACAGGCCTCTACACGGTGACCGCCTCCAATGCCATTGGCAGCACGAAGACAACCGTGACGATCTCGGTGATCGTCCCGCCGGTCGATGCCTTGCCGGGCTATGTGAAGAGCTTCGGCCTCAACGGCCCGGACGCCTCCGCCACCGCCGATCCGGACCTCGACGGACTGGACAACACGACGGAATTCGTCTTTGGAACCGATCCCAGCAAGGGCGGAAGCCGTGCGACGACACAGGGCAATCTGGCGAACGGAACCTCGGTGGGTTGGCTTCAGCGGAGTGGTGTGACGTATTCGGTGAAATCCACCGCGGATTTGAAGGACGGATTCCGGGACAGTCTCACCCCTGCCAGGGTTGTCCCACGGCCGTCGGGACTGCCGGCGGGATATGAGCAGTACGCGGCGCGTCTGACCAACGGGGCTTCCGGATTCCTCAAGGTGGAGGGGTTGCCGTTCCGGAGCACGGACGTGGGGCAGTTGACCGTTTCCGACTCGATCCGGGGGAGCTCAGGCCCCGAGGGGATCGCCCTGGGCCCGGATGGCAACCTCTGGAGCACCTTGGCGACAGCGAACAAGATCGCGCGCATCACCACCAACGGTGTCGTCACCGAATTCCCGATTCCGACGGCCGCAGCCGATCCGACGAGCATCGCCGCAGGTCCGGATGGGGCCATGTGGTTCACCGAGTATTCCGGCAAGAAGATCGGCCGGATTACGATGGCGGGCGTGATCACGGAATTCGCGCTGCCCAACCCCCGTTCGATCCCCTGGGGGATGACCGCGGGTGCGGACGGGGCCATGTGGTTCACCGAACGGGCAGGCCGAAAGATCGGCCGCATCACCATGAACGGAGAGGTCACCGAGATCACGGTCCCGGTTGAGGGAGGCGGCCCCCGGGACATCGCTGCAGGTCCGGATGGGGCGCTTTGGTTCACCCAGCTATTCGTCGGCAAGATCGGACGGCTCACCACCAACGGCGTGTTCACCGAGTTCCAGGTTCCGACGGAGGCTTCAATCCACGGGGGCATCGTTGCCGGACTCGATGGCAACATGTGGTTCACCTATTACGGCGGGGACAAGATCGGCCGCATCACCACCAACGGCGTCGTCACGGAATTCCCGGTGCCGGCCGGGGGCGTCTGGGGCATTGCGGCGGGATTGGATGGGACGGTCTGGTTCACCCAGCAATTGGGCAACAGGATCGGGCGGCTGACCCCGGATGGAGTGGTCACCGAGTTCCCCGTGGCGACCAGTTCCGCAACCTTGTGGGGCATCGTGGGTGGTGCGGATGGCAATATGTGGTTCACCGAGTACAGCGGGAACCAGATCGGCAGGATCACCGGGTCCGGCGAAATCACGGAGTTCCCGCTGCCAACGATCGGAGCCCTCCCTGGCAGCCTCGCAAGCGGTCCGGATGGGGCCATGTGGTTCACCGAGCAGTCCGCAAATAGGATCGGGCGGATTTCCATGAGCGGCGTGATCACCAACTTCACGGTGCCGACCCTCGGCGCCGTCCCGGTGGATATCGCCGCGGGGCCCGATGGCGCCATGTGGTTCACCGAATATGTCGGCAACAAGATCGGCCGCATCACCATGGACGGTGTCATCACCGAGTTCCCGGTTCCGAAAGCCGGCGCGGTGCCGCTGAGCATCTCGGCGGGTCCTGATGGGGCCATGTGGTTCACCCAACTGTTCGCCAACAAGATCAGCCGCATCACCACGAATGGCATCATCACCGAGTTCATGGCACCGGCCGGTGGCGCATGGAACCTCGCAGCGGGGCCCGATGGAGCCATGTGGTTCACCCAGTCGAACGGGACGAACATCGGCCGCATCACCATGGAGGGCGTGATCACCGAGTTCCCGCTGGCGAAGACCGGCGCGACCCCACGGGATATCGCGGCGGGGCCCGACGGGGCCATGTGGTTCACCGAGCGGTCAGGCCACACGATCGGCAGGATTACCATGGCCGGGGTAGTCACTGAGTTCCAGGTCCCGACATCCTATGGCACCCCGTGGAGCATCGTGCCCGGACCTGACGGAAACATGTGGTTCACCCAGTTGACCGGGAACAGCATCGGACGGATCACCACGGCAGGAATCGTCACGGAGTTCCCGTTCACGACGCCTGGCGCGGGCCCCTTCGGCATGGCCGCAGGCGTCGATGGAAACATGTGGTTTTCCCTCCGGAACACATCTCAGGTCGGGTCGGTCGGCACCGGGTTCCTCCTCGGCTCCGGCCGTTGATCCCTACGCGATCGAGACCCGCATCATCCAAGCCCTCACGAGAGGTTCACCGCGGTCGCAGCCAAACCTCCGAACCGGCCACCTGTTCAAGGCAGGCCGCTCGCGGTGAACCCCCTCTGGTCCTCGCACCCAGAACGCAGGACCGGCGTCACACCCCCTCGCCCCGCCGTCATTCGCAGCTGAGGAATTGTGATTCGTGGACATGGGGCATGAGATCGACGGACATTGCCCATGCTCAGGTCGGTTCAGTCCTCCAGAACTCCCGGCTTGCTTGGCCTGCTGGAATCCAGCGACCGTTGAAGACTCTAGTGACGCATGAATCTCGGAGACATCCTCAGCCCACAGCAGATCGTGCCCGAGCTCAAGGCGACCACCCGCTGGGAGGTCATTGACGAGCTGATCGGCATCCTCGTCTCCAGTGGTCACATCCCCGCCGCCGACCGCGAGGCCGTCACGGCGGTGGTCAAGAAACGCGAGCAGTCGATGAGCACCGGCATCGGCTTCGGCATTGGGATTCCCCACGCCTCGACCGACCTGATCCCCTCCGTGGTGGCCGCGTTCGGACGTTCCAAGGCGGGCATCCAGTTCGAGGCCCTGGACAACCAGCCGGTCCACCTGGTCACCCTCTTCCTCGTCCCGCAGGGCCAGTTCCAGAAGCACCTGCACACGCTTGCGGGCATCGCCAAGGTCCTGCGCAAGGAGGAGTTCCTGCGTGGACTCGATGCCGCCCAGGATGCCACCGCGATCATGGACGTGATCCGGCAGCATTCGTTGCCGCGCTGAACCCGGGTCGCGGTCCGACGGGAAATCGGCCCGTCCCCCCACTACCCCGCACCCTTCCCTCAGCCCCTCTTCCGATCCCGACATGCTGCACCAATCCCTCGAGCAACGCCTCCGAGCCGCCGTCGCCTCCCTCCTGCCCCAGGCGGATCTCTCCGCGGTCCAGGTCCGTCCTGCCGCCGATACGAAGTTCGGCGACTACCAGAGCAACGCGCTCATGGCCCTGGCCAAGCAGCAGCGGCTCAACCCGCGCCAACTCGCCACCCAGGTCGTCGAGAAACTCGATGTCTCCGACCTCTGTGAGCCGGTCGAGATCGCCGGCCCGGGATTCCTGAACTTCCGTCTCCGTCCCGCCGCGCTCTCCGCCCGGCTCGCCGAGGCCGCCCGCGGGGAACACCTGTTCTTCCGTCCCACCGTACGCCCCAGGACCATCGTCATCGACTTCAGCAGTCCCAACGTGGCCAAGCCGATGCACGTCGGACACATCCGCTCGACCGGGATCGGCGACTGCCTCCAGCGCGTCCTCCGCCTCCTGGGCCACCGGGTCATCAGCGACAACCACCTCGGTGACTGGGGCACGCAGTTCGGCAAGCTCCTCGTCGGCTGGAAGGGACAGCTCGACCGCGCTGCCCTCGCATCCGATCCCATCGGCGAGATGGAACGCCTGTACCGGGTGGTCAACGCTGCCTGCGAGAGCGATCCCGCGGTGCTGGAGCAGGCCAGACAGGAACTCGTCCGGCTCCAGGCTGGTGATCCGGAGAACCTCGCGATCTGGAAGGAGATGCTCCGGCTCTCCCAGGACCAGTTCGACACCCTCTACCGCCGGCTCGGGGTGACCTTCGACCACACCCTCGGCGAGAGCTTCTACAACCCGCAGCTCGGTGCCGTGGTGGCCGACCTCCTCGGCCGCGGGATCGCCCGCGAGAGCGAGGGCGCGGTCGGCGTGTTCAGCGAGCGCACCCTGCCGCCCAAGGAGGATCCGTTCCTGGTCAACCGCGACGGCGAGTGGATCGACGACCCGGCCCTCGTCCGGAAGAGCGATGGTGGGTTCAACTACATGACCACCGACCTCGCCACGGTGGACTACCGGATCCGGACCTGGTCCCCCGACGAGATCCTGTACGTGGTCGACGACCGTCAGGCGCCCCATTTCCGGAAGCTCTTCCTGACCTTTGCCCGATGGCAGCCCGAGGCGGCGGCTCGGGTCGGGCTGCGGCACATCGGGTTCGGCAAGATCCTGGGCGACGACGGCCGTCCGTTCCGGACCCGGAGCGGCGACACGATCCGGCTCGCGGGCCTTCTCGACGAGGCGGAGGAACGGGCCTTGGCGGTGGTCCAGGAGAAGCGGCCCGAGCTGCCGGAGGCCGAGCAGGCCGCCATCGCACGGGTGGTCGGTCTCGGGTCGGTGAAGTACCAGGACCTCCTTCCCAATCGTCAGAGCGACTACGTGTTCTCGTGGGACAAGATGCTCGCCCTGACGGGCAACACGGCGCCCTACCTCCAGTACCAGTTCACCCGCGCCCACAAGGTCGCGCGCGATGGCGGCGCCTACGACGTCACGGCCCTCGACCGCGTGGTGCCGGAGGATCCCGCCGAGCTGGCCCTCACGCGCCACCTGCTGAACTTCGGCCTCACCCTCGAGGCGGTCGGCGAGGAGTGCCGTCCGAACTACCTCTGCAACTACCTCTACGAACTCGCGGGCCTGTACTCGCGGTTCTACGAGAACTGTCCGGTCCTGAAGTCCGAGGGGGATCGTCGGGTGCTGCGCCTGGCCCTGTGCGACCTCACCGCCCGCGTCCTGCGCCAAGGCCTGACCGCCCTCGGCATCGAGACCACCGAGGTGATGTGAAGTGGGGAAGCTGAGTGCTGAGGGTTCTGGCCCGAGCTGCACTCGGTGGGTGAGCAGTGCCCTGCGAACAGGGCGAGGGATCGCTCTCAACTCTCGACTCTCAACTCGCTCCGCCGCTCAGCCCCTCCAACGACGCAGGACCGCGTGGAGGAGGAGAAGCGCCGCGGCGGCACCGGTCAGGAGAAAGATGATCGACCGCATTGGCCCTAGCATCGCCGTCATGGCCTCGCCGGCGGTCACCGAGACCGACTTGGGCTCCGCGGCCGCGCCAAGGACCCCCAGGCGATCCGAGAGCTGGGCGACGGTCCTGTCGAAGGCCTCCACGGTGTCCTCCAGCTGCCCAAGACGGGTCTCGAGGTCCCGAGTGGTCTTCATCAGCCCCACGATCTCGGGCTGTTGGACAAGGGAGGCCGTGAGGCGTTCTGGCAGGGCGTTGAGGGTTGACTGGACCCGGTCGGATTCCGACGTCAGGACAGGCTCGAGCCGCTCGAAGCTCTTCAGGGAATGCACGGCGTCCTGGACCTCCTGCTGGGCCAGGGCAGCGGCCAGGGCGGCTTCGCCATGCCATTCGAGGAGCCGTGGCATCCGGCTGATCTGGAACATCAGCCGCTCCCCCAGGAGGATGGCGTTGTAGAGGCGTCCATCGAGCGCCCCGAAGAGACCCTTGGGATCGTCGCCCACGTTCCCGAGGGTCTTCGCAATCTCGTCGGTGGTGACATCGAACCGCAGGAAGGTCGCATCGAGCTTCCCCGGATGGGCCGCCCGCCAGGTCTCGACCCCCTTCTCGAGGCGCTGGACCTCCTCCTCGGTGCAGTACCGGCGGCACTCGATCAGCAATCCCTTGTGGACATCGGCCAAGGCCTGCTCCAGGGGATCCGCCTCGGAGCCGAACAAAGCATTCAAGCGTCCCTCCGTCACCCAGACGCGATGGACCATCTCGGTGAGGATGGTCATGCCGACGATCTGGGATCGGGGAGTGATCCCGTTCATCAGGGACATGCAAGACGACCCGAAGTTCGCGCGCAGCTCCAGGATCTCGAACCGGGCCTGTGCCGACTCCGTCCTCTGGGAGACGTCCCAGCAGGCCCCGGCAACCCGCGCCAGGATCCATTCCGCGACGTTCCGGTTCAGGAGCCACTCGGTGATGATCTGCTCGGAGGACTGCGAGGAGGCGTCGGGCTGGACCACCAGAGAGGCACCGGTCGATCGCGGCGTCACCGGGCGCGACAAGGCACACCCGCCGGCCAGGACCGCGATACCCACCATCAGGAGCGCCAGGGAATGCCGGACTCGAGCAGCGGTGTGGAGGTGTCGTGGCCGGCGTCTCATGGTGATCGGGTGGGAGTGCCGGATTCGGGTCGCCCCACGACCCCGGTGTTCCGGAGCAGCAGGAGCGGGCGGCCACTCTTCTGCCATCCGTCGAGCAGTGCCGTGGGGACCGGCGTGGGCCCCTTGATGTAGGATCCGAGCAGGATGTCCTCCGCCCCGTCGCGGTCGAAATCCCCGGCATCCATGGACACCCATCGACCTGTGGCGCTCTCGCGGAAGGTGGAGGCCGTGAACCGGTCGCCCCCCTCGTTGCGGAACAGGACAAAGCTGCCGCGGGGCGCCTTCTGATACTCGGGGAAGAACGAGATCGAGGCGATGTCGAGATCCCCGTCCCGGTCGAAATCCCGCACCAGGCTCTGGTAGGCTCCGTACAGCGGCAGGAAGAAGGCCTCCTTCCACCCACCCCCCGCCTGCGAGGCATAGAGCCGCACGCCGTGGACCCGCTTGGCGGGAGACGAGAACTCGCCGTTGTCCCCATTCGTGACGAGGAAGTCCGGACGGCCATCCCGATTGAAGTCGACCACGTTGAAATGGCTGTGGCCCCAATACGGCGGACGCTGGAACACGGTCGACCGGGTGAACCCACCCCGGCCATCCCCCTGGAACAGGAACAGCGCCTCGGTCTCCTGGGCCACGAGCGCCGCGATGTCCAGCCGGCCATCCCCATCGAAGTCCGCCACCTCGGTGCGCAGCGTCCCGGGAATCGGCAGCAGCTCGTGCTCGCGATAGGTCCCGTCGGCCATCGACTCCCACCACGACAGCCGTCCGAGGTTGTTGCCAAAGCAGCTGACCACGAGATCCGGTCGGCCGTCCCCGTTCATATCCGCCTGGTTCGCATCCGTCGTCCGGGGCAGACCCGAAAGAACCGGTGGCTCGGTCGACCAGCCATTCGTCGGACGGAGCCAGAAAACGCTCCCCCCCCGCTCATCGGTCGGCATGAAGCTGCCGAGTCCCGCCGCCAGCATCCCGCCGCCGATCGGACGGAGGGAACCGACCGGCGTGCCCAGGTTCACACCGCCCACGACCCGCCCGTCCGGGCCGACCCACTGGAGCGACTTGCCGAAGTCGTCGGCCAGCAGCGCCCCGCCGTCTGGAAGGATCCGCAGGGCGGTCACCGCGGGCTGCGGGGTGCGGATGGGGAGGATGACGGACTCGAACCCGGGCACGCCGAGTCCGATGGGCAGCGGTGCCGTCTGGGGCAGCGGCTTCTCGGGCGCGTTGGCGAGGTAGTAGGCACAGATGTCGAGCCACTGGGCCTCGGTGACGACGGGCTTGAGCGGGATGCGATGGTTCTGCCGGAGGATCTGGATCTCGGCACTCCGGTCCAGTTCCGCCGTGGTGAAGCCCAGCCGGTACTTCATCCGGGGCAGGATCTGCTCGAACCACGTGGCGCGGTCGACGGCATCGGGTTCCGGGAACAGGTGGCAGGTGGTGCAGTAGGTCCGGGCGAGCTGGGATCCACGCGCCACCGAGAGGCGGTCCTCCGGATTGGGCAGCGAGGGATCCGCGGGGTCGGCCGCCCTGCCCGGAGCGGAGGCGCCGAGCAACGCAAGGAGCAGCAGGACTGGAGTGGGGCAACGCACCGGCTTCTCTCAGGAAGGTATCCAGGGACCCTCCGGAAGGGCAAAGAGCAAAGGACCAAGGGACGGGAGGGATACCGCCTTGGACACGGAAGACAGGATCGACACTCCGGACCCCATCGCCTCATCCTGATCCTGGATGCGGTGGTGGGGCCGCGTGAGAGCATGAACATCATCGTCATCCTCCTGATCCTGGTGCTGGTCGCCATCGTGGCGGCGGTCGTGAGACGCGGCATTCGTTCCTCCAGTCGGCCGTCCCGCAACGGTGCATCCCACCGGTTTCCACCCGGGCATGCAGACCCCACCTGCCATGGGAACCCTGACAGCCCCTCACACCATCACTCGCATCATGACTCGTCCCATCATGACGGAGGCGACGGCGGTGGGGATTGTGGTGGTTCTGATGGCGGCGGCGGGGGTGACTGATCAGGGTTCAGGCGTCGGGTCCGCCTCACTCGAGTGCGCCGGGGAACGGTCCTGCGGCCGCGGGAACTCCGGAAATCGCGGGCGCTGGGTGCAGTTTGTCAACGATGGGAACTCGGAAGAGAGGCTCACGCGGGTATGTCTTTTGTCAGCCTAGGGGCTCAAAAACCAAAGGGTTGTGGTCGAATGAGCTGATGGGCCGACCGAGCCGGGACCGGTGGGCAATGGAGCGTGGAAGGGAGAGAACGGCCCGGCTTGGCCGGGAGCCGTTCTCTCCCCTCCGTTTCTTGGGCGGATCGTGGTTCGGTCGCCGGAGGCGACCTTCCTTCAAGTCCCCGACCCAGGCGGGCACAACCCGGTCCAGCTCCGCCTCGAGCCCTGCAGTGCTGTCCTTTCGAGCATTGCTCTCCGATGGCCGTCGCACGGGTTTCAGGACATGGACCCGTCCGGTCTTGAGTCTCTGACGCATCTGATCTCGCTGATCCGCAGGACCTTCCACCATCGCCAGATTTGGTGAGGGAAGAGGAGAGTCCCGCGAATTCGGCTCACCCAGTGGGTGCTGGAGTGCCCTGCAGCACGGGGTGCGACAGCACCCACCCATCCTGGATGGGATCCCACCCGTCGGACTCAACTCTCCAGACCGTGGAATTCAAGGATCGGACCCAGCCGCTCCCGGACCCACTCACGGCTGAGTCCAAAACGATCCAGGGAGTAGTCGTGTCGACTGCTGAATCCCCGGTGCCTGCGGGTCTCCTCCTCGAGGCGGGACGCGAAGGCCTCGGACATCTCCCAGCCGAAATGCCCGTACACGCTGCGGACCGTCGCCCCTGGGTCCCGGACCAGATCCCGGTAGTCGATGCAGTAGTGCTGGGACGGGGGGACCTTGTCCCGGAACGCGTGGAGATGCCGGTACCACTCCACCGCCAGCTCGGCGTACTCGCGGGCCTCGGGACCGTCCTTGGCGATCTCCGGGGAATGATGACGCCACGCCGGCATGAAGAGGCTGACGTGCGAGGCGATCGACTGGTCCGGATGCCGGACGATCGTGATGAACCGGGCGTCCGGGAACTCGGTGAGCAGGGAGTCGACAAACCCACACGACTGGGTGGCCTTTGACAGGAGGGTCCTCCCATGGCCGTTCGCATGGAGGTGACGCTGGAGACATTCTCGGTAGTAGGCCGAGAGGCGGCGACGGGACACCTCCGGCAAGGCATCCAGGAACCCCAGTTCCCAGAGGTCTCGCGTGTACGGAAACAGCAGGTAGGCCGCCTCGGAAGCAAACCCATACAGGAACAACGCGTCGTCCTCCTCCGGTTGGTTGAGCCGCAGGGTGTGGAGCCCGTCCCACCCCCCAAGACACCGCCGCTCAAGGACCCCCAGCAATCGTCCGATCGGCCGTCCCAGCCAGGCGTCGACGCGGCCCATCCCCGAGATCAACCGCTGGAGGCAGATCGCCGGGAAGATGGTCTGGTAGAGCTTCCAGTGGACGAACCGCTCCTCGTCCAGGCTCAGCAACCTCTGGGTCAACGTGGTCCCCGAACGCGGCGGGGCGATGATGAAGACCGGGGACCGGACCGGTTGTCGGCGGAACTTCGGGAACAGAAGCCGGTCAACCCACCAGCCCGTCCACACCACGGAGCGGAATGCAGCGAAAAGCCCCACGAAGAGGATCCCATAGGCCCAGCGTCGGAGGGTCGGCCGAGGGCCCAGGAAATGCAGGGAAAGGGCCCTGAGGAAGAGTCGTCCGTTGAAGAACATCGGAAGAGTCCGGGTCAGTACACCCGGTGCGCCGAATGTCGAGGGCGTTTGTCAGAGCCGTCCAGTCATTCATTGGAACCACTCGGCCTGGGTGATCCCCCGGCGATTCCAGCTTCTTCCTTTACCCCCCGGAGCGGTGCGTGCTGATCTCGACCCGTGAACGCCCTGCTCCCCAAGGCCCTGGCCGACCTCCTGGCGCGGGAACCCGCCCTGGAGCAGGCCTACCTCGTGGGTGGATGCGTCCGGGACTGGCTCCTCGGGGTGCCGGTGAAGGACTTCGACATCGAGGTCTTCGGGGTCGACGAGAACCGCCTCATCACCGCGCTGCAACGCTGGGGACGCGTCAACCTGGTGGGACGCTCCTTCGGGGTCGTGAAGCTCACCCTCGACGGTCAGACCCATGACTTCTCCCTGCCCCGACGCGACTCGAAGGTGGCGCCCGGACACCAGGGATTCCGGATCGAGTTCGATCCCTCGATCTCTCCGAGGGATGCCGCCGCACGGCGCGACTTCACGATCAACTCCCTGATGTGGAGTCCGGGGCGTCAGGACCTCCTCGACCCCTTCGGAGGGCAGGCGGACCTGAGGTCCCGGATCCTGCGCCACACCAGTGACGCGTTCCCGGAGGATCCCCTCCGCGTGCTGCGGGGGATGCAGTTCGCGGCCCGCTTCCGGCTCACCGCGGCACCCGAGACCGTCGCCCTCTGCCGGTCCATCGTCGGCACCTACCCCGAACTCGCCCAGGAACGGGTCCGCGAGGAATGGTTCAAGTGGGCAGCCCAGTCGGCCGAGCCCTCGGCCGGGCTCCGCTTCCTCCGCGACACGGGATGGGTGTCCGCATTTCCGGAACTCGAGGCCCTGATCGGGGTCGAACAGGACCCGGAATGGCATCCCGAGGGCGATGTCTGGACCCACACGGGACACGCGCTGGAGGCGCTCGTGACCGGGACATTCTGGCGGGAGGCGGACCGCGACACGCGGGTGGTGCTCTCGCTCGCCACCCTGGCCCACGACCTCGGCAAACCGTCCTGCACCCGACGGGAGATCCGTGACGGTCGGGAGCGGATCGTCTCACCGGGGCATGAACCTGCGGGTGGGCCCCTCACGGAGAGCTTCCTCGGACGGCTCAACACCCCGCCGGCCCTGGTGGCCCGGATCGTCCCACTCGTGACGAACCATCTGGCGCATCTGGCCGAACCGACCCCCCGCTCGGTGCGGCGTCTGGCCCTCCGCCTGGCTCCCGCCACGATCGAGGAACTGTCGGCGGTGATCACCGCCGACGCCTCGGGTCGTCCCCCCCGTCCGGCAGGCGAGCCAGAGGGCGTGACCCGTCTACGAAGCACCGCGGCGGAGCTGGCCCTCGCGGCGGCGGCTCCCCGCCCCATCCTGCAGGGACGCCACCTCATCGAACGCGGCCTGAAGCCCGGCCCAGCCTTCACCCCCATCCTGTCCGCCGCATTCGAAGCCCAGCTCGACGGCGCATTCTCGGACGTCGACGGGGCCCGGGCCTGGTTGTCCACCCACCTCGCGGAGTCTTCCACGCCCCCGAACACCGGCCCCGAGACCCACCCTGCACCGCTGCCATGAACCTGGTCTGTCTGAACGGAGAGTTCCTCCCCGCCGAGGAGGCCCGGGTGTCGATCTTCGACCGCTCGTTCCTTTACGGGGATGGGTTGTTCGAGACGCTCCGGGTCTATGCCCGGCGACCGTTCGCGTGGGCCGAACACCTCGACCGACTCGAGCAGGCCGCTGAAAGGATCGGGCTCCGGATCCCGGCGACGCGAGACCAGCTCTATGCCGCGGCCCTCGATCTCCTGCAGCGTAATGGCCAGACCGAGGCGATCCTGCGGATCCAGATCTCCCGGGGACAGGGGGCTCGCGGCTACTCCCCACGGGGGGCAACCTCGCCGGTCTGGGTGGTCACGACACATCCAGCGACGTCCCAGGACCCGGCCCACCCAACCCGTTGGCGACTGATGACAGCGTCCATGCGCCTCGCCGAGGCGGATCCGCTGAACCGCCTCAAGTCGTCCAGCAAACTGCTCCAGGTCCTGGCCCGCGCCGAGGCGGAGTCGAGGGGAAGCAATGAGGCCGTGCTCCTCGACCCGCATGGCCATGTGATCGAGGGATCGAGCAGCAACATCTTCTGGATCCGTGGGAAACGCCTGATCACCCCGCCGGTCGATTCCGGAGCCCTGCCGGGGATCACCCGGGCGACGGTGCTGCGGCTCGCCCCGAACCTCGGGTTCGTCACCGAGGAGCGGTTGGGCACCCGCGATGAGCTGCACGGGGCGGACGGTGTCTTCCTCACGCTCAGCTCCCTGGAGCTGGTGACCGCCGAAACGCTCGACGGCGTCGCCCTCCGGGAGAGTCCCGACACCCGGACGCTGCACGAGGCCTACCAACGGCTCACCCGCAGCCCAGACGGCCCGCATTGACCCCCGCGCCCGCGCCTTGTCAGGCTCCGCGCGATGGCCTTGTCCGAATCCCTCCTCGCCGAACTCCGCCAGCGGATCTCACCCGACGCCCTGCTGACCTCGACGGAGGACCTCATCCCCTACTCGTTCGACGGCACCGCCGCGATGACGCAGATGCCCGGGGCGGTCGTGTTCGCCCGGTCCGCCGCCGATGTCGTGGCCGTGCTCGAGATCGCCACGCGTGAACGGATCCCGGTCGTGACCCGCGGCTCCGGTACCGGACTCAGCGGCGGCAGCCTGCCCATCCCGGGGTGCCTCGTGCTCTGCACCGTCCGCATGAACCGGATCCTCGAGGTCGACCGTGCCAACCTCACCATGCGGGTCGAACCCGGCGTCACAACCCTCCAGGTCGCCGAGGCCGCCGCCGCCGTGGGGCTGTTCTACCCGCCCGACCCGGGCTCCATGAAGATCTCCACCATCGGCGGCAACGTCGCCGAGAACTCCGGTGGCCTGCGCGGCCTCAAGTACGGCATCACGCGCAACTACGTCATGGGACTCGAGGTCATCCTCGCCAGCGGCGAGGTGCTGACGACCGGCAACAAGTGCGTCAAGGACGTCGCCGGCTACTCCATCAAGGATCTCTTCATCGGCAGCGAGGGCACCCTCGGTGTCATCACCCAGGTCCTCCTGAAGCTCATCCCCAAGCCCGCGGCCAAGAAGACCCTCGTGGCCACGTTCGATGCGATGGATGCGGCCGCGCAGACGGTCAGCGACCTGATCGCGGCCCAGATCATCCCCTGCACCCTGGAGTTCCTCGACCGGACCACGATCCGATGCGTGGAGGACTACGCGAAGATCGGCCTGCCGACCGACTGCGAGGCGCTGCTGCTGATGGAGACCGACGGGCATCCGGCCCAGGTCGAGGAGGAGGCGCGCGTCATGGAGGAGATGGCCCGGCGCAACGGGTGCCGCGAGATCCGCATCGCCCGCGACGAGGCCGAGGCCAACCGGCTCGCCAGTGCCCGCCGGAGCGCATTCAGCGCCCTGGCCCGGGTCGCCCCCACCACGATCCTCGAGGACGCCACCGTGCCCCGCAGCGAACTCGCCCACATGGTCCGGTTCGTCGAGCAGATCGCCCAGAAGTACAGGCTCCGGATCGGGACCTTCGGACACATGGGCGATGGCAACCTGCATCCGACCTTCCTGACCGACGAGCGGAACCACGAGGAGATGGAACGGGTCCATGCGGCGTTCCAGGACATCTTCAACGAGGCCATCCGCATCGGCGGCACCATCACGGGTGAGCATGGGGTCGGCGTCGCCAAGCGCGACTTCCTGCCCAAGTTCGCCGGCGACGCCCAGATGCGCGTGATGCGCGAGCTGCGACGGGTCCTCGACCCGGCCGGCATCCTCAATCCGGGCAAGGTCCTCTGAGTGATCCCCGGAGTTGGGGGTTGAGCACCGGAGGACAACGGGCGCAAATAGGGCCATGGCAACGGGACGACTCCGCATGAACTCGATGCAGCGGCTCCAGGTGGCGACCCTCGCCCCCGTCTTCGCCCTCGCCGGACTCGCCGGACTCGCCTTCCTGAACCAGCACGCCCTCACCCGGGCCCAGAACAACCGGTACGCCTCGCAGATGCTCGCCCAGGAACTCCGGGCGAGCTCCGACGAGCTGACCCGGCTGGCCCGGACCTATGTGGTCACCGGCGATCCCCAGCATGAGACGGAATACTGGCGCATCCTGGATGTCCGGAACGGGGTGAAGCCCCGGGCCGACGGCCGCACGATCGCCCTCCGGAAGCTCATGGAGGCGCAGGGGTTCACCGAGGCCGAGTTCGCGAAGCTCAAGGAGGCCGAGGACAATTCGAACGCACTCGTCCGCACCGAGACCATCGCGATGAACGCCATCAAGGGGCGGTTCGACGACGGCAAGGGCGGGTTCACCCGGACCGCGGATCCGGATGCCGAGATGGCCCGGCGGATCATGCATGATCCCAAGTACCATGCCGACAAGGCCATCATCATGGGACCGATCGCCCAGTTCGAGCAGATGCTCGACCAGCGCACCGCGTCGGTCGCAGCCGCGGCGGAGACCCGCTCCGAACGGGTCATGATGCTGGTGCTCGGGCTCGCCATCCTCTCCCCCGTCTTCATCTGGTTCAGCATCGGCCGCCATGCCCGGGTCCTGCGGCGTTCGATCTCCGACCTGTCGGCCGCGACCGAGACGGTCGCCAGCGGCGCCTCCCAGGTGTCTTCCGCCAGCCGTTCCCTCGCCGAGGGGGCGTCCGACCAGGTTGGTGCGGTGGAGGAGATCTCGAGCTCGGCACAGTCCACCAGCCGGATGGCCGCCCACGCGGCCTCGACCCTGAAATCCGCCAGCGGGCTTGTCGCCAAGGAGCAGGAGGGCTTTTCCGGAGCGAAGGACCGGCTGGCCCAGATGGTGTCGGCCATGGAGGAGATCGACGCGGCCAGCGGCCGGATCTCCAAGATCAACAAGGTCATCGACGAGATCGCGTTCCAGACCAACATCCTCGCCCTCAACGCCGCCGTGGAGGCCGCCCGGGCCGGCGAGGCGGGACTCGGGTTCGCCGTCGTCGCCGACGAGGTCCGCAGCCTGGCCCAACGCTGCTCCCAGGCGGCCCGCGAGACCGCGTTGCTCATCGACGAGTCCATCGCGCGCACCCAGGCCGGACGCCAGCGGGTCGACGAGGTCTCGGCCGCCATCCAGCTCCTCGTCCAGCGCTCGACCGACATCCACCGGCTGGTCGACGAGGTCCATCGCGGCAGCGAGGAGCAGAGCCGGTCGGTGGAGCGGATCGAATCGGCGCTGCAGCAGATCGAGCACAGTGCGCAGTCGACCGCCTCGGGTGCCGAGGAGGGATCGGTCGC
>JBDLQQ010000179.1:0-4292 GCA_039800465.1 Verrucomicrobiota bacterium
TCGGTGATGGAATTGGTTGCGGTGATCGAGAGGGACAAGGGTGGCGACTGCGGGTGCCTTGGGAGTGGCGTCAACCATCCAACGCACCATCTCTTCAAGCCCACGCACCCCACGCACCTCATGAACGCCGAACACACGCCACCGTGATCCTGGGGCGATCAGACGCGTCCTCTGCCTCGACGCTCTTTGCCCTTTGCCATGGGCCCCGGGGTTTTCCTAGCGTTGTGGGCCGATGTCGTCCCTCCACCGTGCCGCCCCATCCGCCCGCACCCGGTTGCTCGGGGTCCTGGGCTCGCCCGTGCGGCACTCCGCCTCGCCCGCCATGCACAACGCGGCCCTCGAGTCGCTCGGACTGGACTGGACCTACCTCGCCTTCGAGGTCCATCCCGACACCCTCGCCACCACCCTGCGCGGTGCCCGGGATCTCGGGGTGCTCGGACTCAATCTGACCGTGCCCCACAAGCTGCTCGCCGTGCCGCTCATGGACGTGCTCGACGACTCCGCACAGACCTACGGGGCGGTGAACACCGTCATCTATGAGTCCCAGACGGCGGCGGGTGAGTGGATGCCGGTGGGCCAGCTCCCGGAGATCCGCGGACCCGTCCGGATGCGCGGCGCCAACACCGACGCGGATGCCCTGCTCCGATCGCTCGGGGAGGACCTGGGAATTGAGCCGCGGTCGGCCCGGATCCTCCTGCTTGGCGCCGGAGGCGCCGCCCGTGCCGCCGCCCTCCGACTCGCCGACGAAGGCGTCGGGGAACTCTGGCTCGTCAATCGCACCACCTCCAAGGCGGAGGAGCTGGCCAGCGAGATCCGACTCCGGAACCCCGCCGTCGAGGTCCACGTCGGCTATCCTCCGGACTCCGTCGAGATCGTCCTGAACGCCACCTCCCTCGGGATGAAGGCCGGGGATCCCCTGCCCTGGGATCCCGCGCGGTTCAGCCTCGACTGCGCCGATGGCGTCTACGACATGGTCTACCGGCCGGCCGAGACCGTCCTGCTCCGGACCGCCCGGGAAGCCGGATGCAGGACTGCAAATGGACTGGGCATGCTCCTCTACCAGGGCGCCGCGGCCCTCGAACTCTGGACCGGCCGTACGGTCCCGATCGACGTGATGCGCTCCGCGCTGCTGTCGGAGGTCTACGGGGCGCCACGATGAACCACCGTTTCCTCGGCCTGCCGTTCGAATGGTGGTACCCGGTCGTCTGGGGCATCCCCTATCCGATCTGGACCGTCACCTGGACGATCCTCGGCCTCATCGTCGGCAGCTTCCTCAACGTGGTCATCCATCGGATGCCGCGGGACGAGAGCGTGGTCACGCCACCCTCCCATTGCCCCCACTGCAACCAGCGGATCCCGCTGAGGCACAACCTGCCCGTGATCTCCTGGCTGTGGCTCCGCGGACGCTGCTCGTCGTGCGCCGCACCGATCTCGCCCCGGTACCTGGGCGTGGAGATCCTCACCGGGGGGATCTTCCTGCTGACCTGGCTGGTGTTCGGGGCCCAGCAACCCGAGGTCGCACTCGCCCTCAGCCTGCTGTTCGCCGGTTTCATCGCCGCGACCTTCATCGACGTCGAGCACCTGATCATCCCCGATGAGATCACCCTCGGCGGTGTCGTGGTGGGATTCCTCCTCTCGGCGGTCGCCCCGGGTCTGCACGGGGTGGAGACCGCAGCCCAGGGACTGAAGGCGAGTGGACTCGGCATCGCCGTGGGCGGGGGTGTCGTCTACGCCGTGCTGCGCGGCGGCAAGCTGCTGTTCGGACGCCAACGGATCGCCCTCGAAGGCACCCAGCGGGTGGTCTTCCATGAATCTGGACTGGTCCTGCCGTCGGGGGAGATCCCCTATTGGGAACTGTTCTACCGCCCCTCGGACACCGTTCGATGCCATGGGCAACGGATCGAATTGTCGGACCGCTGCTTCCGGGACCAGCCCGTCGAGGTGCGACTGGCCGCCACCCCCGCGGAACTGCGGATCGGGAACGAGATCCTCGCGGCTGAGGGGGAGCCCTTCCTGGCGGTCGAGACCGACCGCATCGACCTCCCCCGGGAGGCCATGGGCCTGGGCGACGTCAAGTTCATGGCCGCCATCGGAGCCTTCCTCGGCTGGCAGGCCACCGTGTTCTCCCTGTTCGCCAGCGCAGTCCTGGGCACCACCATCGCCCTGATCCTCATCGCCCTCGGACGTCAGCAGTGGTCGGGTCGACTGGGCTACGGTCCCTACATCGCCGCCGCCGCCATGATCTGGGTCTTCGGCGGCCGCCAGTGGTGGATGGAGTGGTTCAGCTGGCCCCTGCGGTAGCGGGGAGGGCCACGAGGCCAACGAGCCCCGGACAGAGGGCATCGCGCTTGAGGAAAGGCGGAATCCCCCCGAATCCAGCGGTTTTTCCCGGAAGCGGCTCCGTCTCGGTATTTCAGGACCAGACTCCACAGATGGGGCCCCTGTGAACAACTTACCCCCACTAATGGTGGGTTTACCCTTGCGCGGTCGGGAGGGGCCCCATTCAATTTCTACGGATGTACCTCAAAAACCTGACCGTACTCGGGTTCAAGTCGTTCGCCGACAAGACCTCCCTGAACTTCCAACCAGGAATGACCGCCATTGTCGGTCCTAATGGCTGCGGCAAGTCGAACGTCAGCGACGCGATCCGCTGGGTGCTGGGTGAACAGTCGGCCAAGGCCCTGCGTGGCGGGGAGATGGCCGATGTCATCTTCAACGGCACGGACGGCCGGAAGCCCCTCGGCATGGCGGAGGTCAGCCTGACCCTGGGTGATGTCGACACCGACTACCTGAAGGCGGCCGGGGTCCCAGTCGAGTTCAACGAGGTGACGGTGACCCGTCGGGTGTTCCGGGACGGCGGATCGGAGTACTTCATCAACAAGGTCGGGTGCCGTCTCCGGGACATCCAGCAGCTGTTCGCCGGCACCGGCGTGGGCAAGACCAGCTACTCGGTCATGGCCCAGGGCAACATCACGCAGATCCTGTCAAGCAAGCCGGACGACCGGCGGCTGGTGTTCGAGGAGGCTGCGGGGATCACACGGTTCAAGCAGCAGAAGCGGGAGGCGCTCCGGAAGCTCGAGACGACCGACCAGAACCTGCTCCGGGTCGAGGACCTCATCCGGGAGGTGAAGCGGCAGATCGGCTCCCTCCAGCGGCAGGCCGGCAAGGCCCGCCGCTATCAGGCCATCGCCAACGAGCTCCAGCTGCTCGAGACCCAGCTGGCCCGCCACCAGTTCGACGTCCTCCAGGAGGAGATCCAGAGCCGCGAGACCGAGCTGGCCCGGACCAAACTCGATTTCGAGGTCGGCCAGGACACCCTGCTCCGGCTCGAGGACGAGGTCCTCCAGCTGCGCCAGGAGCTGTCCTCCCTCGACCAGACCATCTCCGGACGCCAGCAGCAGGGACTGGAACTGAAGTCCGAATCCGATCGCCACGGGCACAAGATCGAGTTCAACCGGCAGCGGCTCGAGGAGCTCCAGGACCAGAATGCCCGGGCGATGCACGACATCACTCAGGCGGAGGAGCGGCGCGAGATCGCGACGCGGGAGCTGGAGATGGTGGAAGAGCGGCTCATCGAGGCCCAGGAGAAGGTCCAGTCCCTGCGGGTCGCCCTGCAGGAGAAGCAGCAGGCGCTCTCCTCGACCGAGCGGATGGTGGCGGACAAGCAGGAGCTGCTGCGCCAGGCCCAGTCCCGGGCCTTCTCCGCGGCCCAGCAGCTGAGCCGCACCCGCAACGAGCTGAACCAGCTCGACCTCCAGAAGCAGGGCAACACGGTCCGCCTCGAGAAGCTCCACGCCGAGAAGGCATCCCTCGGGGAGGAAAGCCTCCGGCTCGAGGCCCGCCTCGGGGAATTCAAGGCCCAGGTCGAGACCGAACGCCTCCAGGTCCAGACCAGCCGCGGCACCCTCGAGGAGCGCCAGGCCCGCCTCAAGGAGCTCCAGCGCGAGATCTCCGAAGCCCAGTCGGCCCTCGATTCCCTCCTCAACCAGCAGGCCGGCCACCGCAGCCGGCTCCATGTGCTCGAGCAGCTGGATACCCAGCACGAGGGCTTCAGCGCCGGGGCCCTCGCCGCCCTCAAGCAGTCCGAACACGTCCTCGGATCCCTCGCCGACCGCATCCGGGTGCCGAAGGAACACGTCATCGCGATCGAGGCCGCCCTCGGTCACAATCTCCAACTCGTCCTCACCGCCCAACCCGAGCAGGCCCAACAGATCCTCTCCGAGCTGCGGGACAACCGCCGCGGACGCGCCAGCATCGCCGCCCTGTCCCTGCTCGCCGGCGACACCGGGACG
>JBDLQQ010000180.1:0-2737 GCA_039800465.1 Verrucomicrobiota bacterium
TGGTCTGTCCGGGCTCGGCCGTCGTTGGCGCTCTGGTGCCGCTGGTGCCTGGAACCCCTCCCAGAGGCCCCCCCCGTGGCCGGTTTCGTCTGGGACGTCAGAGGATCCCGTCTGCCTTCACGGGTCGAAAGCGGGTAGCGGATTGAGATGGGGACGGCAGGGACCCCATTTCTACCTTTGGGATCGCGTGGATCGCCAACCGATACCTACTCGTAGCGGAGGGCCTCGATGGGGCTGAACCGGGCCGCCTTGATGGCAGGCAGGACTCCGGCGAGGACGCCGACCGCGGCACTGAAGGCGACTGCCACCAGCTCGGCGTTGCGAGTGATCATGGGGGAGTTCGAGGTCGGGGTCACCTTGGCCAGAAGGTCGACGAAGAGTTCGGAGACCCCGAGGCCGAGGAGTCCGCCGATGACGGCCAGGACAGCGCTCTCGATGAGGATCTGGATGAAGATGTTGGCCCCGGTCGCGCCGACCGCCTTGCAGATGCCGATCTCGCGGACGCGTTCGTTGATGCTCGCGAGCATGATGTTCATGATGCCGATCCCGCCGACCAGGAGGCTGATGCCGGCGATGATGCCGCCGCTGAGCCGGGCATTCTGGATCTGCTTGTTGATGCTCTCGACCTGGTTCTCCTGGGTCTCGAAGGTGAAGTCCTCGATCCCCTGGTGGGTGAGGAGCATGACGTTCTTGGCCTGCTGGAGGGCGTCCTCGAGTCGGCTGAAGTCAGCCACCTTGATGTCGATGTCGGTCAGGCGCGGGTCGGGCACGCTGTTGAGGACGGTGCCTCCGGAGCGGAACCGGACCCAGACGGTGTTGAGCGGCATGTAGACGGTCATGTTCTTCCGCCAGAACGCCCAGCCCCCGCGCTTGCCCCAGCCCCGGGAGCGCTTCGGGCCCCCTGTCTCGGCGGGCTTGCCCTTCTGCTCGCGCTGGCGGGCCCGCTCCTTGGCCTCCTGCTCGCCCATGTATTCCTGGAACATCCCGACGATCACGAAGGGCTGTCCGTTGATCTGGATCGTCTCACCGACCGGGATGATCTCGCGTCCGACATCGTCGGGCTTACCGAACAGCTCGTCGCGGATCCCGGTGCCGATGACGCAGACCGGGCGGGCCTCCTGTTCATCGATCTCATTGAAGAACCGTCCGTGGGCCAGGGTGTGGAGGTTCATCTCCAGGACGGCAGGCCAGGCACCGACGCACTCGCTGGGTTCGGTCCGCTTGTCGCCCCGGCTGAGGGTGACGTCCTCGATGGCCATCTCGGGGGACACGACGCGGAGCAGGGGGGCGCTTCGGCGCAGGGCCTCGACGTCGACGAGCGTGCGGCCGGGCGCGGAGTCGGCGAGGTGGTCCTGCCAGGCCGGGACGGCCTGGGGTCGGACGAGCACCTTGTCCACCCCACCCATGGCGACCATGGTCTCCTTCATCCCGTTCTCCATGCCCTTGATGATGGCGGACATGCCCACGAGGCTGGTCACCCCGAGGATGATCCCGAGCATCGTGAGGAAGGACCGGGACTTGTGGGCCCAGATCTCCTTCAGTCCGACGGCGATGGAGTTGAGGAGGATCATCAGTCGTATCGGAGCGCCTGGATGACGTTCATCCGGGACGCGCGGAAGGCGGGGATGAGCCCGGCGAGGACGCCGATGGTGACGCTGGCGGCGAAGGCGAGGCCCATGGACCCTAGGGTGACGACCGGGGCGTTGTCGGTGGGCGTGACGGCGCGGATGAGCTGGATGAGCCCGAAGCTGGTGGCGAGTCCGACCGCGCCACCGATGACGGCGATGACGGTGCTCTCGATGAGGATCTGGATGAAGACCTCGATGTCACCGGCCCCGACGGCCTTGCGGATGCCGATCTCGCGGATGCGCTCGCTGATGCTGGCGAGCATGATGTTCATGATGCCGATGCCGCCCACGAGGAGGCTGATCCCGGCGATCAGGCCGCCGCTGATCCGGGCGGCGCTGATGAAGGTGTTGATCTGGTCGGCCCAGTCCTCCTGCGTCCGTAACGAGAAGTCCTCGATGCCCCGGTGGGTGACCATGAGGACGTTGCGGATCTGGGTGAGGGCCTCGTTGATGCGTTCGGGATCTGCCACACGGATCTCGATGTTGTTGAGGGTGGGGATGGCCGAGATGTTGGTCTGACCGGACTTCATCTTCATCCACATGGTGTTGAGCGGCATGTAGACGGTGTTGTTCTTGATCCAGAACGCGAAGTTGCCCCGGCGTCCACCGCCGCCCCAACCGCGGCTCCGCTGGGGGCCGGAGGCGCTGTTCGTGATCCCGCCGGCCATGCGCGCCTTCTGCTCCTGCTCGCGCAGCTCACGGGTCTTGCGCTCCTGCTCGCTCTCGTAGTGATCGAACATCCCGATGATCGTGAACGGATAGCCGTTGATGGTCATGGTCTTGCCGAGCGGGATGACCGGTTCGCCGGTGTCCTCGGGCTTCCCGAAGAGCTCGTCGCGGATGCCGGTGCCGATCACCACCACATTCCGGGCCTGTTCGTCGTCGAAATCGGTGAACATGCGGCCGTGGGCGATCTTGTGCTCCATGAGCTCGGCCTGGATGGGCCAGACCCCGGAGGTCATGAAGGTCCGATAGGTCTTCCCGTTGGCGGCGAGGGTGGGGTTCATGCCGTCCATCCGCATCTCGGGCGAGATCTTGGCGGCCTCCGGGGCGGAGTTCCGCAGGGCATGGACGTCGTTCATGGTGAGCCCGACGGCGAGGTCGCGCAT
>JBDLQQ010000181.1:0-15026 GCA_039800465.1 Verrucomicrobiota bacterium
CGCACCCCGTGCTGCAGGGCACTGCAGCGCCCACCGGGCAGCGACCCTCGACTCTCAACTTCCCCAAAGGGGAGTGACCGAGGATGTCACAGCACCCGTGCTGTACTGGGGGCCGTCGGATGGATGCTGGTCCGTTTGGGGCTCGAGGCGGGTCCTGGAACAGGTTCTCCGACATCCAGGAACATGAACAAGAACCAGTTGTCACAGGATGGCCAGTCTCTCCAGGCCGACATCTCCCTCGCATCCCACAACCTTCTCGAGTGCATCACCGGGGCCGGATACGCGGTCACGGGCCGGCATCACCTCCCCGCGAGGGATGCCCGGTGCGCCCCCGTTCCGGAGGGACTCCACCCGACCGTCTCGGAGCGCCTCCGTGCCCTCCACCCCGGTGGGCTCTACCGGCACCAGGCCCGGGCCCTCGGGGTCCACCTCGAGGGTGGCGACGTGTGTCTCTCGACCGGCACGGCCTCCGGCAAGAGCCTCGCCTTCATGGCGGCCACCGCCCACACCCTGCTTTCCAACCCCTCGGCACGGGTCCTCGTGCTGTATCCGGCCAAGGCCCTCATCCAGGACCAGTTGATCCACTGGGAACGGTTCCTGGCGCCGCTCGACATCCGCCTCGCCTTCATCGACGGATCCGTGCCGGTCCGGCAGCGCAAGGAGATGCTGATGCGCCGCCGTCTCGTGTTGATGACGCCCGACGTGGTGCACGCGTGGTTCATGGGACATCTGGCGGATCCGACCGTGCGGAAGTTCCGCGAGTCCCTCGGGCTCGTGGTCCTCGACGAGGCCCATGTGTATGACGGCGTCTTCGGGACCAACATGGCCTTCCTGCTCCGCCGCCTGCAGGCGGTCAGCGGGCGGTTCCAGATCCTCTCGAGCACGGCGACCCTCGGTGACGCCTCGGGGTTCATGCATCAGCTGACCGGCAGGGACCACTGGATCGTCGGCCCGGAGGACGATGGGGCGCGGCGCCCGGGGAAGGAGATCCTCCTGGTCCGTCGGGCCCGCCCGGACGGCGCGGATGGCGCGCCCGAGCTGCTGCGTCGCCTGGCCCGGCAGGGTGGCAGCCGGTTCATCGCCTTCGGTGATTCGAGGCGGCAGGTGGAGCTCGTGACCGCCGTCGCGCGTCGGCGGGAGGCCGATCCGGAGCCGGAGGGCGAGGAGATCGCGTTGGAGCTCTCGGACGGGATCCTCCCGTACCGGGCAGGCTACGAGAACGAGGATCGGACCCGGATCCAGCAGGCCTTCACGGAGGGCACACTCCGTGGGGTCGTGGCGACCAGCGCGCTGGAGATGGGGATCGACATCGGCGAGGTGGACCTCGTCGTCCTGCTCGACACGCCGGCCTCGATGAAGTCCCTGTGGCAGCGGATCGGTCGTGCGGGTCGGCGCAACCCCGGGGCCTGCATCTGGATCGATGGCCGGTCGGTGGTGACCGACGGCGACGAGGGCCTCGCGGAGTACCTGTCGCGGCCGGTGGAGCCCAACTGGCTGTACCTCGAGAACCGCTACGCGCAGTTCGGGAACGCGTTGTGCGCGGCCTCCGAGATCAAGCAGGTCGACGGGGCCCTGGACCGGTCCCAGTTCGCCCACCTGCCTGGGGAGTTCCTGGCGTTGCTGGAGAACGAGCTGGAGCCGACCGCCCCGGTGGATCCCGACCTCTATCCGATGAAGCAGTCGGCCCAGGATGATCCGCGGCATGCCTTCCCGCTCCGCAATGGGATCGAGAGGAACTTCAAGATCCAGACCCAGCGGAGGGAACCCCGCGGCGAGATCAACTTCCCGCAGGCCCTGCGGGAGGCCTACCCGGGTGCGGTGTACTACTACATGGCCACGCCCCACCGGGTCCTCCGTGTGAACCACCGGGAGGGACAGATCCTGGTGCAGCGGGAGCGTCCTGTGACCACGAAGCCCAGCCTCTACACGATGACCTTCCCGGACTTCGGCTCCGGCCTGCTGTCCCTCGAGCGGTTCCCGGACGGTTTCCTGGCCGAGACGACACTGCAGGTCAGCGAGCGTGTCACCGGCTTCCGCGAGAAGCGCGGCAGCGCCGAGACCACGCACGTCTACGGGCCCGGAAGCACCTACAGCCAGCAGCCCATGACCCGGTTCATCCAGACCACCGGGGTGTGCTGGTCCTTTGGGACGGCGGCGGCGATGTCGGACCGCGTCGCCCACGCGATCCTCTCGGCATTCGCGGGGCTGCAGGGCATCCAGCCCCGGGATCTGGGTGTGGGCCGTTTCAGTTCGGCCTCTGGTCCTGCGGGCCAGGGGCCGGTGTCCGGCGTCTGCATCTTCGACAACGCCAACGGGTCGCTCCGCCTCACGGAACGGCTGCCGAGGACGTTCCGCGAGGTCGTGGCCAGCGCCCTGCACGCGGCCCGGCACCAGGGGGATGCCGACCTCGTCCAGGCCCTGCTGCTCCTGGAGCAGGAGACGGAGGAGGGGAGCGTGGTCCCGTCCGATGGAAGACCGCAGGCCGGGGGGGATGCCGAAGTCGGCGGGGACGGGGAGTGGACCCGGATCTTCGCCGCGGGTTCATCCGCGATGCATCTCACGGATGCCGGAGCCTCGGAGGTGACGGTCCGGGAGGTGATCTACACCCCTGCCGGGCTCCAGTATCTGCTCGATCATCCGACCGCGACCGTCCGCTGGATGGTGGGTGCCGACAGGCTCCAGCCCATCCACGGGGTGAGTGTCTTCAACCTCTACAACATGATGACCGGGGAACGGAGGCAGGCGGCATGAGGCGCCGCCCGTCGGGCCGCGACTTCTTCGGCTCCACTCCAGGCATCCACAGGCTGCGCGGCCGCGTGGCCTCCGGGCCTGCGACAATTCCACATCCAACGAACACCCAATGAGCGACCACCATCAACTGACGAGGATCGAGCCTCTGGACCCTTGCGCACCGGTCTGCTGTCCGTTCTGCAGGCACGTTGTGCTGCGGGAGGACGCCGAGGAGACATCCGTCGATCCCTGTCCCCATACGCTGTTCATTGCGACCGACGAGGGCTTCGAGTTCCGGTCGGGGCGTTACGACGCGTTGAAGGGGATCACCGGGGTCGAGGACCAGTCCATCCCGCTGGATGGACACGGATGGGATGGCTACACGGACCAGCTGTGCTGTCCCGGTGCGGTCAAGATCGCCTTGTACACCCCGGCCCCCTCGGGCCTGGGATGCTACGTGGGCTTCGCGCCGTGAGGGCTTTTGGGTGTCCCCGTGTCCCTCCGCGCCGCGGGGCCGACAGAGGGGCTCTGAGGCGAGCTCTGGTGGGCCTTGGCACCCTGGTGGCGCTGGGCCATGTCGCGACCAATCCCGGCCAGGCGATCGCGCAGGGACTGCGGCTCCTGGACGGTGACGTGGTCACCCCAGCTGAGCAGCCAGCGCTCGACCTCGACGAGGTTCGTCAGGGTCATGGTCAGACGGACACCGCCACCCTCGAGAGTCTCGAGGGACTGGGTCGGATGCCAGCGCCGTTCCTTGACGAGTTCGGCGGCCCAACCCTGGAACTCTGCGACCACCCGTCTGGGCTCGCCGCCCTGGAAGATGCCGAAGCTCCCCTCGATGTACTTCTCGAAGGAGAACCCCTTCTGACGCTTGAAACTCCGTTCGAGGACCACGAGGTCGGTCATCCGTGTCAGCACGAAGTTCCGGAACGCCTTCCGAGCCTCATCAAATGAGATCGCATACCAGCGGTTGTCGACACAGGCCAGATGGTGGGGGTGGACCCTGCGGATCTCGGCACCGGGATTGTTGAGGGCCTTGTAGGTAAACTGGACCACCTTCTGATTCCGGATGCCCCGCCTCAGCTTGTCGAAGGTGTCCAGGCTGACCTCGTCCGGCGCAAAGGGGCGGAAGGAGAGTTCCTGCTGCAGGTCCCCGAGCGACAGGTCGGCCTCGTCGTCCAGCTGTTCGACCAGCTTCTTGAAGGCGTTCCGGAGCAGGGGCTCGAACGGGGTTCCCCGGTATTGGTTGACGGCACTGTGGGCGACGAACACGGCGAACACATCAGCCTCGGTGACCGCCGGGATGGGGAACTTCTCCACGGGCTTGGAGTAATGGTATCCGAACTCCGGGTGGTAGTAGTCGACCGGAAGCTCCATCTGGTTCCGCATGAAATCGATGTCCCGGAGGATCGTGCGTCGGCCGACCTCTGTGATCCTCATCAGATCGGCGCAGTTGGGGTAGCGCTTGGCCATGAGCTCGTCATGGATCTGGCGGACGCGCCACAGGAGGGCGCGGGATCGGATCTCGTGCTTTTTGGGCATGGGAAGGGTGAAGGAGGGCTGAGGGCTTCAAGTTGTTCTGGAATGGGAGGGATGTCACCCGCCAGTTCGCGCCTCCGCGGGCCCGTTGTTTCGTTCCTGTGTCCGCTGCGATGGACGTCGCGGTGGAGATGCGGACCCGGGGGAATGGACCCCAGTGGCGACGCTGAGGGAAGGGGAGCAGGGGGAGGGGCCAAGTCGTGGAGCAGAAGCTGGGACTGCTGTCCCTTGTTTCCCAGGTGGACGAGGGCGTCTCTGCTCCGCTGTGACCGTTCCTGTCACTGGGTGGGTGGCATGATGTTTCCCGTGATCCGGACCGGTCGCCGAGTGGCCCGGTTTCGCGGGTCTGCTCCCTGAATCCTCCCATGCCTCTCGCTCCCCTCCTCTCCACTGTGCGTGAACACCTGATCGGCCAGAACCTCAACGTCCAGCTGGTGGGCGATGGGGAGGCGATCACGGTGAACATGGACCTCAAGCACCTCCGGGTCCTCCTCGCCTTCGCGGTCCAGGGGAAATCCAGGCTGGTCCAGATCGAGGCCTTCCTGCCGGTGCGCATCCCCGAGGGCCGACGCCCCGCCGTGGTGGACTTCCTCAGCCGGGTCAACTGGTCCATCCGGAACGGCCGGTTCGTGATCGACCTCGACGATGGCGAGGTCCGGTTCCGCCAGGAGACCGCGCACCAGGACGAGGCTCGGGTGCTGTCGAAGGTCGAGGAGCAGATGTTGCTGGGCTGTCTGATCGTCGATTCGTTCTTCCCGGCGCTCATGGAGGTGGTCTTTGGGGGCAAGGATCCGAAGGTGGCCGTGGAACAGGCCGAGGCCGCGGCCACTGCGGCGCGGGAGGAACGGCGTTCCCGGGAGGACGACGAGGAATCCACGGAGGACTCCGACGTTGCAGAGCCATTTGAGTCGTCCGAGGACGCTGGGGAAGACGATGAGGTCGAGGATTCCGACGAGCCCAAGGGACCGAAGGTGTCGGCCGAGTCCTTGCCGGCCACGTCGCCGGCACCGGTGACGACGGCCCGTCAGGTGCTGGCCGCCTGGGTGCCGAAGTGCCCGGCCCGGCCCGTCTACGAGGAGGCTGGGATGTTGTTCTACTACGAGCACGGGTACCGGATCTATCTGTCGGAGCCCGATGCCCAGGCGGTGCGGGAGATGATGCTGCGTGAGGAGAGCGCCTCGGACGGCGAGGCCTCGTGAGCGGGAGCCCTCAGCACGCCACGCTCAGCTCTCAACGATCCCGAGACAGCGATCGGCACCGTCTCTACCGGATCACTGCCAGGGCCGCATCCGGGGTGAATCCTCCGGCGAGGCGGACGGAATTCTGGGGGAAGCCGGGGGCCCGGACCCGGACCCTCCGGGAGGCAGGGTCCCAGGTCCAGGTGACCGGGCCATGGGCGGTCTGGAGGGATTCGACCCGGATCGGGTCGTCGAGCCATTCCCGGGGCACGCCCGCGCCCACGACCAGGATCGGGATCGGCGTCGATTCATCCGCGTGGGCGAGCATTGCCAGTTGGAGCAGTGTGATCTCGGCCGCGGTGCCGAACTGGGGAGACAGGTAGGGGGGCATGACCCAGCCCCGGACCCCTTCCCAGCGCTCCGGGAAGTCCTCGTCACCACTGCCTTCCCACCAGCTGTAGAGGTCGGGCGACACCTGGTTGGACCAGAACCAGTTGAGATCGTGCCATGCTCTTTTGGGATCCCCCAGCAGCAGCCATTGATGGGCCTCGGCGGCGAGTGGGGTGGGGTTCTCCGGACGGAGCTTCGGGAGATCATTGGTCGTGCGCGCCGCGGTCCTGGCCGCGAGGAGGAGCGTCTGCCAGGTCTTCGGGTCCTCCGCGATCCAGCTGGGATGGGGACCGGTGGCGGCCGTCCAGGCGTCCGGGGTGGTCCTCCTGGTGGCCGACTGGTTCCAGGCCAACTGGAGCACGCTGGCGAGGCTGGAGAGGCGGCCCGCCTCGGGACGACGGTTGATCCGGTTGTAGAATGTGGCGGCGCTGCGGAGTCCGGCGTAGGCGGTCGCGTTCACATACAGGACGGGGCGCTGCTTGCCGACCCGGCCCTGGATGAGGCCGTCCTGGGCGGCATCCGCCACGAGGGCGGCCTCCTCCCGGGTGATGCGGCGGGGTGCGAGCGGTCCAGTCCACGGGATCCGGAACGGTTCCGGGGTCTGGAGGAGGCTCTCGATCAGGCGGACCTTGCGGTCGACATGGGGCAGGAGGGATTGGTCGAAGGTCTTGTTCCGGACGATCGCGGCGACTTCGAGGACGGCCCAGAGGGAGAGTCCGGGCCCGTCGGCCTCGGCGCCCATCTCTCCGAGGAAATCCTCCCGGGCGAGGGTGCCGCAGAGCTGTTGGCTGACGCCCATCTGGCCCGCCCGGGCCAGTGCCACGGCGATGGTCGCCGACTCGCGCATGCGGCTGACGGGATGGTGGTTGGGGTCGACCGGACGGGAATTCGTGCCGACCAGCCCCATCAGCATCTGGGCGACCTGGGCCTTGAGGCTGTCGGTGAAGCGGTCGTCGGGGATGTCGAGGGTGACGCCGGGGAGGGTTCCCTGCCAGGCGAGGGGGTTCGGCGTGGGCGGTTTCCGGTCCTCGATGATCAGGGTGGTCTCACGTCCGAACACGAGGACGATCCGGCCCCAGCCGTTGGTCTGGTCGAGTCCGGTCGACGGTGTGGTGCTCCGGACGATCCGCGGTCCCAGTCCGAACTGGCTGGAGGTGATCTCGCCGACGGCGAGGTTGGTGGGATTCTGGTACCCGATCCGGATCTCGCGTGGCGTGTCGGCAGCCACGATGTCCCAGCGGTCATTGATGCGGATGGCGCGTCCGTCCCAGATGGCGTTGGTGACGGGCCCCCCCGCGGGGCCGAGCGATCGGATGGAGACGACGACATGGGGATGCCGCCGGCTGGAGAGATCGAGGCGCCAGTGGCGTCCGTCGGGCATGGACCACAGGGCGGAGTAGTCGGGCGTCTCGGTCCGGACACCCGGCACGGTGGCGGTGAGGGGCCAGACCCACGACTGCTTCATCTCGACCCGAGGCACGAAGTCGCTGGCGACCTCGACCTCGCCGTCGGCGTTCTCGGCGAGCAACTGGATCCCGAAGGTGCCGAATCCCGGACTGAAGCTGCCTCCGGGCTCCAGGTAGGCCTTCTCATCCTCGGTGGACCCCGGGATCCCCAGGAGGACGTGTCCGAAGCCGCGGGGCCAGATCCCGCTGGGCCGGACATCCATCGCGTCGAGGACGATCTGCCGTTCGCTGGCCGGGAGGCCCTGGGTGAACCACAGCAGCAGGCCGATCAACCCAGCCACACGAAACGCCCGGTGCAGGGCGTGGCCGACGAAGGGCCGCCCCGGTTTCCCATGTCCCTGAGATTTCCAGGATCGGGTCATCTCGTGGGCATCCGGGGTGTGGGGAGAGGCGGTTCCCTAGACCAGCGCCGCCAGCTTCTTGTCGGCCGCCAGCCTGCGGACGAGCTCCTTGATCTTCTGGGCCTCGGACTTGGTGGCGACCAGGGTGGCGTCGTCGGTCAGCACGATGATGCTGTCCTTGACGCCCACGAGGGTGATCGGGGAGCGGTGTTTGGTCCGGGCGTCGTAGACGACATTGCGGGCGGAGTCGACGTGGAGGAGCTGTCCGACGGCGGCATTCCCGGCCTCGTCCTGCTTCACATGGCGTGCGAGCGCCGGCCAGGCACCGAGGTCGTCCCAGTCGAACGCGCCGTCGGCCACGACGACGTTCTGGGCCTTCTCCATGAGGGCGTAGTCGACGCTGATCTTCCGGATCTCGGGGTATTCCCTGGCCAGGATCCTCGCGAGGGGCTTCGGTCCCTTGCTGGCGGCCTGGAACCAGCGTTGGCAGGCGGCATTGAGGTCGGGTTGGTGCTTCTCGAGGGCGTTCGTGACGGTGACGAAGGACCAGACGAACATGCCGGCGTTCCAGCGGTAGCTGCCGGATTTCACGTACTCGATGGCCTTCTCGAGGGCGGGTTTCTCGACGAACTGCTCGGCCTTGTGGAACCGGGTCTTGTACCGCTTCACCCCGGCTGGGGCGGGAAGCGCTGCGGCATCGTGGCGGATGTACCCGTAGCCGGTCTCGGGTCCAGTCGGCTGGATGCCGATGGTGACGATCACCTGTCCCCGCGAGGCGAGGTCGAGGCTGTCGGCCAGGACCTGCTGGAACTTCTTCTCGTCGGGGATGACATGGTCGGCCGGGAGCACGGCCATGGTGGCGGTGGTGGAGCGGGCCCCGACGATGGCGGCGCCCAGGGTGATGGCGGCGCAGGTGTCCCGTCCCACGGGTTCGGCGATGATGTTGTCGGCCGGGAGCTCGGGCAGCTGCTTCCGGACGGCGGCGGCCTGGACGGCGTTGGTGATGACCAGGATGTTCTGTCGGGGGACGAGGGGCCGGACGCGGTCGACGGCCTGCTGGAGGAAGGAGCGCTTGCCCAGGAGGGTGATGAGCTGCTTGGGCGTGGCCTCGCGGCTGACGGGCCAGAAGCGTTCGCCCCGGCCGCCGGCCATGATGATGACGTAGTGGTCCTTGGATCCGGACGTGGTGCGCTTGGGGGAGGTGCTCATGAGGTGATGGCTTGGGAGAGGGAGGCGACGAAGCCGGCGACCTCCGGGACGAGTCCGGGGGAGCGTCCGAGGGTGGCGATGCGGTGCACCACGGCGCTGCCGACCACGATGGCCTCGGCGTGCTGGGCGACGGTCCGGGCCTGCTCGGGGTTGGAGATCCCGAAGCCGACCGCGATCGGAAGGTTGCTGTGGCGATGGATGGTCGCGGTCATCTCGCCGATGGTGTCGCTGACCTTCGTCTGCATGCCGGTCACGCCCTCGAGGCTGACGTAGTAGATGAACCCCTTGGCCCGGGGGGCGATGACCGCGATCCGGTCCTCCGGGGTGGTGGGTGCCACGAGGTAGATGGGACAGAGACCGGATTCCGCCATCAGGGCCTCGTAGTTCTCGGATTCCTCCGGGGGGAGATCGAGGACGAGGAGTCCATCCACCCCCGCGTCGGCGGCGGCGCGGATGAACTCGCGCAGTCCGACCCGGTGCAGGAGGTTGAAGTAGATGTAGAGGACGATCGGGATCTGGGACTCGCGGCGGATCGCCGTCACGGTCTCCAGGACCCGGGGTGGGGTGGTGCCGCTCTCGAGACCCCGCTGTGCGGCGAGCTGGTTCACGAGGCCGTCGGCCAGCGGATCACTGAAGGGGACCCCCAGCTCGAGGACATCCACCCCGGCCTTGTCGAAGGCCAGGGCGAGCTGCCGGGTCGATTCGAGGTCCGGGTCGCCGGCGCCGATGTAGATCACCAGTCCCTTGCGGCCGGTGGAGCGGAGCGTGGCGAACCTCTGGTCGATGCGATTCACGAGCCAGACACTGCCGTCTTGGGTTGCGGGGAGGCAAGAACTCGGCTTGGGGCGGCATGGGGAAAGGGGGAGGGGACGGCGTCACCGGATGGGGGGACTGGTGACTGGACGGAGACTCCGGTTGTTGATTGGCGCTGGTTCTGCTCTGTTCGTGCTTTCACCACATGGAACACCGATTCGGTTGGGGAATCCGCGCATGTCTGGCGCTCTGGGCGGCATGGGTTGCAATGGCCTTCACGGGCCGGGTGTCGGCCCAGGATGTCACCCTGACCCTCGTGGGGGGGGACCGGGGTTCGCTCGAGGCCCTTGGCACCGGGGGTTGGCGGTTGGCCTCCCAGGGAAGTGGATTCCTGGCGGGTACCGACCAATTTGCGTTCGCAGCCCAAACCCGGAACGGCGATTTCGACATTCAGGTACGCCTCGCTGATCTCGAGATCAGCAGTCCCTTCGTCCGGGCCGGCCTGATGCTTCGAATCGATGCGACCCCGGCCAGCCCGTTCGTCGCGGCGTTCGCCTCCAGTGGTCCGATGGGCTGTTTCGCCGAATGGCGAACCTCTTCAAGCAGCACGCCGGCCCGGGCGTCGGTTTCTGGTGGGTTCCCGTCGGCTCCGCCGAACACCTGGCTTCGGCTCCGCCGATCCGGCAGCGAGGTGACGACGTTCGCGTCGATCGACGGCACGACCTGGAACCGGCTCGGTTCCGTGAGCCTCGGACTGCCGGACGAGGTCCTGGTCGGACTCGCCGTCGCCAGCCAGAATCCCGACGCCACCTCGAGCGGGCGGTTCGAGGGCCTGGGGACCACCCTGTCGGACACCGAGGGTGAGTGGATCCAGGTCCGGGAATCCGCCACGCCGTCCAGTCGTCGGACCGGGTTGGTCTTCTCCGAGATCCACTACCACCCGCAGGGAGGCAGCAACGAGCTGGAGTTCATCGAGATCTCGAACCACGGCGACATCTTCCAGGACCTCACCGGCTGGCGGCTGGTCGGTGGTGTGGACTTCGCGTTCCCGTCCGGGTTCCGTCTGGAGGCGGGAGCCCTGGTGGTGGTGGCGGCCGATCCGGCGCGGTATGCGGGACGGACGGGGTCGACCCCGGTGTTGGGCCCCTGGAAGGGTTCCCTCGACAACGCGGGCGACACGGTGGAACTCCGGGACAACATCGGGGCCATCAAGCTCCAGATGCGATACGGGTCCGACCATCCATGGCCGGTGGCGGCGGATGGTACGGGACATTCGATCGTGCTGGTGTCGCCGAGCTATGGGGAAGAGGACCCGCGGGCCTGGGCGGCGAGCTGGCGTCGGGGTGGGTCTCCGGGACGACGCGACCCGGTTTCGGCGGCTCCGGTCGAGCCGGTCGTCATCAACGAGTTCCTGGCCCATACGGATCTACCCCAGCTCGATTTCATTGAGCTCTACAACCGGACAACCCGGACGGTGGATCTCTCGGGATGGATCCTGACCGACTCCATCGTGACCAACCGGTTCCGCATCCCCAATGGCACGCGCCTGGATCCCGGTGCCCATCTGGTCTTCGACGAGACGGCACTGGGTTTCCGGCTGCGGGCGGCCGGTGAGACGGTGATGCTGCTCACATCGGACACCTCCCGCGTCGCCGACATCGTCCGGTTCGGGGGACAGGAGAACGGGGTGTCGAGCGGGTGTGTCCCGGATGGTTCCGGGGCAATGCGGCGTCTGGCACTTCCGACGCCAGGCCGGCCGAACGGCGCGGTCCGCACAGAGCCGATCGTCCTCAATGAGATCTTCTACAACCCTCCCGGAGGGGATGCCGACGAGTTCGTCGAGTTGTTCCATCGGGGTCAGGAGAAGCTCGACCTCAGCGGCTGGCGGATCCGGGGCGGCATCGACTTCGACTTCGCACCCGGGACGGTCCTCCAACCCGGACAGTTCCTGGTCATCGCCAAGGACCTGGAGCAGTTCCGGTCCAACCACGGCCTGCAGTCCGGCGCTGTCGGCAACTATTCGGGAACGCTGGGCAACGGCGGGGATGTGGTCCGACTCACCAGGCCTGACGAGGTGCTGTCCACCAACCAGCTTGGGGAGATCACCCGGGATGTCATCCACATCACGGTGGGCGAGGTCCGCTATGTCGATGGCGGCAGCTGGGGGAAGTGGTCGGATGGGGGCGGTTCGAGCCTTGAGCTGGTCGATCCGGATGCTGATCCGACCCTCGCGGCGAACTGGGCGGATTCCGACGAGTCGGGCAAGGCGCCGTGGTCGGTGGTGGAGTGGACCGGGACCCTCGACAACGGGTTCTCGGGCAACGGCATCAACCGGGTTCACCTGGGTCTCCTCAACGATGGCGAATGCCTGGTCGATGACATCGAGGTCATCAAGGTGGGCAGCACGAACCTGCTCCAGAACCCGGGCTTCGAGAACGGGCGGATCGGCTGGTCGATCACGGGCAACCACATCGACTCGACGGTCGACGCCTCGGGTGCCCGGAGCGGCGCACAGGGGCTCCATCTGCGGGCGCAGGGTGGGCTCGACACCGGCATCAATTCGATCCGGGGCACGTTGGCGACCGGGTTCGCGACCGGGAACCGGGTGACCTTCCGGGCGTCGGTGCGATGGATCGCGGGCTGGCCCGAGTTGCTGTTCCGTCTGCGGGGCGGCTTTGCGGACTATGCGGCGCCGTTGCCGGTTCCCCGCAACCTCGGGAGTCCGGGTCGGGCCAACAGCCGGGTGGTGGCGAACGCTGGTCCGGCCATCCACCAGGTGTCCCACAGCCCCGCCTTGCCCAGGGCGGGGGAACCCGTCCGGGTGACGGCCCGGGTGTCGGACCCCGATGTGGTCACCTCCCTTGTGGTGCGTTTCCGGGTGGATCCGGGGACGGGCCTCAGCGAGGTGCCGATGCGCGACGACGGGCTGGAGGGGGACGTGTTGGCCGGTGACGGTGTTTTCACGGCCCTTCTGGAGGGTCGATCCGCCTCTCTCGTCGCCTTCCACATCGCGGCCACCGATGGCAGCGGTGCGACGTCCATCTGGCCGCGCGAGCATCCGGTGGACGAGGGGTTGATCCGCTGGGGGGACACGATCCCGCTGGGCACGTTCCCGCATGTCCACCTGTGGTGCACGACGAAGAACCGGAACGCCGTGGGCAACGCCCTGAACAACGCCTATCGCAGGGGGACCCTCGTGTATGGCAACACCCGGCTCATCCATGGGGTCCTGTTCCGCGACAAGGGAAGCCCCTACCACAATGGGTCGGGAGACATCATGGCGCGGGTGCCTGATGACGAGAAGCTGCATGGGGTGAGCGAGCGGCTGTTCTCCAAGACCGGCAACGGAGGCGTCGAGGAGACCGGACTCCGGGGGCGGGTCTCGGCCTGGATCGCATCCCAGATGGGTCTGCCGTCGTTGAGCGGCAAGTACCAGTTCCTCTACATCAACGGCACGAGCTTCGCGAACCTCGTGGAGGACCAGGAGGAGCCCGACCACCGCTACGCCGAGCACCATCAGCCGGACAACGGGGAGGGGGACCTCTACAAGATCTCGATCCAGTTCGACTTCAACGATGGCAACACGCAGTTCAACTCGACCCAGGCGACGATGGAGCGGTTCCTGTCGGAGGGACGCCTGAAGCTGGCGCGCTACCGGTGGAACTGGGAGCGGCGGGCGCAGCAGTTCCCGGAGAGCGACTACCAGACGATCTTCGACCTGGTGGAGGCGTTCAACAGCACCCCGGATGCTGGCTTCGCCGCCCGCGTCCAGCGGCATGCCGACATGGAGCAGTGGATGACCGTGTTCGCGTTCCACCGTGTGACGGGGAACTGGGATTCGTGGACCTACAACGTCGGTCAGAACATGTATCTCTACCGGCAGCCCGGACGTCGGGCGATGCTGATGCCGTGGGACATCGACTTCGTCCTGGGCCTGGGCGATGCCGCGGGTGCGGCGCTCTGGGGTGGGCAGGATTCGGTCATGAACGTCCGGGCCTACGACAACCCGACCTTCCGTCGGATGCTCTGGCGGTCGCTGCTCCAGGCGGCCGAGGGGCCCATGCTCCAGCAGAACTACGGGCCGGTCGTGAATGCCTACCGGACCGTCCAGCTCCAGAACAAGGTGACGGGCACGACCTCCCCGGGCGCCGTGACCAACTACATCAACGGCCGCCGCACCACCATCCTCTCCCGGTACAAGGCGGCCGACACTCCGGCACTCGTCATCACCTCGAACGGGGGCGCGGACTTCACCAGCACGACCCCGACCGTGACCCTGAGCGGAAACGCCCCGCTGCGCGTCGCCGACATCGCCGTGAACGGCGTGCGGTTCCCCGTCACCTGGACCGGGTTCACGACCTTCTCCGTGACGGTCCCGCTGACGGCGGCGATCAACACCCTGCAGTTGGTCGGACTCGACCGGTCGGGCAACCCGCTGGCGGACACCGACTCGGTGGTGGTCACCTATCCGGGGGCGATCCCGAAGGCCCGGGACTGGGTCGTGATCAACGAGATCCACTACAATCCGGTCCTCCAGGGCTCGGGCTTCGTCGAGCTCCACAACCGGCATCCGTCCGTGAGCTTCGGGCTCGGCGGCCATCGGGTGGATGGCCTGGGCTACACGTTCTCGACCAACGCGGTCATCCCGGCGGGGGGCTTCCTGGTGCTCGCCGCGGATCGGGCCGCGTTCGCCACGGCCCATGGGGCGGGCATCCCGGTGTTCGATGAGTTCCCCGGCACCCTCGACAACGAGGGGGAACGGTTGCGACTGGTCGAGCCGGATGGGATTGGGACCTTCGACGAGGTCCACTACCGGAACACGCCCCCTTGGCCCCCCGTGGCGGATGGTCTCGGGTCGTCGCTCCAGAGGATCGATGCAACGCAGGATGGGCGACGTCCCGCGAACTGGGGTGCCAGCGCGGTCGACTCCCCGGTGCGGATCACGCCCGGTGCCGCGAACTCGGTGCGGGCCAGTCTTCCGGCATTCCCGACCGTCTGGATCAACGAGGTGGTCCCCAACCCGCCTCCAGGGGTGGTCGACAACCTCGGCCAGCGCGCCCCCTTCGTGGAGCTGGTGAACACCGGGGAGGAAGAGGCCGATCTGTCTGGGCTATCCCTGGCCGACTCGATCCTGGGACTGCGGTCGTGGGCCTTCCCGCAGGGGACGAAGATCCCGTCAAAGGGCTTCCTCCGCGTGTGGTTGGATGGCCAGGCCGACCAGACCGTCCTCGGCCATCTTCATGCGTCGTGGATGGCGGAGGCCTCCTCGGGTTCCGTGTTCCTCACACGCCTCCAGGGCAGTCCTGCGGCACCGGTCGTGCTCGACTGGGTTGGTTATGACCGGCTGTCGCCCGAACGGGGATTTGGCTCGATCCCGGACGGGGATCCGGAGGCGCGTCGCCTGTTGTACGTCCCCACGC
>JBDLQQ010000182.1:0-27969 GCA_039800465.1 Verrucomicrobiota bacterium
GGGACGCGTTCGGGGCTTCCGTCCCGGAAGGAGCCCGTCTCTGGCTGGTGGAGCAGGGGGGCTCGAGGAGCTACGCGGAGGTCGACTACCGGCCGGGCGACTATCTGGTGTTCGGACGGGAGACCTCGGGGTTGCCCCGTGGGCTCCTGGAGCGGCATCGCGACACCTGGGTCCACCTGCCCATGCCGAATCCCGAGGCGCGGTCGCTCAACCTCTCGAACTGTGTGGCGATCGTGCTTTACGAGGCCCTGCGTCAGCTGGGGTTCCCGTCCGCGTCAACTTCCCCCTAGCGCGCTGGGTGACGGGCCGCCTATCGTCGTGGCTTATGTTCGAAGTCACGCGCGCCAATCTCGACGCGCTGTCGTCCAAGATGGGGCAACTCCGGAAGTTCCTCGACGTCCCGACTGCCCAGCGGCGGATCCAGGAGTTCGAGGCGCAGATGGCTGGGGACACCTTCTGGAACAACCAGGAGGCCGCGAAGAAGGTCATCGAGGAGTCCAATGCGCTGAAGAAGCGGGTCGAGCCACTCCTGGGCTTCGAGCGGCGCCTGGAGGATGTCCGCGTGCTGCTCGAACTCGGCGAGGCCGAGCCGCCGGCCGGTCAGGATGCCGTGCAGAAGGAGGCCGACACGGAGACCGCGGCCATCAGCCGGTCCCTCGATCGCTTCGAGCTCGAGGTGCTGCTGACGGGTCCGCACGACTCCCGGAACGCGATCTTCAGCGTCCAGGCCGGCGCGGGTGGCACAGAGGCGCAGGACTGGGCCGAGATGCTGTCGCGCATGTATGGACGCTGGTTCGACCTGCGCGGCTGGAAGTGGGAGGTCACCGACGCCCTGCCTGGGGATTCGGCCGGCCTCAAGAGCGTCACCTTCCGGGTCGAGGGCGAGAACGCCTACGGCTTCTGCAAGGCGGAGCGCGGCGTGCACCGGCTCGTCCGCATCTCGCCGTTCGATTCCAACAAGCGTCGCCACACCAGCTTCGCCAGCGTCGACGTCATCGCCGAGCTGAGCGACATCTCCGAGAGCGACATCGTCATCCCGAAGAGCGAGATCCAGCGCGACACCTACCGCTCCGGCGGCAAGGGCGGACAGAACGTGAACAAGGTCGAGACCGCAGTCCGACTCACCCACATCCCGACCGGCCTCGTCGCGGCCTCCCAGGCCCAGCGCAGCCAGGCGCAGAACGAGGCCACGGCGATGGGCATGCTGATCTCCAAGCTCTACGCCCTGAAGCTCGACCAGGCGAAGGGCGAGATGGAGCGGTTCTACGGCGAGAAGGGGTCGGTCAGCTGGGGCAACCAGATCCGCAGCTACGTGTTCCAGCCCTACCGCATGGTGAAGGACCTCCGCACGGGGGTTCAGACCAGCGACGTCCAGGGCGTGATGGACGGGGATCTGGACGCCTTCGTGAACGGCTGGCTCCGGGCCGGATGTCCGCTCAAGCGCATCCCCGGACTCAAGGACGACGAGGACTGAACCCAAGACGCAATCCGGCACGTTCCATGACGATCCTCGACACCATCGTGGTCCAGAAGCGGCTCGAAGTGGGCCGTCTCCCCGCTGGACCGGTTGCGGCACACCAGCTCCGCGAGGCGATCACGCGTCGTGGCGACGGGGTCCGCGACTTCTTCGGCGCACTGGCCCGTCCCCGCTCCGGCGACGTGGGACTGATCGCCGAGGTCAAGAAGGCCTCGCCGAGCCTCGGTGTGATCTGCCCGGACTTCGACCCGGTACGGATCGCCCGCACCTACGAGGCGGCGGGTGCCAGCTGTCTGTCGGTCCTCACCGACGAGAAGTTCTTCCAGGGATCCCTGGAGTACCTCCGCCAGATCCGGTCGGCCGTCGGACTCCCCCTGCTGCGCAAGGACTTCATCATCGATGAGCGCCAGATCCTCGAGGCGATCGAGTGGGGTGCCGATGCGATCCTGCTGATCGTGGCGATCCTGGATGATGCCCAGTTGTCCCATTTCCACGCATTGGCCGACGCCGCCGGTCTGACCGCCCTGGTGGAGGTCCATGACGAGGCGGAGCTGGAGCGGGCGGTGCGATGTGGGGCGCGGCTGATCGGGGTGAACAACCGGGATCTGAAGACCTTCAAGGTGGACCTCGGCACCACGGAGCGGCTGGCGGCTCGGATCCCGGATCTCATCTCCGGATCCGGGGAGCGCCCGGGTCATCTCCTGGTGGCCGAGAGCGGCATCCATACGCGGGCGGATGTGGAGCGACTGCTCCGGTGCGGTTCGCGCGCGATCCTGGTGGGTGAGTCGCTGATGAAGTCGGGCGACATCACCGCGCAGGCGGGACGACTGCTGGGACGGGTTGGCGCCTGAGGGGGACCGTCCTCGGTCGGCCATCGCGGTTCGGGAGCCCGATGGGGTCATGGAGTCCCACTCTGTCTGTCCGACCCTCAACTCACCCGTGGCATCTGGGAGAGCCCGACGGTCAGTCGCACCCATCCTCCGACATCGACAGTTTCCGCCCGGGCGGTCTCGGGGATTCCCGCCGCCGTCAGGGCCGCGGTGAGCGTCGCATCCGACCAGCGGCTCCGGAGCAGCTTCCGCAGCATCTTGCGCCGTTGTCCAAAGGCGGTCTTCACGATGTCGGCATACAAGGGGATCAACCCGGGCGGCAGGAGCGGTTCTGGACGCCGCACGAGGGTGATGCAGGCGGACTCGACGTCGGGGGCCGGGAAGAAGCAGTCCTTGGGGACCTTGAACGATCCGGCGGACTGGAACTGGAGTCCGACCAGCACGGTGAGCAGCCCGTAGGCGTCGGTGTCGGGTGCCGCCGCGAGCCGTTGCACCACCTCCCACTGGAGCGTCGCCACCATCCGCCGTGGCGGTCGGGCTGCCAGGGCGAGTTCCACCAGGATGGGGGATCCCACCGAATAGGGGAGGTTGGCGACCAGCTTCCACTCCTCCCAGTCCGTGGGTTCCTCCTGGAGCCAGTCCAGGGCATCGCGATGCAGCAAGGTCAGCGATTCCTTTCCTGGGAACCGTTCCTCGAGGATCGGGATCAGGCGCGCGTCCTTCTCCACGGCCATCACGGGCAGTCCGGTCGCCACGAGCAGCTCCGTCAGGGGGCCCAGGCCCGGACCGATCTCCAGGATCCGATCCCCCGGTGCCAGCTCCGCCGCGGCGACGATCCGACGCAGCTGGTTGCCGTCGTGGAGGAAATTCTGCCCGAGGGACTTCGTGAGCTGAAGACCCTTGCCATCGATCCAACGGCGCATCTCCGAGAGGGTCATCGGCGTCGGCGAGGTTTGGGTCCCGGGGCACCAGTGTGGGCAATCCGTTCGAACACGGATGCGATCACTCCGACCGCCTGGAGCAGGTCCCGACGTGGGATGGTGAGGGGTGGGGTGAGGCTCAACACCTCGCCGTGTTCGCCCTCGGGCAGCACGAGAAAACCTTCAGCCAGCAGCGCCTTCATGGCGTCGACCGCCTCTTTCCCGGCGGGTCGGCCTGCGCGTCTCAATTCAATCCCGGTCATGAGGCCGACGCCGCGGACCTTGAGTTCGAGGGATCCGATGTGGGTTGGGAGTTGGCGGAGCGCCGTGAGGAGTTCCGATCCGAGTGTGGCGCTGCGATCGTCGAGTCGACGCCTTTCGAGCTCCGTCAACTGGGCGAGGGCCATGGCGCAGCCCACGGGATGTCCCACGAACGTGCTGGTGTGGATCGCCTCACCCTGCGTTGGGGGCCACTGGTCCATCACGTCGGCCCGCCCCACGCAGGCCGACAGCGGGAACCCTCCAGTGAGGGCCTTGCCGAGGCAGATCAGGTCGGGGACCACCCCAGAGTGTTCTGTCGCAAACCAGCGGCCGGTCCGACCGAACCCCGTGTAGATCTCGTCGAGGATCAGCAGGGCCCCGTGTTCGGTGGCCATGCGACGGAGCAGGGGCAGGAAGTCGGGGTGGGGAATCCGGATGCCGCCCCGGGCCTGGATGGGTTCGACGAGGATCGCCCCGATCCTGCCGGTGCGGAGATGTCGCCGCAGATCGGCCTCCAGCTGGAGCAGCGGATGACAGGTGGAACCGGTACAGGGGCAATCGAAGGTCCCGCACGGGGGCCACGGGAGGAAGGTGCCGAATTCCTTGAGCTGGTTCCGGAACGGCTCCCGGAACAGCGGACGTTGGGTGGCGTTGAGGGCCCCGTAGCCCAGTCCGTGGTAGCCCCCTTGGAATGCCAGGATGCCGGGTCGGCCGGTCGCCAGGCGCGCGGTCTTCAAGGCGATCTCGATGGCCTCGAACCCCGAGGTGCCGAACGCGGACTTGCCGTGGAGCCGTTGGCGCGCAGGCAGGGCCGAGGTCCACCGCTCGAACGTCCACCGGCTCAGTGCCTGGGCTAGGTCGCCCTTCAGCGTGTGGGGGTGCACGTCCCCCATGGCGTGGAGGAGATGCCCCATCTGGTGTCGCCCCGCTCGGACCACCGCTGGGTTGGCATGGCCCGCCGCCGCGACTCCGAACGCGGCGGTGAGATCCAGGTACCGTCGGCCCTCGGTGTCCCAGACATGACAGCCCTTCGCCCGATCCCAGACGATCGGCCAGGAACCGTCGGGATCGACAAACGTCACGTTGCGCGACTCGTATCGGCGCAACTGCTCGAGGGTGGTGTCGCGGGTGGAGGGCATCGGGGACGGGCTCAGACGCCCCGCTGATCCGGGGGCCAGATGAACTTGTGCATCTGGAGCTGGAACCGCACCGGGAGGCGGTCGGCGATGATCGCCTCGGCGAGCTCCGTGCGGGTCAACGGGGTGTGTCCTTCCGGGACGGCCTTGAGGGACTTGTCCCGCTGATGGGCGGCCAGGGGGGCGGCCCAGGAGAGCAGCAGGGGACACCGCTCGGCGAGACGGTGTTCGGCGATCACAGAGCGGGTCCAGGCGTAGTCCTCGCGGGTGGCGATGACGAACTTCACCTCGTCGGTCGGACGCAGCAGCGGCAGGTTCTCCCAGCGGATCCGTCCCGACTCGCCGCTGCTGGGCGTCTTGAGATCCATGATGCGCCGGACCCGGGGGTCGAGGACCCCGATGTCGGGATTCCCGCTGGTCTCGACGAGCACCGTGAAGCCGTCGTCGCACAACTCCCGCATCAGCCCGGGAGCCGCGGCCTGGAGCAGGGGTTCGCCACCGGTGAACTCGACCAGAGGGAGGCGATGGGTGTCGACGCGGGCGTCGGGATAGGACGCCGCCAGCCGATGGACGTCGGCCCGGATCTCATCGAGGGGGCGTCGGGATCCCTCGGTGAAGGCGTAGGCGGTGTCGCAGTAGGAGCATCGGAGGTTGCACCCGGTGAGTCGGACGAAGACGCAGGGGAGTCCGGCAAAGGTGCTTTCCCCCTGCAGGCTCAGATAGACCTCGTTGACGACCAGGCTTCCGCTCACGGCCGCGGACTATCGGGGCGGGGAGGCGGGGAGAGAAGTTGAGAGTTGTGGGTTGCGGGTTTGCGTCAGGTCCGGGACCGACCCACTGTCGACGACACATGAATCGCCCTTGGGAAACGGAATCCCTGCCGGAATTGGCGGAACGCATCTGGGCGGAACTGGCCCGGGTGGCCGACGATCGGGAGCATCCATGGCGGTTGCCGGTCCTCGCCACCTCGGGCGGCAACGGGTCCAACGCCCGGGTGGTGGTTCTCCGAGGCGTCACCCGCCCCGGCCATGAGCTGCTCGCATTCTCCGATCGACGGGCGTCCAAGGTGTCGGAACTGACGCACCAACGTCGGGCGGTCTGGGTGTTCTATGATCCCCGGGAGCGGGTGCAGCTCCGGGCTTTCACGGACGTCCGGGTCCATGTCGATGACACGGTCGTCGACACCTACTGGCATCGGCTACCGGAGGCGAACCGGTCGAACTATCTGTCGGAGAAGGCGCCCGGGGAGGGGCTGGAGGCTCCGGGGGCGGGTTGTGTCCTCGCTCCGGGCAGCGCGCATCAGTTCGCGGTCCTGATCGGACGGATCGAGCGTCTCGACTGGCTGTGGCTCCGGGAGGGAGGCCATCGCCGCGCCGGATTCCGTCGGGAGGGGTCGGGGTGGTCGGGATCGTGGCTCGAGCCTTAGGTGCTGGCCTGTGGCGTGGGGTTGCAGCGGAACGCTCTCCCTCATCGTCTTCCCTCCGCGTCTGCTCGTCCGCAGGTGTCTCCCGCCTTCTTTCCATCAGGGGTCGACAGCTTCCCGAGCCGGTTGACGCCTCCTGTGCACGGACCTACCTCGCCCTAGAACTGGTCCCGATCCGGCATTTGTAACGCGACTGCCAACCCGACAGTCTGCGCCTTCCCTGAATCCATCCGCCGGATTGGGTTCCCAAGTCTCTCTCGTGCCAATGAATCCCCGCTTCTGTTTTTCCTGGGTCGCCTTGGTCCTCCTCGCCTTGGTCCCGATTCGAGCCTCCGCACAGGTCTCGACCAACCCGTTACCCGGAAGAGTGTTGGTCAAACTGCTGGCGGATCCCACAAGCCCGCTCGTGTACGCCCTCAACGCCGGCGACGGAAATGCAGCCGGCAGCCTCCTCGCGCTGGACGCCTCGACCGGGGTCGTGGTCGGTGAGGTGGCAACCGGGCGGTATCCGACCGACATGGCCTTTGGAGGTTTCGGGTCGGCGCTCTACGTGATCAATACCGGCAGCCGGACCCTCGCGCGGTATCAACCCCAGACCCTGGCGCTGGTGGACCAGAGGGCGATCAGCACCCCGGGAACCTACAACCCGTCGAATCCCCTCCATCTGGCCGCGGGGCGTGACGAGCTGTTGTACTTCACCGACGGAGCCTGGGCTCCGATGGTGACGGTGTTCGACTTCGCTCAAGGGCAGGTCGTGGGCAGCTACAACGATGGCGAAGGCGTTGGGGGGCTGGCCATCCGTCGTGAGGGCAATGACCTCTACGTCTGGCGCCAGTACGGATGGGGAGCGGGTAGTGTGATCTCCTATGTCACGCATCTGGACATCCGGGCGACGACTCCGGTGGCGCGGGAGGTCTCATTCTCGTCGTGGCGACGGGATCCGTTCGACACCCCCATCCTGTTCGATGCGGCGGAACGCTGGGTCTTCAACAAGCAGCAGATGTTCGATGCCCGGGACCTCTCCGTGGTGGTGAATCAGTTCCGGGAGAACCTCTATGCGGTGTCTCTCGATGGATCGGTCGCCTTCGGCAGCACCCGGGTCTTCAACACCCAGACCACTCGGGAGATCACCAACCTCGTCGTCGAAAGTTCGGTCCAGGCCCTGTCGACGGACCAAAAACGGTTGTTCCGGTGGGCGCCGGGTTCCGGGTTGGTGATCCACGACATGGCCTCGATCGCGTCGGTGGCTGGGCCCGATCCAGTGCCGGTGCCGGCCGATGGCGCCGTGTTGGCGGAGATCCCTCTGCAGTTGTCGTGGTCGGCCTCGCCGACGGCGCTCTCCTATGATGTCTACTATGCCGACACCGCCGCCGTCGTGGCGTCCGCCGGGACCAACTCACCTGCGCACCTCATGAGGACCAGCGGACTGGCCCTAGACCTGCCGACCGCGCCATTGCCCGGACAGGTTCGGTATTGGCGCGTCGACCGTGTGGGTTTCGGAGGTCAGATCCGTCCGGGACCTGTGTGGTCGTTCACCGTTTCCCCGCTGCAGGTCAGTCCCGGCCGGGTCGATGTCCTGGCAATCCAAGGGCATTCCCCGAGGCCTCGGACCGTCCGGATCCTGACCCTTGGGATTCCCTGGACGGCCCGTGTCACGGGCGGTGATTGGCTCCGGGTCAGCCCTGGCTCTGGGAGCACCGCAGGGGATCTGACCCTCGAGTTCGATACGGCGACGCTCCCGGTCGCCGCGTTTACCAATGCTGTGGAGATGACATTCCAAGGCCAACGCCTGGTGATCCCCGTCGAGATCTCCGTGAAGGCACTCGCGATCAACCGGATGGCTGCGGATCCCGGGGCGCCTTGGATCTACGCGACCCAGCCCGGCGCCCAGCCGGGTCAGACCGGCTATCTCCTCCGGATCCATGCGGAAACCGGGGCGATCGATGACCTGCTGCCGATCGGGGGCAACCCGACCGACCTCGCCGTCCATCCTCGGGACCGTCGTCTCTATGTTGCCAACTGGGGCAATGCATCGACCGAAGTCGTCGATCTCGAGACGTTCCGTCTCCTGCCGCCGCTCCAGATGGGCACCGATGTCTATCGCATCAATCCAGGCCCCAAGGGGCGGGTCATCATCGAAGGGTTCGACCAATGGATCGGGGTGTCGCTCCGGGACAGTGCCACAGGCGCGAGTGTCGGGGACTTTCCATACCCACAGAGGGAAGGGGATGGGGAGGCAAGTCCGGACGGAGCCTTCTACTACCATTCGGACAACAACATCTCGAATGCCGCCATCCACAAATACGCCATTGGCAACCTCACGGCCGTGGCCCACAGCCCGGAACATCCGTTCGGTTCGAGGAACCTGGTCGTGTCCGGGGATGGGACGCGTGTTTTCTGGCAGGGATCGGTCTTCAATGCCGACCTGATCGAGCTCGGATCGTTGGGAGCCCAGATCCTGGCGGCGTCCCGGGATGGCTCGTTGGCGATCTCAGCGGACCGGGCCTTCGATGTCGTGCAGCGGGTCGAGATGGCCTCCCTGCCAACACCCGCGGCGGTGGGCGTGGTGGAGGCGTCCGACCGGCGGTTCTGGTACTTCGATGCGGCGGCTGCGGCCTTGCGGTCGGTGTCACTCGATTCGCTGCGGGCCCCGGCGATCACGGAACAGCCCGTGTCTCAGGCGATCCGGGAAGGGGAGCCTGTCTACCTGAAGGTGACCGCCCGGGGGCTCGCTCCCTTGAACTACCAGTGGACCCATGCCGGGACCAACCTGGTCGGAGCCACAAATCAGTTCCTCGGCATCAACCGTCTCGATTCCTCGAATGCCGGGACCTACCGGGTCGTTGTCTCGAACGGCTACGGCAAGGCAGTCAGTGACCCGGCGGAGGTGATTGCGCTGAATGCACCTCGGTGGGTGGTGTCGCCATTCGACACCAATGTCCTCGCGGGCGGAACCCTGGTGCTTGCGGCGGAGGCTGTTGGGACCCCACCCATACGCTTCACGTGGCTTCGTGATGGGCAGCCGATCGCTGGGATGACGAATGCCTCGTTGATCCTGACGAACGTCCAGGCATCCCAGGAGGGCCTCTACCAGATCCGGGCCTCCAACCTGGTGGGCCTTGCTCTCAGCGCGTTCGCGCGGGTGCGCGTGCTGCCGAGCGCGCCGCGTTTTGTGGGGCAACCGGCTCCACTGACCCTCCGGGCAGGTGCCTCTGCCCGGTTTGAGGCCCTCGTGGAGGGATCACTGGCCCTCTCGTTCCAGTGGTTGTCCAATGGGGTTCCCATCGTCGGTGCCACCGAGAGGATCCTGCAGATTCCCGAGGTGCAGGCGGTTCACGCCGCGACCTACGGGTTGATCGCCTCGAACGCGGTGGGCGTCGCCCAGAGCCAGCCAGCCGCGCTGCAGGTGCTGGCCTCGCCACCGGTGATCGTTGAACAACCGGTCGACCAGACCGTTGCGGCTGGAAGCCGTGTGAAGGTGGCCGCGCGGGTCGAGGGATCTGCACCTCTGAGTTTCCAATGGTTCCGTGACGGTGTCGCCTTGACCGGAGCCACGGGTCCAACGCTGGTGTTCACGAATGTCACGGGATCCGTGGTGGGGCTCTACCGGCTCGAAGCGTCCAACGCGCTAGGGAGGGCGACGAGCACCGGGGCGCGTCTGGTGGTCCATGAAGCCCCGATCGTTTTGAAGGGGCTCGTGCCCACGCTGGTCAGCCGGGGGGCGACTGTGCAGCTCACAGTGGACGTCAGAGCCGTTCCACCTCCGGCGTTCCTTTGGACCCGGAATGGCATCCCAATCCCGGGATCCCTCGCCACCCTGACACTCCCATCCGTCGGGCCGGCCGACTCGGGACTCTACAGCGTGATTGTCACCAACGGGCTCGGTGCGGTCACGAACAGCGCCCTGATGGTGGTTCAGGCCCCGGCCTCGGGGATTCGGACCTGGGGCGACACGACCAGCTGGCCATCGACCCCGCCGGAAGGAGTCGTGGATGCCATTGCCGTCACGGGGGGCGACTACCATTCCGTGGCATTGCGATCGAATGGTTCCCTGTCGGCCTGGGGGATTGCACTCGATGGACGGATCCGTCCTCCCGAAGGAGCGCGGCGTTGGTTTGCCATCGCAGCGGGAGAGGCCCACACCATCGGGGTGCTGGAGGATGGGAGTCTTGCGGGTTTTGGCCGCAATGATGCGCGCCAGCTGGATTTCCCGGTCGTGCCGGAGCCGGTTGTCGCCGTCGCGGCTGGCGATGCTCATTCGATGGCCCTGACGTCCCGGGGGCGGGTCTTCCTCTGGGGGGATGACACCCTGGGGCAACTGCAGGCACCCCCGTTTCTCCGTCAGCTCCCGCCGCGGTCGGATTCGCCGATGGCGGTCGCCCGCATTGCTGCCGGTCGTCACCACAGCCTCGCACTGCTCAACAACGGAGGTGTTGTCGCGTGGGGTGGCAATCTGGCTGGTGAGTCCACCGTACCCATGGGCCTGTCGGACGTTGTCGACATCGCCGCCGGCCGCCTCCACTCGGTCGCTTTGACTCGCGGCGGGGTGGTGGTGGTTTGGGGTGACGACACCTACAAGCAGGCCCAGGTGCCTTCGGCGCTCCGGGATGTCGTGGCGATCGCGGCCGGTGATTTCCACACGGTGGCCCTGAGGCGGGACGGTTCGGTGGTGGCTTGGGGTGATGATTCCCAGGGGCAGTGCACGCTGCCCTCGGGGCTGCACGACGTGACTGGAATCGGTTCCGGTCACTACCACAGTCTGGCCCTGGTACCCTCCGGTCCGAGGCTCCAATGGGAGGTGGTATCGGGTGGGCTGCGCTTCTTCTGGGAAGGGGTCGCGATCCTGCAGTCGGCAGCCTCACCGGCAGGTCCCTATTCGGACCTGAGCCATGGGGAACAGGACTGGGGGCCGGTGCCCTTTGAAACCACGCCGACACGCTTCTTCCGCCTCCGCGAGTGACCCTTGGCCTTCGATCGAGGTGAGCCGTTCGCTCCTGGAGTCTGCCGCAGCATCCACCCTGCTTCCTCCCCTTTGCCGATAGGATCGGGTGGACCGAGAAAGGGAGTCGGGATTGTCTGCCATATCCGCGAACCCCGTCCGCGTCCCCAGGGGTGGTGGGTCGCGGCGGATCCAGACAAGGACGGGAGGCTGAGAGTGCAGGATAAACGGGCTCTCCCAACAGCGGCGGGTCGGTTGCCTATAACGAGAGGACAATAGCCGTGACCCGCATGGGTCCTTGGGCTATCCGTCCGGGGTGCCCTTCGCCGTCGATACGAAGAACCCGGCCGCCGTGGAGAATCACCTCTCCGGTGAGTTCGAAGCGGTCTTCCCCGGCCGGGACCTGGGTGAGGTCCGATCGGTTCTGCGGTGGGTTGTCGATGCTTTCGACGGAAGGAACCCCGGATTCCATGCCCTCGACACCCCTTACCACGACCTTGCTCACACGCTGGAGGTGACGCTCTGCCTCATGACGTTGATCCGGCGTCGTGCGGTGCGTGGGATTGATCCGGTGTGTCGCGAGGAGTCGGTCCGTTGGGCCCTGGTCGCCTCCCTCCTGCACGATTCCGGATACCTCCGCGCGATCGACGACACCGAGGGCACCGGAGCCCAGTACACGGTGATCCATGTCGAACGCTCCGCGGAGCTTGCCGCGACACGGACCCGTTCGATGGGTTTTGCGGAGCCGTCTGTCCGTGCGATCCAAGGCATGATCCTGTGCACGGCCCTCGGCATGAAGGTCTCCGAGATTGGTTTCGACACCCCGGAACTGCGTTTCCTGGGGCGCGCCTTGGGGGCTGCGGATCTCCTCGCCCAGATGGCGGCGCCCGACTACATCGACAAGCTGCCGCTGCTCTTCCGGGAGTTCGCCGAGTCGGCCCAGCACCAGGAACGCTTCGGTCGGAAGGGGCAGACCTTTGCCTCGGTGCAGGATCTGTTGGCGAAGACCCCCGGGTTCTGGCGCTTCTACGCGCTGCCCCGGATGCAGTCGGACCTGGATGGGGTCCACCGGTTTCTCGAGGATCCTGTCACCGGTCGGAACGAGTACATCGAGGCCATCGAGGTCAACCTCGCCAAGCTGGCGACGTGAGGAGTGGGAGCTCGGTGTCGTCGTCCGGCGATGCATTCCGGGCTCCGATCTCTCCCAGAGCGGTTGGGATCCGTTTTTCGCCTGTCTCCCGGAGTGCCGACCGGTAGCCTCCACGATCATGGAGTGCGTTGACAAAGACATCGTGGTGATCGGTGGAGGTCCCGGCGGCTATGCGGCGGCGTTCAGCGTGGCGGATCAGGGGCGTCAGGCCGTGATCGTGGAGCGCGACCCCCGGTTGGGAGGGGTCTGCATGAACCGGGGATGCATCCCGTCGAAGGCCCTGCTGAACGCGGTCCATGCCATCCGGGCTGCGAAGGAATCCGCCCTCCGGGGGATCGCCTTCGGTGAACCAACCCTCGATCTTGACCGGTTGAGGCAGTGGAAGAATGGGATCCTGGAGCGTCTGGGCGGGGGCATCGCGGGGCTTGCGAAGATGCGCGGCGTCGAGGTGGTCCAGGGAACCGCCACCTTCGTCGATTCGAAGACCCTCCAGGTCTCCTCGGCCGATGGCTTGGTCCGACACCTCCGCTTCCAGAAGGCGATCCTTGCGACGGGCTCCCGACCGCTGTTGCCGAAGGCCTTCGACCTCGGCAGTCCGCGGATCATGACCTCGACCGAGGCGCTCGAGTTGCCGGACATCCCCGCCAGCCTGCTGGTGGTCGGGGGCGGGTACATCGGGATGGAGCTGGGCACCGTCTATGCCACGCTCGGGTCGAAGGTGACCGTGATCGAGGCGCAGGAGGCCCTCCTTGCCGGGGCGGATCCCGATCTGGTGCGTCCGGTGGGACTCTTCGCCCGCAAGGCCTTCCAGTCTGTTCGACTCAAATCCAAGGTGCTGGGGATGGAACCGTTGGCCGATCGGGTCCGGGTGACCTCGGAGACCGAGGGCAAGACGGTCGAGGAGGAGTACGATCGGGTGCTCGTCTCGGTGGGCCGGGTTCCCAACTCCGAGGGGCTTGGCCTGGAGAACACCCGCGTCGAGCGGGATGACCGCGGTTTTGTCCGGGTGGATGCGTCCCTGCGGACCTCCGACCCGGACATCCTGGCGATCGGGGATGTGGCGGGTGGCCTCATGTTGGCCCACAAGGCCACCTGGGAGGCCAAGGTCGCAGCAGACCAGATCTGTGGACGGCCCCATGCCGGTCCCGGCGCGCCGGTCATTCCAGCGGTGGTCTTCACGGATCCGGAGGTGGCTTGGGTTGGCCTCACCGAACAGGAGGCATCGCGGGCTGGGACTCCGGTGGAGATCGCGAAGTTCCCGTGGGGAGCCTCGGGGCGGGCCATCACCCTCGACCGGATCGACGGCCTCACCAAGCTGGTCCTGGAACCCGGATCCCGCCGGATCCTTGGGGTGGGCATCGTGGGTGTTGGCGCGGGGGAATTGATCGGGGAAGGCGCCTTGGCCGTCCAGACAGGGGCCACGGCGGAGCAGTTGTCCCAGGTGATCCATCCGCATCCGACGCTGTCGGAGACGCTCCTCGAATCGGCCGAGGCGGCGTTGGGCCGGGCCACCCATATCTTCCAGCGCAGGCGGTAGGGTGTCCTGAAGCCGGGGCTTCCGCCCGGCTCAGAAATCCCATAAGGTCAACGTATGAGTTCGGTTCCGGTGTCCCTTGGGGCACGCTCGTACACGATCCACATCGGCTCCGGTCTGCTGGCGAAGCTAGGAGACCACTGTCGACGGCTGAAGCTTGGGGAGCGGTGTGCGATCGTCACCGACACGACCGTGGGGCCTCGATACGCGGATGCCTGCATCCGCGCGCTCAAGATGGCGGGGTTTGTCCCGAACGTGGTCACGGTGCCGTCGGGTGAGGAGGCCAAATCCTTGAAGGTCCTGGGCGAGTGCTACGACCAATTGGCGATGAAACGTCTGGAGCGGCGTTCGTTCGTGGTGGCGCTAGGGGGAGGCTGTGTTGGGGATCTCGCAGGGTTCCTCGCGGCCTCGTACCTCCGCGGCATCCCCTACGTGCAGGTTCCCACCACGCTGTTGGCGCAGGTGGACTCTTCGGTGGGCGGCAAGGTGGGCATCAATCTGAAGGCCGGGAAGAACCTGGTTGGAGCCTTCCATCAGCCCCGGGCGGTATTGTGTGATCTCGACACCCTCGGTTCGCTCCCGGACCGCGAGTTCCGGGCCGGGTTGGCGGAGGTGGTGAAGTATGGCGTGATCCGGGATCTTGATCTGTTCCGGAGGCTGGAACGGGAGGCGTCGAGGATCCTGAAGCGGGAGCCTGCGGTCTTGGCGACTGTGATCGCCCGCTGCTGCACCCTGAAGGCGCAGGTGGTTGGGGAGGATGAGTTCGAGACGACGGGTGCCAGGGCGTCGCTCAACTTCGGTCATACGGTGGGTCACGCCATCGAGGCGGTCTCGGGGTACAAGGAAATCCTGCACGGGGAGGCCGTCAGCATCGGCATGGTGGCCGCCGCACGCCTTTCCACCCGGCTCTCGAGCCTTCCTGAAGTCGAGGCGGACCGGATCCGGGACCTCCTCCAGGCCTTCGGATTGCCCATCTCGATCAAGCTCGCACCCAAGAAGCGAGATGCCCTGTTCGACGCGATGCGTCTGGACAAGAAGGTGAGCGGTGGGGAGCTCAAGTTCGTCCTGGCCGAGCGGATCGGGAAGGTCCTGACCGGACAGAGGGTGGCCGACTCGGACATCCAGGTCGCTCTCAACGCCATCGCACTGTAGAGGTTGGAGACATCGGGAAAGCCCGGGGTGAGATCCTGATGGGAATGGCGTTCATCGGCCTCCTTCCAGGGGTGTTGGTGGACGTTTTTGGCTTTCGGTCGCGGTGTCGGGTCCTTCGCTTGCCTTGGCCAAGACCGTCACCCTAGCGTCACGAGGCTTTTCTCCGACCATGTCCACCACCACCGGCACGACGTTCCTCACCGGCGTCATCGAGGGATTCTACGGCACCCCATGGACCGAGGTGGAGCGGCTCGACCTCCTTGGGCGAGCCCCCGGGTGGGGCTTCAACACCTACTTCTACGGCCCGAAGGACGACCTGCACCACCGAGCCCTCTGGCGCCAACCCTATGGTGGATCGGACGCAGCCACGTTGGGCCGTTTCATCCGGTCGTGCACGGAGAAGGGAATACGCTTCATCTATGCCCTCGGTCCGGGACTCGACATCCGTTACAGCCATCGGGATGACATCGAGGCCATTCTGCGTCGGTTCGAGCAGTTGATGGATCTCGGGTGCCGGGACTTCTGCCTCCTGTTTGATGATATCCCGGACGCCCTGCATCCGGAGGACCGGGCCTGCTGGGGCTCCTTCGCGTCGGCCCACGCCGGGGTGGCGAACGAGGTGTTCCACCGGGTCCAGTCGCGGGCGCCAGGGGGGCGTTTTCTGTTCTGTCCAACCCCCTACTGCGGTCGCATGGCAAGCCGTCAGCTGGGCGGGCCGGATTACCTCACAACCGTTGGACGCGAACTGGCCCCTCAGATCGACATCTTCTGGACCGGTCCCGAGATTGTCTCCGCCGAGATCACCGTCGGGCACATCCGTGAGCTGGCCCAGGTGCTCCGTCGGAAGCCACTGCTCTGGGACAACCTCCACGCCAACGACTACGACGGTCACCGGTTCTTCTGTGGGCCCTACGCGGGTCGCTCCCCCGAACTCCGTGCGGAACTGGCCGGCATCCTCACCAACCCCAACACCGAGTATCCGCTCAACCGTGTCGCCCTCGAGACCCTCGGGGCCTTCGTCCGGTGCAACGGTCCGTGGAATCCCCGGGCCGCCTATCTGGAAAGCCTCGAAGCCTGGCTTCCGGGGTTCGCCTCGGTCGGCAAGCCCATTGAACTCCCCGACCTCGTCCTGCTGATGGACTGCTTCTATCTGCCCCACGAGCTGGGACCGGAGGCGCGGAACCTGTTCCGGCTCGCCGCCGATCTGATGCCCACAGATCCCTCGGGCTGGGGTGAGTCCGGGGAACGTCTCCGGAGGGAAATTGCCCGGCTCCGCGAACTCTGTGTGCGGCTGACCGAACTGAGGGACAGGTCCTTGTTCAATGCCATGGGGCGTCGGATCTGGGAGCTGCGGGAGGAGTTGGACCTGCTGGAGCGATACTGGGTCTGGCGATCGGATCCCGCCCGAAAGGATCAGCCGTTCGCCTCGGACTTCCATCAGCCCCGGACCTACCGCGGTTCCCTCGCCGCGAATCTCCAGCGCCTCTGGGTCCAGCAGGCCAATGGGACGTTGTCCCCGCGGTCGGCAGCCGAAGCTGAGTTCGCCACCGCCCGCCTCTTCGCCCCATGACCCCCTTCCGCATCCGTCCAGTGTGTCCGGGCGACGAGGCCGCTACGTACCATGTCTGCCTCAAGACCGGCGACTTCGGCAAGGATGGCGAGCCGTTCTACCGGGAGGATCCCGATGCGTTGGGACGGATCTTTGTGGGGCCGTACCTCGCCTTCGAGCCGGAGTTTGGGCTCGTCGTCGAGGACGACCAGGGAGTGTGTGGCTACGCCCTCGGGGCGTTGGATTCGAAGGGGTTCTACGATCGGTACGACAAGGAGTGGCGGCCCGGGTTGTGCGCCCGATATCCGATGCCGACGGGCGATCCGAAATCCTGGTCCCGGGTCCAACAGGTGCACTCCTGGTACCACAGTCCGGACTACTTCTGTCCGGAGCCCTACGACGGATACCCCTCACACCTCCACATCGACCTGCTGGAGCGGGCCCAGGGGAAAGGCCTGGGACGGGTGATGCTCCAGGGAGTGATGGACCGGCTTCGCGCCCGGGGCTCTCCGGGAGCCCATCTGGGAGTGAGCCTCGCCAATGGGCCCGCCCAGGGCTTCTACCGGCATCTCGGATTCCGGGAGCTCGTCCAGGTCGGCTCCGGGACGGAGGGTTGCCTCTACCTGGGAATGCAGTTCTGCTGAGCGCCTCCCGGCATGCACCGCCTGATCGACTTCCTGAACCGCTGGCTGGTCCCGTTCCTGACGGCGGTGGGTGACAACCCGTACATGACCGCGATCCGCAACGGGATGGTCTCGGTCGCTCCGCTCACGATCCTGGGCGGGCTTTTCACCGCCGTCGCCCTTCTTCCCGTGCCCGGATGGGAAGCCTGGATCGGTCCCTATGCGCAGCTGCTGCAGATCCCGGTCACCGCGACCTTCGGGCTGTTGGCGATCTTCGTCTGTTTCTCGGTCGCCTACGAGCTGGCCAAACAGTTTGGACTCGAGCCGCCGGTCAGCGGCTCGATGGCCACGCTGGTGTTCCTCATGATCCAGATCAAACGGGAGGATCTCACCTTGGCCATGGAGGGTCTCGGCTCCCAGGGCCTGTTCACGGCAATCATCGTCGCCCTCATCTGTGTCGCGGTTCAGCGGGCGTTCAACCGGGCCAACCTCGTCATCCGTCTGCCGAAGGATGTCCCCCCCGTCGTCTATGAGTCCTTCCTCTCCCTGACCCCGCTGATCTTCCTCGTGGTCGCCTTCTGGACGATTCGGTTCGGGGTGGGGCTCGACATCAACGCCGGGATCCAGAAGGCCTTCTCGCCCCTCCTGATCGCGCTCAACACGCTCCCCGGCATCCTGGTCTACGCCTTCCTCGTGACCCTGCTGTGGTCGGTGGGCATCAATGGCGACAACACGCTGGACGCCGTCGTCGCCGCCGTGTTCCTCCAGTATCTCGGAGCCAATGCGGAGGCGGCCTTGAAGGGGCTTCCGATCCCCAACATCACCGCGCTGGGATTCTTCACGACGTTCGTGAACGTCGGCGGCACCGGAGCCACCATCGCGCTCGCCCTCGTGATGCTGAACTCGAGGGATCCCGGATACCGCAAGATCAGCCGCCTCTCCCTGCCCACGCAGATCTTCCAGATCAACGAACCGATCTTCTTCGGGTTCCCCATCGTCCTGAACCCCGTGTTCATGGTGCCCTATGTCGTGAGCGCCCTCACGTTGACGACCTGCAGCTATCTGCTGATGGACTGGGGCCTCATCCGGCGCCCGGTCGTGAGCGTCCCTTGGACCACCCCCCCGATTATCGGTCATTTCCTGGCCACGGGAGGGGACTGGCGTGCGGCGGTCTGGGGTGTGGTGTCGATCATCCTTGCGATGGGGATCTACTATCCGTTCGCCCGGGCGGCGGAGCGGAGGGGGAGGCGGGATGAGTTGAGAGTGGAGAGTTGAGAGACGGAACCATCATGGCTCGACGCCCCAAACCGCTGACCCCGACCCAGGCTGTCTTCCAGGGGAAGCTGTTGTTGAAACGCGGAGACGTCCCTGGAGCGGAGGCGTTGATCCGTCCCACCGTCGAGGCCTATCCGGACGCCTTGGAACCCGCCGAGATGCTGGCGGAGATCCTGGACCTGCGGGGCCGGTTCGCGGCGGCCGCGGAGGTCCTCGCCCGGTTGGGTCGTGCCTCGGGGGCGGCGCCTCGCATGCTGCGCGCGGCCGAATACGCCCAGCGGGTCGAGGAGGTCATCCTTGCCGCCCAGCTGCTCGACGAACTCGTCATCCGCGAGCCCGACCACACCGAGGCCCGCCTGCGGTTGGCCTCGCTCCTCCTCCAGTATGGCGACGGGGTGCGGGGTTCCCAGGTGCTGGGACCGGTGTTGGCCCGTGATCCGGACAACCTGCCCGCGTTGGAGATGATGACGGAGCTCCTGTTGGGGGGACTGACGCGTCTGGTGGACCTGACCTGGTTCCATCGCCTCGTTGCGGTGTCCCCCCGACGTCGGGCCGCCCTGGGGAAATTGGCCCTGGCGGAGCGCTATGCCGGGAATCTCCAGGCCGCGCTCGGGCACAGTCTGGAGGCGCTGGATCCGGCCGATGCGGAATCCTGTGCGCGGCATGCCGACCTGCTGGAGCTGAGTGGACGGGGTGAAGAGGCGCTCCGGTTGTTGGAGCCGTTTGGGGCGGGCTCCGCCCCCATCCTGCCCGGGGTGGGCATGGTGTTGTCCCGTTTGTTGGGTCGGGCCCAGCGGCATGACGAGGCGCTTCAGTTGGTCGACCGCTGCCTGAAGGCGCCGAACCTGCCGGCGGTGACGCTCTCCAGCCTGCTGCTGCGACGGGGAAGCATCCTCGACCGGATGGGTCGCTCCGACGAGGCGTGGGAGGCCTTCAGCCGGGCCAAGACGATCCAGGCCGGAGCTTACAACCCCGAGGCGGACCGCCGCCGGTGCGAGTCGGTGTTCGACGCCTTCTCAGGGGAACGGAGGCGGCAACTCGTCCCGGCCGCCGCGTCGACACCGCGTCCCATCCTGGTGCTGGGCATGTACCGGTCGGGGACCACCCTTCTGGAGCAGATCCTCACCATGCATCCCGAGGTCGGCGGGGCGGACGAGGTCCCTTATTTCCTGGGGATGGCGTCGGCGATCCTGGCGAGCCCGGACTGGGTTTCCCGGTGGACCCTCGAGGAGGCGAACCGGATCGGCGCCGGCTACCGGGCGTTGCTCCGGCATGGGAATCCCGACCGCAGCCACGTGGTCGACAAGAATCCCCGCAACTGGGAGGTGATCGGGTTGGTCGCCCAGGCCTGTCCGGATGCCGTCGTGATCCACATGGACCGGCATCCGCTGGACGTCTGTGTCTCCAGCATGGCGACGGGGTTCTCCGCCATGAACACCTTTGCGGCGGACCCGCGGAGTTTCGCCCAGGGGTATGCGCTGCAGGCCGAGATCATGGAGCGCTGGAAGAAGGACGCCCCGCTGCCGATCCTCACGCTGCGCTATGAGGATCTGGTGAGGGAACCGGAACGACGGATCCGGGAGGTGCTCGGGTTCATTGGCCTGCCCTGGGAGCCGGCCTGCCTTGAGTTCTGGAAGTCCGAACGCGTCGCTTTCACTCCGAGCCAGGACCAGGTCCGCGAACCCCTGAATGTCCGTTCGATCGGCCGGTGGCGGCGATTCGAGAGGCAGCTGGAACCCGCGAGGCGGTATCTCGAGGAACTCGGGATCGCCTGTGGGGAGCGGTGAGGGGCCGGCGAAACGCTCCCCGCCCTCACGAGGAGGGCGGGGAGCGTTCGAGCACCGGGGACGGCCCGTCAGTCGGAGTGAACCGCCGAGGACGGTCCCTGGAGCCGTGATCGACGTTGCCGCAGGGAGCGTGCGGCGAGGAGGAGTCCAGAGGTCCAGAGTGGCATCCCCGACGCAGGTGTCTCCGGTACCTGAAAGAATACCGCAGCACCGATCACTTCGTCGCTCAAGCCGACGTGGGTTGTGTTGAAATTGAAGGTGTAGGAACCGGGACTGAAGGTTTGTCCATCGGTGATGGAACCCAGACCGGTGACAGTCCACGACGTTGTCCAATTTGGGGCTGAGAAAAAGGTGGCAAAATCGTAGAATAGGACTGAAGCGGTAAAGTCCATGGTGAAGCTTCCCGCACCGCCGCCCAAGGTGTTTGGCGTTCCTCGGTTGTCGATCGTGAAACCAACGAGGTCTGTCCAGGCCGCGTAGCCAAAATTCGCCGCGAACGCAGCTCCGCTGCCTGGCCCTGCCGAGATGTTGAGATAGCTGTAGAATCCGGTGCTTGGCCCGGTGAGAGAGTAGCTCCCCGTGGTGGAGCCGGAGGTGGCCGTGACCGAGAAGTTGCTGACGGTCCCGGTAGTCAGGACGTAGGCTTGAGCCGAAGCCTTCTCGGTACAACAAGCCAAGGCGCACCCCAGAAGGGCAGCCCCCATGGCGAGGCGTTTCAACGGATTTGACGGTGAGAAACCAGCCTGCGGAGAGCGCAGGCCCAACCCGGTGTCCGTTGAGACCTGGACGGGGGAGGAGGTGGCTGACGCTGCAATCGGGGACGGACCGCTACGGAACGATTCTTGGATATGAGAGTGCACTGCATCCTTTCTTCTGCCCGGGAAACCCGGACGGATTGTTTGATGCACAACCCAAGCCCCGGAGCCGTTCTCGCATTTGAGAGAGCTTTGGCAAGACACCCTTTCAGAAATGAGAAATCGAGGTCTTGCCGGTGGGGCTGAACCGATGCCCACCCAGTGACGGTGGTGGGGGATCCGGGTGCGCCGTTCATTCGGCTATCCGCACGAACCGGTAGAAGGTCTGGTTCTGACGGGCCTCCAGCAGCTGTTCCGAATAGCCCGGGCGGTCACGGATGGGATCGCCGACTGGGACCCAATCCAGGAGGTTGTTGGAGGTGCTGAGCTGGTAGCGTCCCGAGGGGAGGGTGAAGCATCGGATGCGGACCGCGAACCCGGATCGGACCGTCGCATCCACCGCCTCGTTCGGCATGGTCGGATGGAAGCCGAAGAGGTGCTCGAGCCGATCGTCGAGACCGTCGCCATCCGTGTCCGCCGACTCAGGACTGCTTCCGAGGCGGATCTCGAGGAGGCGGTCGAGCCCATCCCGATCCGTGTCATCGGGTTGGACCAGCACCGCGACATGGAACCCGCCAGTGACTGCGGTCTTCAACGTTCCCAGGCCTGAGATCGACTTCTGCAGGGATGGTGCCTCCGCTCCCCAGACACGGATCTGTCCGGAAGCCGTCAGGGCCAGGCTGCGATGGTAGGCGGCGTCGAGGGCGATGACGTCCTTGAGATCCGGTGGGGCGTCCAGCTGGCCGTCCTGGTTGTTGCCCCATCCGACGACCCGTCCGTCCTCCAGGAGCGCGAGGGTGTGATCGGCTCCGGCCGCGATGGCCCGGACTCGACCGAGATTCTGAGGGGGGCGGGCTTGTCCGAACGTGTTCGCGCCCCAGGCGACGACGGAGCCGTCGCTCCGCAGCGCCACGGAATGCTCGAAGCCGGCGTCGACGGCCACGACGTCCTGGAGGCCCGGGGGTGGTGTGGCCTGCCCGAAGTCGTTGCGTCCCCAGCCGCGGACGGTGCCGTCGGCGAGTCGGACGAGTCCATGGCTGAACCCGGCGGCGATCTGGGTGACCGGAGCCGCAAAGGCGGGTGGTGTGCTCTGGCCGAGGTCATTCCGTCCCCAGCCCACCACACTGCCGTCCTCGAGGAGGGCCAGTGAGAAGTGTCCGCCTGCTGCGAGCGACCGCACGGGTCCAAGGCCGCTGGGGGGGATGCATTCCCCGTCGGCATTCGATCCCCAGCCCTTCACGGTCCCATCCGCGAGCAGGGCCAGCGTGTGCCAGGCCCCGGCGGACAACGAGACCACGTCCACCACCGAGTCGGGGACTTCCGACTGGCCTTCGGAGGAGTCGCCAAGCACCCAGACCGTCCCGAGGATGGGGGGCGGATTTCCGGCGTCTGGAACGGGGAGGGGTTGGAGGCGTCTCAGCCGGTAGTCGACGATCCCCTCTGGGGGGGCGACGAGGCGACGGGACCAGCCGCGGAGAGGCAGGGTTTCGCCCTCAGCCTCCCAGCCGATGCCAGCCCGCAGACGCTCGAGCTGATACGCCGAGCCGCCGAACCCGAAGAGATCGAGCTGGATGGCCGGATGGATCCAGAGCGAGGCGTCGGGCGACTCGGTCGGCAGCCGGGGATCGAATCCCTCCTCGAGTTCCACCCTGTCGGGAAGCCCATCGCCATCGGTATCGACGCTCAGCGGGTTCATTTCGAGCCGGGCCTCGATCCCATCCCACAGTCCATCCCCATCGGTGTCGGCCGCCTTGGGATCCGTCTTGCGCCGGAGCTCGGCGAGGTTGTCCAGACCGTCGTTGTCGACGTCCTCCCGACCCTGGAGGGCCAGGACGTGGTAGTAGCCGGATTCGACGAGGACGATGTTGGAGGCGCCGGCGGGGACGGGGACGAGTCCGGTCTTGAGATTGGGCCAGATGTCGACGAGGCCTTCGGCCTTCGCGACGGCGGTGAAGTCGAAGCCTCCGGAGGCGGACACGACGCTCCGGGCCGAGTCGGGGACCTTCAATTGTCCGAGGGTGTTGTCACCCCAGGCGACGACGGATCCGTTGCGGAGGATGGCGATCGAATGGTTTCCGCCGGCGGCGACCAGGCCTGCTTCCGGCAGGTCCGTGGGCACCTCGCATTGACCTGCATGGTTGCTGCCCCAGGCCACGACCCTGCCGTCCCGAGTCAGGGCCAGGGTATGGAGTCCTCCGGCGGCGATGGCGACCACGGGGCCGAGGGACTCCGGGGCCTGGCACTGTCCGAACGTGTCGTCACCCCAACACACCACCGTCCCATCGTCACGGAGGGCCACCGAATGGAAGTAGCCCTGGGAGATGGCGACCACGCGATCGAGGGATTCCGGCAGGGGGAGTCCCGGGTAGGCGTTGGTGCCCCACTGCACCACGGTGCCATTGGTCCTCAGGCCCATCGTCTGGGAGGCCCCGGCGGAGAGGGCCACGAGGTTGGTGGCGTCGGGCGGGACCAGGAGTTGGCCAAGATCATTGGTGCCCCAGGGGATGACCCGTCCCGTCTCGAGCAGGGCGGCCGAGTGGCTGTAGCCGGCGGCGAGGCCGATGCTCTCGCCCACGCTGAACGGCACATTCGTCTGCCCGAACTGGTTGGTGCCCCAGGCGAGGACCCGCCCCGCGGGCTGGAGCAGACGGATCCTGGGGGTGAGGTCGAGGACCGTCACCGGGACCGGTTCGCTCGTCTGCAGGCTCTTCAGGAGGGTGGCCTGGAGCAAGTAGGCCCCGGCCTCGTTCGTGCGGATCCGGTGGAGGACCAGGGAGGCGTTGGTCTGGGACTCGAGTCGGTTCGTGCCGAGGAACCACTGGAAGGCGACGTAGTTGGTGACGGTCTCCTTGTTGGTGGTGATCAGGCTCTCGGGGCAGGAGCCGGGGACATCCGGCGCCCCATCCCCATCGATGTCGCACCCGTCGTCCACCCCGTCACCATCGGTGTCGACCGGTTTGCCGATGGGCACCGGAGTCTCGTTGGTGATGACTATCAGGTTGGTGGTGACAATGCCGTTGGTCAGGATCCGTGCCTTCAGCACGAGCAGGTCGCCGGCGAGCAGCTGCTGGTCCTTGGCGAGCAGGGTGAAGAGCGGAAAGCTGTCCTTGTTCCGCGGGAGGGTCTTCGCCTCGAACTCGGCCTTGTCGTCCCAACCATCGCCGTCGGAGTCCTTCCTGGTCGGGTCGCTGCCGAAGCGAAGCTCCACAAAATCATCCAGCCCATCCCCGTCGAGATCCCCGGGGGCAGCGGCGACCTCAGGTGGTGTCGGTTTTCCGGCTGGGTTGACCAGGGCGACCTCGGGCTCGGGATCCGCCATCGAGAGCGATTTGCCGAGAGCTCCCTCCACCAAACCTGCCCACCCCGCTAGGACGAGCGTCAGGGAGATCGAAGGTAGATGTCGGAGAACCTTGTAGAGATGGGAACTGCCAGGGTGCACCCGGTGGGGATAGCAGGTGCAGTGCCGGGTTTAAACCATTCTAGGGGTATCCAAGGGGCTATTTCCTCTGATGTTGCGGATTTGTCACACTTCCGCGAGGCGTCCGGTCGAATCCCCGAAGGCGTCGACCTTCACGCCGCAGGTGTCGGCGACCGACAGGAACAGGTTGCACATCTGTCGATGCGGCTTGCCGGTGTAGTCGAGGATCCTCCCGCCACGGATCCTCCCGCCGCCCCCGCCCAACAGGACCACCGGCAGCTGATCGTTGTTGTGGTTGCCGGTCATCATGCTCGAGCAGTAGAGGATAACCGAGTTGTCCAGGAGCGTCCGCTCGCCTTCCCGGACGGCCTCCAGCTTCGAGGCGAGATAGGCCAGCTGCTGGATGAAGAACTGGTTCACCTTCAGCCAGTCCTCGGTGTCGCTGTGGGACAGCAGGTGGTGGATCATGTAGTCCACCCCCAGGTTGGGGAATCGCAGCGAGCTGTGATCGTTGTTCAGCTTGAGCGTCGTCACCCGGGTGGTGTCGGTCTGGAATCCCAACGCCACGATGTCGCACATCAGCCGCATGTGCTCGGCGATGTCCTGTGGGATCCCGTTCGCCGGCCGCGGCATGTTCGGGGCCGAGAGGGTGGGGCGCCATCCCTGGAGCTCGCCCTTCTTTCCGGACGCCTCAAGGCGTTGTTCGACCTCGCGGACGGAGTCGAGGTACTCGTCGAGCTTGCGCTGGTCGGCACTGCTGATGCGGCGGCGGAAGTCCTTCGCGTCCTCGAGCACGGCATCCAACACGCTCTGGTCCCCGCGGCCGGCGTCGTCCTTGAACAGCCTGTCGAACGCAAGGGCCGGATAGAGCTCGAGCGGAGTCGGGGTGGTCGGGGAGCTCCACGAGATGTGGGAGCTGTAGAGCATCGAGTAGTTCTTGTGGACCGAGGGGTTCGATTTCTCGCAGCCGAGCACGAGGCTGGGCACCTTGGTGGAGCGTCCGTGCCGCTGGGCGACGAACTGGTCGATACTGGTGCCGGACCGGATCTCCCCGCCCGAGGCGAGGGGGGCTCCGGACAGCAGGTTGCCGGTCTGGGAGCTGTGGATGTTCCCCTTCATGGCCTCGGCGTTGTAGAGGCCCTTGAGGAACAGGAGCTTCTCGCGGTGGGGATGGAGGGGGGCGAGGACCTTGCCCAGTTCCATGTCCCGACCCTCCCCCTTGGCCCACCACTCCTTCGAATGGAAGCCATTGCCCGAGAAGAGCACCGCCAGCCGCACCGGGGCCTCGCTCGAGGGGGCCTTCGCCGAGGCAGGGGTGTCGCCCCAGACGGTCACGGACTCCATCCAGGGCAGGGCCATGGTGACGCCGACGCCGCGGAGGAAGTTGCGGCGCGAGAAGTGGTGGGTGTTCATGGGGTCAATCCTGGGCGAGGGAATCACGTCCGCGGATCTCGCGGAACTGGGGACTTCGGACAATCAGCTCGAGGACGTCGGCGATCGGATGATCGCGATGCCGGAGCCGTTCGGAGAGAGTGCGGAGGAGGGGCTCGTCGGAGAGTTGGACGCTTCGCCCGAGGGCGTAGCCGAGGAGCTTGCGCTCCACCTGGCGGACGAACGCGTCGCGCTTCTGCGTGAGCAGGTACTGGCGCAGTCCATCCAGTCCATCGAACTCCGCCCGGTCTGCCAGCTGGGCCCGGGTGTCGATGGGTCTCCCAGTGGTGTCAGCGGTGCGGTGGCGTCCGATCGCGTCGTACGCCTCCAACGAGTAGCCGTAGGGATCCATGCGCGCGTGGCAGCCGGCGCATTTCGGGTCGTGACTGTGCTGTTCGGTCAGCTGTCTCTCGGAGAGCCCGGACGGCGGCTCCTCCGGCAGCACGGGGACGCCCTTCGGGGGGAGGGGCAGTTTCTCGCCGAGGACGGTCTCGCAGAGCCAGTTCCCGCGCAGGATGGGGCTGGTGCGGGAGGCGCCCGACTGCTTCGAGAGCACCGCGGCCTGGGCGAGGATCCCGCCCCGGCCATGGGCCTTCACGCCGTCGACACGTCGCCATTCGGGTCCAACCACATCGGGGATCCCGTAGTGCCGGGCGAGGGGTTCGTTGAGGAAGGTGTGGTCGGCCGACAGGAGGCTTGGGATGGGACGGTTGTTCTGGAACAGGTCGATGAAGGTCCGGACCGATTCCTCGTACATGGGCCCACGCAGGGCGGCAAACTCGGGGAAGTGGCGTTCGCTCTTCTCGTCGAGCGTCGTGAACCCGTGCAGATGGAGCCAGGCGCAGCCGAACTCCTCGGCGAGGCGCCGGATCTTCGGGCTCTGGAGCATCCGACGCGCCTGGCGGGCGAGGACGTCCGGCTTGAGCAGGTCGCCCGACCGGGCCAGGGCGAGGAGTTCGTCGTCGGGCGTCGAGGACCACAGGAAATAGCTGAGCCGCGTGGCCAGCTCCCAGGCCGACACCGGGGCGGGGCGGGTGCCCGGCGCCGGCTGTTCGATCCGGTACAGGAACACCGGCGATACCAGGACCTTGGCGAGGGTGAGTCGGAGGGCCTCCGGATGGGGGATCTCGCGGGATCGCAACGTCGCGTACAGGCCCTGCAACTCCTGGGTCTCCTCCTGGGTGGGGGGACGTCGATACGCCTTTCCGGCAAATTTCAGGACGGCCTCGAGCTGTCGGGGCTCGGCCGCGACCTCACGTTCCCGGAAGGCGGCCGTCCGCTGGCGGATCGGTTCCCGCATCGGCGTGAACGCCTTCACCATGTCGGGACGGTCCTGGGTCGCGTACTCGTAGATCTGCTCGAAGGCCGACTGCAGCAGGACGGGTTCGCGGCTGATGAAGAACAGTTCGTCCCAGAGGCGGTCGAGCTCCGCGGAGTCGGCATCCGACAGGAACAGCCGCTTCAGTGGGCCGTCTTCCCGGTGGTAGAGCGTCAGGGTCACCGCCTCGTCGACGGGCACGATGCGGTGGTAGCAGAGCGCGGCGGGGAACAGGTCTCGGAACGCGTCGAGCGACCGTTCGAGGCGTTCCCGTGTGGCGGCATCGCTCCCCACGAGGAACCCGGTGTTGGGATCGAGCCCGGATCCCGGAGGCGAGGTGGTCTGGGCGAACAGTTGGACCGTGCCCGCGCGACCGAGGACGGGGTCGAGTTCCCCGATCGTGACGAACTCGCACCCGGCGACGAGATCGGCCGGGAGATGGATCTCGAGGCGGGAGGGCGCGGAGACAACCAGGTCCGTCTCGCCGGCGGGAGATCCTGCGGGCTCCTTGCCGAAGAGAGCGGGATCGAGTCCCCAGCGGGAGGTTGTGGTTCCGGTGCGGGTGGAAGTCACTGAACCCTGGACGCTGGCGAACAGGGGGCCGCCCAGGGAGGCCAGCTGCCGATAGAGCTGGATGTCCGGGGTCGGTGTGTTGGTCGAGGGACCTGAGACCAGGAGGTTCTGCAGGGCGTCGGCGAGGGTGGCCTTGTCGGCTTCCTTGGAGGTGGCCTGCCAACGGGCGAGGAGGGACTGGGCGGGGATCACCGTGCCGCCGTTGCCGGACACCGGCTCGGTGTAGAAGTGCCAGACCTCGGGGTTCCCAAATCCATCGGCGTGGGGATTGCCGGCGAGGATCGATGGGGCCACGTCCTGGGAGAGGTCCCAGGTCCGG
>JBDLQQ010000183.1:0-9091 GCA_039800465.1 Verrucomicrobiota bacterium
CTGTTCCGTGCCGCGGCCTCGGACGCGGTTCTCTCGACGGTCCGGTGGTATGGAAGCGATGGGGTGGCGCTGAGCGAGGTCCTGCGGGGTGATCCCGGCGCTGCCCGATTTGGCGAGGAACGGGGTTTCCCGTGTCCGATCTATGGACTCGACGACCGCTACCGATCCGTCTGGCAACCGGTGGCCAACCGGTTGAAGGGGATCTGGGGTGCCGAGGCAGATGCCTTCACCCTCGCGGCCTACGACGCGGTCCAGATTGCTGTCGGGGCCTATCGGAAGGTGGGGGCGAGCCCCGGGTTCGCCGACTTCAGGACCGTCTTCCTCGACGAGACCAAGACCTATGCGGGGGGCACGGGACCGGTGGTCCTCAATGCAGCGGGAGACCGGGCGAGCGGGGCCTTCGATTTCTGGTCGCTGCGCGTGGTGGATGGGCAGGGGGTATGGCGACGGTCGGCCGCCTATCAGCCGGGTGCTGGTGGGACCGGGACGATCGTGCGGTTCCCGTAGGTGTGTGGAGTGCAGGGCACCGGGCAGGTGGGTGATGCAGTGCCTTGCATCACTGGGCGCGGCAGCGCCCACCGAGGCGGCGCGGAAGGCCCCCAACATCTGCTGATCGGATAAGGGGCGATGGCTCCGGTCTTTACCAAGCGGGTGGTCTCCCTCCACGCTGGTCCCATGCCCCGGTTGTCTCTGTCGCCCTCATCGGCGCGGTTCCGCTCCGCGTTCACCCTGATCGAACTGCTCGTGGTGATCGCCATCATCGCGATCCTTGCCGGCATGATCCTGCCCGCGCTCTCACGGGCGAAGGCCAAGGCGAACCAGATCAAGTGTGTCAGCAACCTGAAGCAGGTCATCCTGGCGTTCCAGATGTATGCCGACGACCACTCCGACAACTACCCCCTCTGCCGGGACTGGGCCTCGGCAGGCGGCAAGGACGGCACCTACGACGTCTTCACCGCGATGACCAACAAGCCCCTGTACCGGTACCAGGGCACCCCGGAGATCTTCCGGTGTCCGGCGGACAAGGGGGACCTCTTCTACGAGCAGAACTTCGGGAAGAAGTGCACGAACGCCTACGTCCAGTACGGCACCAGCTACCTGATGGAGTGGGCGGCGGACTTCGTGCGGGTGAAGCGCGTCACAGGCAACGTCGCCGCCCCCCGGACGGCCTATGACGGCCAGTCCATGAAGTCGTCGGAGATCGCCCTGAGTGCGGCGAACAAGATCGTGATCGCCGACTGGCCCTGGCATCCGAACCGCGGGTTCTCCGACAAGAAGAGCCAGTGGCACAACGTGAAGGGGCGGAGCCTCTCGATCATCGCCTACGGGGACGGTCATGCGCAGGCATTCCAGTTCCCGACGCTGTCGATCAACGACAAGTTCTGGTCCGAGAAGCCGAATCCGTCGTTCACGTGGTGGTGAGGGGAGAACTTCCTCTTGCCATGGCCGACGCCTTCCTCAGGCTCCGCCGCCGTCGGTATGAACTACAAGATCGCCAAACGCGCCGCCGCTCTCTCGCCGTCCCTCACGCTCGCCATCGATTCGAAGGCGAAACAGATGAAGGCCGAGGGGCATGACGTCGTGGGATTCGGGGCCGGTGAGCCTGACTTCGACACGCCCCAGCACATCAAGGATGCCGCGGCCAAGGCCTTGGCCGATGGGTTCACGAAGTATACCCCGAGCTCTGGCATCCCCGAGCTGCGCGAGGCCATCGCCCAGAAGTTCCAGCGCGACAACGGTCTGACCTACAAGCCCTCGCAGATCATTGTCAGCAATGGCGGCAAGCACTCCTGCTACAACGTCATCCTGGCCACCTGCGAGGAGGGGGACGAGGTCATCATCCCGTCGCCCTACTGGCTGAGCTACCCGGAGATGGTGACCCTGGCCGGTGCAACGCCGGTGATCCTGAAGACCACCGACCAGACCGAGTTCAAGGTGACCCCGGAGCAGCTCCGGTCGGCCATCACCCCTCGCACCCGGCTCTTCATCCTGAACTCCCCGAGCAACCCGACTGGCAGCGTCTACACGCCTGACGAACTGCGCGTCTTGGCTGACATCTGCGTCGAGCGCGGGGTGCTCATCATGAGCGACGAGATCTACGAGCACCTCCTCTATGATGGAGCCGTCCACCGGTCCGTGGCGTCGTTCAGCCCGAAGCACCAGGAGCACACGATCATTGTCCACGGCTTCGCCAAGGCGTGGTCGATGACCGGGTGGCGGCTGGGTTTCCTCGCGGCTCCGGAGCCGATCGCCAAGGCGATCGACGCGGTCCAATCGCACAGCACGAGCAACCCCTGCTCGTTCGCCCAGAAGGGTGGCGTGGCGGCGCTGACCGGTCCGCAGGACCATCTCCCGAAGTGGCTGGCCGAGTACTCGAAGCGCCGCACGGTCGCGTGGCAGCGGCTCAATGCGATGCCAGGCATCACCTGCGTCAATTCCAAGGGCGCCTTCTACCTGTTCCCGAACATCAGCCGGACCGGACTGAACTCCCGTGATTTCTGCTCCCGTCTCCTCGAGCAGGAGAAGGTGGCGGCCGTCCCGGGAATCGCCTTTGGTGCCGACGACTTCATCCGCCTCAGCTACGCGACCAGCCTCGCGAACATCGAGAAGGGGCTGGAGCGGATGGACCGGTTCGTCCGCGGGCTCTGAGCCCCCGCCTCAGGGCGCGGGCTTGTACTGGGCCTCCGCCCGGGGCAGGAGTTCCTTGAGACGCGCGATCCGGTCGGCATCGGTCGGATGGGTCCGGAGGAACCACGCGGTCGAGGATCCATCCCGGGAGGCGTTGTAGGTGGCGAAACGTTCCCAGAACCCGACCGCAGCCCTGGGGTCGTATCCAGCCCGGGCCATGTAGACCAGGCCGATCTCGTCGGCCTCCGATTCCTGGGACCGGCTGTGGGGCAGGGCGACGCCCAGTTGGGCGCCGACACCGTAGGCCTGGGTCGCGAGGGGCAGGTACTTGGCATACTGGGTCTGCCCCATGTAGGCGCCGCCGAGTTGTCCGATCGCATTGATGCCGGCTGCCGTCGTCATGCGTTCGCCGCCGTGCCGGGCGACGGCATGGGCGACCTCGTGGCCGATGACCGCAGCGAGGCCGGCGTCGTCCTTGCAGATCGGGAGGATCCCGCTGTAGATCCCGACCTTGCCTCCGGGCAGGCAGAAGGCGTTGGCCTCGGGGCTTTCAAAGACCACGAACTCCCACTGCGCATTGGGCAGTGCGGCGACGGCAGCGATGCGCTTGCCAACCCTCTCGACCTGGGCTTTCGCGGCGGAGTCCTTGGAGATCGGGACGTCCTTCTTCATGGACTCGAACGCGGTCAGTCCGAGCTGCTGCTCCTCCTGGGGTGAGAACAGGTTGAGCTGCTGGCGTCCGGTCTCGGGCACGGTGTTGCAGCCCATGGCCAGGATCAGGCCCGTCAGGGTAGCGGGCACCCACAGTCTTGCGCGGGAGGCGAGGGATCGGTTCGACATGGTCGAAGGGTGGGTCGACCGGGCGCGCTCGACAAGGGGGTGGTGGATCTCGGTTGAGGCACCGGCGGGTTGAGCCTGGGGGGCGGCGGGCGCATCCTCATCCCCAGAATCTTACCGTGCTCGATCCCCACACAGCTGCCGAATCGGACGCCTGGCCCCGGGTCGAGGGCTGGTTCGATCATGGTCCGCTGGCGCCGGAGGTGCTGGATGCCCTGTGGTCCTTTGGGTGGCGGCATTTCGGGTGCCGGTTCTTCCAGTACTCCCGGGCCGAGATGTCGGGGAAACCTGTCCGTGTCCTGCCCCTCCGTGTCGACCTGTCCCGCTGGACGCCCTCACGGAGCCAGTCGCGCATCCTGAGAGGCAACCGGGACCTCGAGGTGAGCTTCCATCGTCCCCAGCCCACGGAGGAGCAGCTGGACCTGTTCGCCCGTCACACCTCCCGGTTCCGGGAGAACGTGCCGGAGACGTTGGCGGCGTTCGTGGGGCCGGATCCGGGTCGGTGGCGGGATCCGGGGGCGTATCCCTGCGACTGCGTGCAGGTGGAGGTGAGGGACGGACAGCGTCTGGTGGCAGTGAGCTATCTGGATCTGGGGCGGATGGCGGCCTCGTCGGTCTATGCGTTCTTCGATCCGGAGGAGTCCCGGCGCAGCCTCGGATGGATGACCTTCCTGGCGGAGATCGAGCACGCCCGGGCGCGGGGCTGTCGCTACCTCTACCCCGGCTATGCCTACCTGGAGCCGTCGGCCTACGACTACAAGAAGCGCCTCGGGGCCCTCGAGGCGTACGACTGGTCGCACTGGCAGCCCTGGGAACCGGCGTGAGCCGACGGGTGGTCCACGGGTGAGGTTCTCCGGAACAGCCCTTCGATCTTGGCCGCGCATTTGCTATGTTCCTCGGGTTACCATGAGCATCGGATACAGCGAGTTGGGCAGACGTGCCCGGAGTTGGAAGTCGTTCTGGTTGGGGCTTTTCGCACTGCTGCTGGGCGGGTCCCTGCCGGTTGGGGCGCAGACACCTCCCAGCCAGGGACTCCTGCGGGAGGTCTATCAGGGGATTGCCGGGGTTGCCGTCGCCGATCTCACCAGCGCTCCGATCTTCCCGAACTCGCCAACCTCGAAGGGGTATGTCTCGGCGGCGTTCGAGGCGCCGACGGATGTCCTCGAAAACTACGGGCAGCGGCTTCGCGGCTATGTCGTTCCCCCTGTCACCGGCAACTACACGTTCTGGATCGCCTCGGACGACGGGAGCGAGCTGTGGCTGAGCACCGATGATACCCCGGCGCGGAAAGCCCGGATCGCCCTCGTGTCGGCATGGACCGCGTCCCGCGAGTGGACCAAGGAGGCGGGTCAGCAGTCCGCGCCGATCCGGCTTGAGGCTGGACGGAGCTACTATGTTGAGGCCCTCATGAAGGAGGGGGGAGGCGGGGACAACCTGGCGGTCCGGTGGCTGCGGCCGGATGGTGTCGACGAGGGTCCGATCCCCGGGAAGTACCTGCTGCCGTGGGGTGTGGTCTTCAAGGCCCCGACCATCGTCCGTCAGCCGCAGTCGACGACCGCCGTGGAAGGGACCATGGCCCGCTTCGATGTCCTCCTCGATCCTCTGAGTCCGTCGCAGTTCCAGTGGCGACGCAATGGAGTGGCGATTCCCGGAGCGACCAATTCGGTCCTCGAATACCAGCCGGTCCGCCTCACGGATGACCTGGCCCGGTTCTCCGTTGCCTTGAGCAACTCCTTCGGGACGGCTGTGTCCACGGAATCGGTCCTGAGCGTGAGCCCCGACACCGAGGCTCCCCGTCTGGTAAAGGCTGAAAACCGGTCGGCGCGACTGGTACGGGTGGTCTTCAGCGAGGCCGTCGATCCGGTCTCCGCCCAAACACTGTCGAACTACGCGCTTTCCGATGGGGGTGTCGTGGAGTCTGCCACGATCTCCGCCGATGGGGCCGAGGTGGTCCTGGGGACGGCATCGCTGGTCTTTGGGAGGACCTACACGTTGTCCGTTTCCGGCGTCCAGGATCGTGCTGGCACCCCGAACGTCATGGCGGCGGGAAGCCTTGTCTTCACGGTGCTGGAGTACATCCCGAACGCCATCGGTTCGGTTCCTGCGGGGACCGTGGTCCGGGTCGGGGACGGACAGTTCGATGTGACGGGCATCGGGGTGGATCTGGGTGGGACGCAGGATCGCTTCGTCCTGGCCGCGGAGTCCCGGACGGGCGATTTCGATATCCAGGTCCGTGTCGCGGACGTCCTGGTCACCGACCCCTTTGTCCACGCAGGACTGGTGGCCCGGGAAAGCCTCGAGTCCAATGCCCGTTTTGGTGCCGTGTTCGCCTCGTCCGCCCAGTTGGGCTGCTTCTTCGAGTCGAGGTCGACGGCGGGTTCGGCCTCATCGCAACTCTCCATCTCTGGGGGGTATCCAGTGGGCTATCCACAGACCTGGCTTCGGTTGCGTCGTGTCGGCAACGCCTTCACCGGATTTGCGAGTGTCGATGGGCGTGTTTGGACCCAGCTGGGGAGTGCCACCATCGCTGGCATGCCGGCCACGGTCTTCTTCGGGCCGGCCGTCTCCAGCCAGGACTCCGGTCGGGCGACAACCGCCCGGTTCCGCGATCTGGGGCCTGTCACGAGCCCGATTGTGGGATCCTGGGTGGACGATCGGGAGCCCCTCGGTCCCTTCGTCCGCTCGACGGGGCTGGTGGTCTCCGAGTTGATGTACCACCCGAGGGAAGGGGATGGAACGGGGGATTCTGAGTTCGTGGAGCTGTACAACGGGGGCTCGATCCCGGAGGACCTCTCCGGTGCTGTGTTGGAGGGGGAGATCCGGTACGTGTTCCCGGAGGGCACCCGCCTCCAGGCCGGGGAGTTCCTGGTCGTCGCGGCGAATCCCGCGGACGTGCAGACGAGGAACCCGTGGGCCCGGGTGCTCGGCCCCTTTACCGGACGGCTGTCCAACGGCGGGGGTTCCCTCGCTCTCAAAGCGGTCCAGGGTGACACGTTGTTTCGGGTCGACTACCGGGCGGAGGCGCCTTGGCCGGTCGCGGCGGATGGGGCGGGGCACTCCCTCGTCCTGGGACGTCCCAGCTATGGTCCTTCGGATCCCAGGGCCTGGATGGCCAGCCGTCGCGCCGGTGGCACCCCGGGGTCCCCCGAGATGCCGGCTGCGGAGCCGTGGTCCGGACTCCTGATCAATGAGTTCCTCGCCCATACCGACGATCCTCAATTGGATTTCGTGGAGCTCTTCAACAGCTCGTCGGTGGAGCTCGATATCGCTGGCTGCATCCTGACCGATTCGATCTCCACCAATCGGTTCCGATTCCCCGCGGGGTCCCGGATCCCCGTGCGTGGACACGTGGCGGTGGACCAGAATCAACTGGGGTTCCGTCTGAGTTCAGCCGGGGAGACGCTGTATCTGCTGAGCCCCGATGGGGTCCAGGTGATCGATGCTGTGCGGTTTGGTCCGCAGGAGAACGGAGTCAGTTCCGGACGTCAGCCCGACGGGTCCCCCGAGATCCGTCGGCTCTCCCAGCCCACCCCGGGGGCTGCCAACGCGACATGGCGTCCCGAGTCGGTCGTGATCAGCGAGCTGATGTACAACCCGATCAGCGGGGCCGACGAGGACGAGTACGTGGAGCTGTTCAACCGCACTGGGTCGGCCATCGACCTCGGCGGCTGGGAATTCACCGCGGGCATCGGCTACCGGTTCCCGGCTGGGGTCCTGCTTCCTGCTGGTGGATACCTGATCGTGGCCAAGGACTCTGTCCGGCTCCGGTCCAAACATCCGCACCTCACCCCGGCCAACACGGTCGGTGGATTCTCCGGGACGCTGTCGAACTCCGGTGAGCGGGTGGCCCTGGCGCGGCCAGATGTGATCCAGTCCACGAATGACCTCGGTGTGATCACGAGCCAACGCATCCTGATCGATGTGGCGGAGGTGGCCTACGCCCATGGGGGACAGTGGGGGCGCTGGGCGGATGGGGGCGGGTCGAGCCTGGAGTTGGTCGACCTCAATGCCGATCCATCCCGGGGGCCCAACTGGGCGGACTCGGACGAGACCAGCAAGGGTCAGTGGACCACGGTCTCGGTCACGGGCCGGCTCGACAATGGAAATGGCGGGTTCCCGCCGAACCAGTTGCAGGTGACTCTCCAGGGTGAAGGTGAGGCACTCGTCGATTCGGTCGAGGTGATCCGTTCCGGAACCACGGCTAATCTCGTATCGAATCCCGGGTTCGAGACTGGATCCGGGTCCGCCGCCACCGGGTGGACATTCCAGGGCAACCATGCCCAGTCGACCGTCGACTTCAGCGGCGCCGACGAGGGGTCCCGATGCCTCCACATCAGGGCCCCAGCTCGGGGTGACACCGGGTTCAACCGGATCCGAACCCCTCTGGCGGCGGGATTGGCCGATGGCACGACCGCGACGATCCGGGCGAGGGTCCGCTGGGTGACGGGTTGGCCCGAGGTGCTGTTCCGGATCCGGGGCAACTGGCTCGAGCTGCCGGCGTCCCTGACCGTTCCGGCGAACCTCGGAACCCCGGGTCTCCCAAACAGCCGCGCAGTTCCCAATGCTGGCCCGGCGATCGTGGAGGTGACCCACACCCCGGCGCTGCCCGCCAATCAACAAGCTGTCGTGGTCTCGGCCCGGGTGTCGGATCCCGACGGCGTCGCCTCGGTGCGGGCGGTTGGCCGCATCGATGGCACCGTGACCGTGGTGAATGTCACACTGCGCGACGATGGCTCCGGCGGGGATGCCGCTGCCGGCGACGGGGTGTACAGCGGGACGATCTCCGGACGCGCGACAGGAACCCTGGTGGCCTTCCGGATCGAGGCCATCGATGCCGCAGGGCTGCCGGTGACGGCGAGATTCCCGGCGGAGGCTCCCGCCCGGGAGTGCCTGGTGCGCTGGGGGGATCCGATCCCGTTTGGCACCCTCGGACACTACCACATGTGGAATACGGCCGCCGTCGAGAACGCTCGGAACGGGTCCTCAGCGCTCAACAATCTCCTGCGGGATCTCACCTTCGTGTACGGCAACAAACGGGTCGTGTATGCCGCTGGATTCAAGGACAAGGGCAGCCCCTGGAAGGGAGGTGTGGGTGATTGGTATGTCGTGCTGCCGAAGGATCAGCCCCTGCTCGGGACCGATGAGATGGCAATCACCTCGACGGGGAACAATGGCGGGGATTCCACGAATCTCCGGGAGCAGCTGTGCTTCTCGATCGCCCGGGGCATCGGGGCCGGATACCTCCACCGGCGCTATGTGAAGCTGTATCGGAACGGTGGCCTGTTCCGCGACGTGATGGAGGATTCCGAGGAGCCGAACTCGGAGTACTCCGAGCGCTTCTTCTCAGACGGTGAGAATCCGGACCTCTACAAGATCGAGGACTGGTTCGAGTTCCAGGACGACGGCACCAGCTTCGGGAATGTCGACGCCACCCTGCAGCGGTTCACCACGCCTCCAGGCTCGGCCAATGCCCCGCTGAAGCCGGCCCGGTACCGGTGGAGCTGGCGCAAGCGCGCCGTCCAGGGCTCGGCAAACGACATGACCAATCTCCTCCAACTGGTCCAGGCGGTGAACACGACGGGTGCCACCTACGTGGATCGGGTGTTCAGCACGGTCGACGTCGACC
>JBDLQQ010000184.1:0-15012 GCA_039800465.1 Verrucomicrobiota bacterium
TGGTCGATGAAGAGCCAGGTCTGACTGGGCCCCGGATCGGTGAGGTCCCGAAGGCTCAGGAACACCCGCCATCCGGAGTCGAGTTCCTGAGGCGGCTCGCCGCCGAACCCTCCCATCCAGACCGACATCGTCATGCTCCGCACCCGCGGCAGGAGCCGTCCCTTCACGTCCACGACGGAGCGGTCGGCTGGACACTTCCAGATGCCCGCCGAGGGGGCGTACTTCCAGAGGGGACTCCGTTGGATGCTCTTGGTGACATCCCAGTTCACGTCGTTCTTCGGATCGAAATCCATCCGGCCCAGGAACCACACGGCGCTGTCCCTGGAGCGGTTCGAGATGTGGGCGCTGGAGTAGGGGATGCGGTCGTTGTTGTCGTCGGCATACATCCGCCAACCCAGGGTCAACTGGCGGTGGTTGTTGAGGCACTGGATGCCCTGGGTCTTCTGCTTCGCGCGTCCGAGGGTCGGTAGCAGCATGGACGCCAGGATCGCGATGATGGCGATCACCACCAGGAGCTCGATCAACGTGAAGCCATCCTTCCGGCGTTCATGCCGGTCTCGGGAGGAGTTCTGGAACAGAGGGCTCATCGATCCTCGGTTCAACTCTCCCTCAAGTTCCGCGGATGTCTCCCGGAATCTGTGGTGTCCCGATCCAGCCAGGCCGGGGATCACTTGGACCCGGCCGGGAGAGGCACCTGTCCAGGGCGGCCGAGGTAATACAGCAGATCCCGGATCTCCGGGTCGGTCAGCGGGGCGAGCAGTCCTTCGGGCATCATGGACTGGTCACTCTGTTCGACCTTGGCCACCTCGGCCTTCGGGAGTTTCACCTGCTCGGTGGCGGTCTGGACCACGTAGCCGTTGGCGTCCTGCTGCTTGATGACGCCCATCACGACCCGTCCGTCCCGGGTCTCGAGGGTGGAGGCGCGGTACTCGTTGGGGATGACGGCGTTGGGGTAGAGGATGTTCTGGAGCAGGTAGTCGAGGTCGCCCCGGTTGGCGCCCGTGATGTCGGGGCCGACGGCGCCTCCGGTGTCGAACAGGTGGTGGCACTGGGCGCAGACCTTGTTGAAGACGATGCGTCCCCGGGGCGCATCGCCCGGGGTGGAGCCGCCCGCCCAGTAGGTCCGCTTCACCTTCTCGATTTCCTTCTGCATGTCCGGACTCGTGTCCTGCATCACACCCCAGACCTCGGCGATCTGACGGGAGATGTCGGCGTCCTTGAAGCCGCGGAGCTGTCGGACGAGGTCGGCGGTGAGGTCGGTCTTGGGGATGGATCCGTTGGCGACGGCCAGGAGGAGGACCTTCGCGTAGGCGGGACGGGACGCGAGCGTGTTGAGGGCGTCGCGACGCTCGGACGGGGGGAGCTCTTTGTACACGCCGCCGAGCAGCACTCCGGGGGTCTTGGCGTCGTCGTAGGCGGCGAGGCCCCGGATGGCGGTTGAGCGGACTGCCGGGTCGGTCACGAGGGACTGCAGGGTTGCGGGAAGCTCCGGATCCTTGGCGGCGAGCAGGCTGTCCAAGGCCTTCCGACGGGCCGCGGCGTCGGCCGACGAGGTCTTTGCCAGGGTTCGCAGCGCTGCCCGGGCCTGGGGGCTGCCGAAGGTCAGGGAGAGCGTTTGGACCAGCGTGCGGACCTCGTCGTTCGGACTCCCGGCCAGCCGGGTCTCCACGGCATTCCAACCCTCCGGCATGGACGCGGAACGACGGCCTTGGAGGGCGGCGCTCAGGCCCCGGAGGAGGTCGAGCTGGAACTGGGTGTCCTTGGATTCCGCAAGGAGCCGGGTCAGCTGGGGAAGGCTGTCGTCGGCCCGGAGCGCGAGCGGTTCGGCAACGAGCAGGAGTCCCGTGACGACGGCGGCGGTGATGCGGCGGTGCAGGGTGGTCATGACGTGGGAGGTCGGTTCGTGACGGGGTGGGTTCAGTTCCGGGCGAGGCTTGCGGTGGCGAGGCGCCGGGCGATGAACTCGCGGACCTTCGGGATCTTGCAGGCCTTGAGCAGGGTCAGGGCACGGTCGGGATTCGTCGCAGCACCGCCCTCGGCCGCCATCCAGTAGAGCTGGGGCAGGTTGTGGTCCGAGGCATCCTCCGCGTGCTGGAGCAGGGCAGTCAGGGTGTCCCAACGGTGTTCGACCGGAATCCGCTGCAGGGCGGAGGCGATCTGGCGTCGGACCACGGGCGAAGGATCCTTCGCGGCCAGGCTCTTGAGGGTCGACAGCAGCTCGCGTCCGGGTCCGCTGTTCCAATCGAGCGTGGCTGCGCGTTCGGCGGCGAGCTGGAGGGTCCAGCCTTTCAGGACCTCGTCGTTTCCAGCCATCTGGGTGGCGTCCGACGGAATCCCGCCGGTCTGGGCGAGGCTCCAGAGGGCCCGGAGGCGTTCCGCCCGTCCCTTGCCGTCGCGCAGGCTGCGGGTGAGGGCCTTGCGGGCCTCGGTCATGGACTGCCCAGCGCCGAAGCGCTCGTGCAGGAGCCGGCGCGCGTGGCGGCTACGCCACTCATTGCGGGATCCCACCTCTTTGACCAGGTCGTCCGTGCCGAGTGCAGCGAGGTTGACGGAGGTCTTCGGGGTCTTCTGGTACACGATCTTGTAGATCCGGCCATTGGCGCGGTCGTGTCCGTCCTCCCGGTTGTGATGGCACTGGTTCTTGTCGTACCAGTCGATGATGTACACCGAGCCATCGGCGTCGTAGCGCTGGTTGAGGGTCTGGCTCCAGGTGTCGTTGAAGTTCATGAAATCGGAGCCGTGTTCCCCGATGAAGCCGGATCCCGAGCGGGCGGGGCGGTCCATGTTGAGGCGTTGTCCGTGGATGTTGCCGATGAAGAGCTGATTCCGGTACTCGGCAGGCCAGCTGGTTCCGAGATACGCCATGAGTCCGGCGTGGGCATGGCCACCGCCGGAGGCATCGCTGCGGCCGTTGCCGGCGTGGGGTCCCTGGTTTCCAGCGTAGTGGAGATGGTTGGCGACCGTGGTGATGTCCTCGTAGACAAAGGGGAACACCGGCTTGCCGCCCCGCGGATCGCGGGTCTTCGCGTTGCGGGCCGCCTCGGCGAGGTTGAGGCAGTAATGTTCGCCACCCTGGCGGGTGATGCGGGCTCCCTGGACCATCTGGAACAGGTGCGGGATCACGCACATCTCGGCCCAGAGATTGCCTTCTTCATCGAAATCGATGCCCCACGGGTTGGAGCCGCCTTCGGTGAAGACCTCGAACTCATGGCGGACTGGGTGGTAGCGCCAAACCCCGGCGTCGACCCACTGGCGTTCCGTCACCGAAGTGCCTGGCTTGCCGACGTTGGAGGGGCAGAACACCCCGTGGCATCCGTAGAGCCAACCGTCGGGCCCCCAGAGGAAGGTGTTCAGCGTCTCGTGCGTGTCAGCGGTGTAGTTCCAGCCGTCGAGGAGGATGCGGGGATCCCCGGCGGGTTTGGGGGCATCCCCTTCGGCGATCGGGATGAAGACCAGGTACGGCGCGGCACCGACCCAGAGTCCACCGAAGCCGTACTCGAGACCGGAGATCAGGTTGACGCCCTCGAGGAATACCGTGCGGCGATCAAACTTGTGGTCCCCGTCGGTGTCCTCGAAAACGAGGATGCGATCCTTGCCGCCCAGCAGGTCCTTCAGCAGCTCGGCGGGTGTCCCGTCCTTCGGCGGGTGACCGATGCGCTTCGGATAGGTGATCCCCTCCGCCACCCAGAGCCGGCCCTTGTCGTCGTCACAGAACGCGATGGGCTGACGGATATCCGGCTCGGCCGCGAAGACGTGCATCTGGAATCCGGGCTGAAGAGTGGCCTTTGAGGCAGCGTCCGTGGCACTCAGTCCTGCGAACAGGACGGTGTCGGCCGCGGGCGGCTCATCCCAGCGCATCTCGGCCGCCGTGTAGACATCGGCAGGCTTCGGCTGCTTCGCATGGAAGACGAAGCCGTCGAAGTTGATGTGGCCCCAGTGTCCAGAACGGTCGTCAACCAGTCGGACCATCATGTCCTTGCCCACCCGGTCCTTCAGGTCGACCACGACAGTCCGGAGCGTCTCGCTCTCCCGGCCGTGCATCTTGAAGAAGACGGTGCCGCTGGCGGCATCGACCAGTTCGATGCGCGTCTCGGGCCAGGGTCCGCCGGCGAACCGGAAGCTCGCCCAGGGTTGGGTGATGCGGAATGCCTTCGAGGTCAGGGTGCCCTTGGGATCGTCCCCGACCTTCTCGTAGCCCCCGATCCAGTACTCGCCGCCGTGGCCGGATTCCATGTCGCCCCGGCGCGCCTTGACCACGTCGCCGCGGACCGGTTGTCCCTGGAAGGCGCCGCCCGTCGCGGTCCAGTCGGTCAGGTCACCGGTCTCGAACCCGAGGTTCAACGGCCGACCCGAGGCGTCCTTGGGGGCGATATCCTGTCCGGACACCGGGAGCAGGAGCCCCAGCGCGGCGGCGAGGGTCAGGAGTGGGCGGAAGTGGAAACGGGATGACATGGGGTCACTGAACCAGAACTCCACACCCGGATAGAAGTGGATTCACGGGTGGGGAGGGTCTCGACGGCCCGGTGTCGGATCGCCTAGCGTGTCCGCGTGTTCCTCCGGTTCGAAAAGATCTCCAAGCGCTATCCGGGCGTCCGTGCGCTCGACGAGGTCAGCTTCGAGGTCGCCGAGGGAAGCTGCCATGCCCTGATGGGCGAGAATGGCGCCGGAAAGAGCACGCTGGGGAAGATCCTGGCCGGCGTTCAACGGTCTGATGGCGGTGAGATCCAGCTTCGGGGCCAGGTCATCCGTCCGACCGATCCCCTGGTCGCCCGGCAGCTAGGGATCGCGATGGTCCACCAGGAGCTGGCCTTCTGTCCGAATCTCTCCGTCGCGGAGAACCTGTGTCTGGGAGCGCTGCCTTCCCGGATGGGGTGGATGCGGCGTGGCGCGCTGAGGCAGGAGGCGACGCGCCTGCTCCAGACCATCGGGGCCGACATCCCCGTGGACCGTCCGGTTGGCGAGTTGTCCACGGGACAGGAACAGCTTCTCCAGATCGCCGCGGCCGTGGGCACCGGCGCCCGGGTCATCGTCTTCGACGAGCCGACCAGCTCACTCTCGGTGGCGGAGTCGGAGCACCTGTTCTCTCTGTTGGGCGAACTCAAGCGTCGGGGCATCACGGTGCTCTACGTGTCCCACCGCATGGACGAGATCTTCCGTCTGTGTGATACGGTGACCGTGTTGCGGGATGGGCGTCATGTGGCGACCGAGTCGATCGGCCAGACCCATGAGAACCGATTGGTGGAGCAGATGATCGGTCGGGAGCTCGATCCGGCCTCGGCGTCGGGGCCACGTCGTGTTCCTGGTGGGGAGGTTTTGAAGGTGTCGGCGTTGGCCTCGCCGGGACGTTTCTCAGGGATCCACTTCTCGGTGAAGGCCGGGGAGATCCTGGGGCTGGCGGGACTTGTCGGTGCGGGCCGGAGCGAGGTGGCCCAAGCCATCTTTGGTCTCGATTCGCGGTCGACCGGCGAGGTGCAGGTGCGGGGTCAGCGACTCCGTCCGCGCAGCGTCAGTGCGGCGCTGGAGGCGGGACTCGGATTCCTGCCGGAGGACCGCAAGCGCCTAGGATTGGTCCTTCCGCTGTCGTGTCGGGAGAATGCGAGCCTCGCGGTGTTGCGTCGGATTGCGACGGCCGGGGTGGTCCGGCGCTCGACCGAGCGGACGATGGCGGGTGCGTTCTTCGAACGGCTCCGGGTGAAGTCGCCCTCCATGGAGGCGCCGGTCTCGGGTCTGAGCGGTGGCAACCAGCAGAAGGTGGCTCTCGCCAAGTGGCTCGCCCGGGAGTGCCCGATCCTGATGGTGGATGAACCCACCCGTGGGGTGGACGTGGGGGCAAAGGCCGAGATCCACCGGCTGCTCGAGGAACTGGCCTCGGGCGGCACGGCGATCCTGCTGATCAGCAGCGAGCTTCCGGAACTGATGCGGTTGAGCGACCGGGTCGTGGTGCTGCGGCAGGGGCGACAGGTCGGGGAGCTCGACCGGGAGCAGTTCAGTCAGGCGGCCCTGCTCCGTCTGATGGCGGGTGTCGGATCGGCAAGCTGAGGAGCCGAGGAGACCTCCAAGGTGGGTGATGCAGTGCCCTGCATCACTGGGTGCACTGTGTGTACCCACACGGCACGTCCCCTGTTGTTGAGGTCAGGGAAGGTCTGGGGCCTGGAGCGGTAGGCCGTCCTGGTTGTAGCCCGTGACCCACCACACGGAGTTCCTCACCCCCTGCCCACTGCGTGGGCCCATCGAAGCCCTGGGGCCTCAGCCTTGAGCGCCAAGGTGCTCGTAGAGTTTGGCGAGGCGTCGGGCGTGTTCGTCGTAGGCCGCCTCGAACAAGGCGGTGGCGCGTTCGGAGCCCACCACGGCTCCGGCGGTCAGCACCTTGGGCGGCTGGCCTGCAGCGGTGAGCCGTGCGGCCACCTCTGCCTTGATGGAGTTCACCAGCAGGCAACCGCCCACCGTGGAGCCTGGGGCGACGGGGGTGTCGAGGCCTGGGACGGTGACCATCGCATCGCCGACGGGGGCACCGGTGTCGAGGACCAGGTCGGCGAAGTCCTGGAGCTTCCGTCCGTCGGGACGTCGGCTCGTGCTGGCCTCGCTGTGGGCCCTGGAGATGATGGCGACCACGCGGACCTTGCGGCGCTGGAATTCCTCCGCGATCTCGATCGGCACGATGTTGCAGCCGCTGGACGAGACCACGAGAGCACTGTCGAGAGGGGAGAGGTCGAAGTTCCTGAGGATCCGGGTGGCGAGTCCGGGAACGTTCTCGAGGAACATGGCCTGACGCTGACCATTCGCGCCGACTACCAGGTTGTGGAAGCTCAGGGAGAGTTCGACGATCGGGTTGAACCCGGGGAACGATCCGTACCGCGGCCACATCTCCTCCACGAGGATGCGACTGTGACCGGAGCCGAAGAGGTGGACCATCCGTCCCGCGAGGATGGTCTGGCTGAAGAGGTCCGCAGTCTTCTCGATGAGAGGGGTCTGTTGGGCGACGGTGTCCAGGAGTTGCTGGCACCGCCTCAGATACTCACGCGTCATGCGTTGCTTCGTACCGGGGTGCTCACGGCTCGGAAAGGTGTTTTCCCGGGAAAGGGCGACTGCATTCCAAGCCGTCGCGACGGAGCGATCCCACCCGGGTGCCATTGGGCAGAAGCAACCCGGGGCAAGCGGCGGGTTGTCTGGCTGTGGGACCGTCCTGCTGACCAATCCATTTTTCGGGGCGAGACAACTACCGCGCGTCGGATGCGATCCGATCCAGCATCTGTCGAATGGGCTCGAGTGGGTATCCGGGCGGTGCGGTGTCGACGATCCAGGTGAGGTCCTCCCGGGCCCCCTTCATGTCTCCACCCCGGGCGCGTAGGCGGGCGCGGTCGAGCCGTTGGGACGCCTCGAGCTGGGGTTCGCCTACCGTCGCGACGAGGAGGTCGGCGTACGGCAGCGAGGCGGCGGCACCCCGCTCCCGTTCCTTGAACGACTGCAGGTTGCCGATCATGCGCACGATCATCTCGCGCTTGGTGGAGGGACGCATGCCCTCCGTCCGGACAGGGACCCGGGCAAACTGGGCACCGAGTTCGTCGGCATCGCTGTGGGTCAGGGGTTTGCCACCATCGAAGACATCGAACAACTGCTCATCCCCACCAGGAGGCGCATGCTTCACGAGGAAGTGTCCCGGGAGTGGCACGCCGTGGAGATGTCGGATCCCGGCCCGCTCCCCCACGGTCAGGAACACAATGCTGAGGGTGATCGGCAGCCCTTCGCGGTCGTCGATGACCTGATTGAGATGGCTATTGGCCGGGTTGGAGTAGTCGTGTCGGCTACCATGGAATCCGTTCTCCTCGAAGAGGAACCGGCAGAGAGCCCGGACCTTCTCGGCATCGGAGTCGATGTCCTTGAGGCGGCCGCGGAGTTCCTCGCCCCAGGCCTGGAGCTGGTCCTCCGAGGCGACGATGTCGAGGTCGGGCTGGTCATGCAGGGCCACCAGCAACGTCGCGCGGGCGAGGTCGATGCGGTCCTCGGGCTGGTCGAGCTCCGCGACGAGGCGGTTCCGGACCTGGACCCGATGCAGTTGTGTGGCGAGTTCGCGCAGGCGGGCGGCCTCGACCTCGAGGGTCCGGGCCTGTTCCGCGAGGGAGCTGCGGACATCGGGCAGACGATCCTGGACCGTCCTCTGGTCCTCGGCGCTCAGCGTGTCGAGCCCGCGGGGCGCCTTCTGCAGCGACGACAGGAGTTCCTGGGAGATCGGGGCGGGTGGGGCGAGGTTGGTTCCCGACTGGAAGTCGCGGAACTCGGCCGCGGTATTGCGGAACTTGGCGAGACCGATCCGACTGCCGTTCAGCGCCTCCTCGGGCATTGAGAACACCTCGGCACCGTTCACCCAGCATCGGATGTGACCCGCCTCGTGGCGGACGCGGAGCAGGTTCCAATCGCCCGGGCGATAGGCGGGGTTCGGGACCGTCCCCAGGATCCGCCAGTCGAACACCTCGGGTCCCTCGAACGCCGTGAGCCGCAGTTGGCCGCCCGTGGGGTAGAAGCCGTAGTGGCGACCGGAGTCATCTCCGCCGAAGACGAGTCCGGCGGCTCCCGAGTCGTCGTCGAGCCGGACCTGCACCCGGACCTCGTAGGGTTTCCCGGGGAGGGGGGCGCGTTGGAGGATGTAGGCGCGTCCCCCGAATCCATTGCCGGCCCCCTCGACCTCGATCCGTCCGCTACGTTGTTGCCATCGGGCACCGAGGAAGGTTTCCCATCGCTCTGGATCGAGCCCGCGGTTGCGGATCCAGCGGGCGTAGGGGATGGGGTTGGGACGTTCGACCAGGGGGCGCAGCAGTCGGACCGGGGTGGCGAACCCGAGGTTCTGGGTGAGCAGCGACTTCGCGTTGATGATCCCCTGGACGACGCCCTGTCGGTCGACCAAGGGGCCGCCGGAGTTCCCGGGCTCGATGGGGATGGCGAGCTGGAGCATCTCGATCTCGTCGAAGGTGCGTCGCCCGGACAGGACCCCGGCGACGACGGAGTTCTCGAGCCCGAGGGGATTGCCCATGGCCACGACCTCCGCTCCGGTGGCCAACGAGGTGTCATCGCCGAGGGTGAGGGCCGGGAGGTTGGTGGCCGCGACCCTCAGGATGGCGAGGTCGGCATGCCGATCGAAGGCATGCAGTCCGAGCACCTCGACGGTCTGCCCCGAGGCCAGTCGTGCGGTGACGGGTTGGGATTCCCCCACGACGTGGAGGCTCGTGGCGACGAGTCCGGCGGGGTCGATGACGAATCCGGTCCCAACCCCTTCACCCGATCCTCCGCGGCTGCGGGTCGAAAGGACCACCAGGCTGGGTTTGACCCTCTGGACGAGCTCCGCGGTGGAGAGGCCTTGGGGGGCGGCCAGTTCCGATGACGACCCCTTCTTGGAGGAGGTGCCCTTCTGTGGACGGGTCTTGGATTTGTCGGCGCCCTCGAGGGGCACGAGACACAGGACCAAGCCGAGGCAGGCGATGGCGGCGTGCAGGGTCCCCCGTGGAATCATGGGGCGACGTTACGGGCGTCCGCCGAATTGGAAAGCGGCGGTTCGGCGCTCAATCGAGGCGCCGCATGAACAGGTTCGCCCACTGCATCGGGCGCCCCGCAGGGCGCAGTCCGATCCGGCCGGTCGGAGGGATTCCTGCGAGGACCTTGTCGGTCACCGTGGTCACGCCATCCACGGTCATGGCGACCTGGTTGCCGCGGAGCGTGATCCGGGCGCGGTGCCAGGCCTTGGCCCCGGTGCTGGGGAGAGCAAGAGCCCCCGTGCCGGCACCGCGGAGCAGTACTGCGCCCTCTCCTGATCCGTCGTCCGGGTATCGCCAGTCGACAATCATCTCGAAATCCCCGTGCAGGGCCTCGCTCCAGAGCATGCCGGAATCCCCGTCGGCCTTCCCATCGTGCTCGAGGGTCCAGTCATTGGCCTTCCAGTGGCGGGAGGCCTCAGGCGTGGCGGTCCAGCCCCGCAGGTCCATGCCGGTGTAGAGTGTCTGGAAGCCCATGTCGGGTTCCGCGATGTCCCGAGGAGAAAGGGCGGTGGATGCGGGGAGTTCCCGGATTCGGAGATTTCGGAACTCGACCGGCGATCCCTCCGATTCGAGGCAGATGTACCCCTTGCGGGGGCTGCCCTGGACGCCACGGGTGACCACCTGGCCGTTCACCGCATGGGTCAGCGCCCCGTCGAGGCAGGTGATCCGGTAGTGGTTCCACTCCGGCGACGGCCGCATGCGTCGGGTGACCGGGAACGCCCGGTCGCCACCCCATCCGTGCAGCGGCGTGAGCCGGGCACCATGGATCGGGAACACGTCGCCGTCCGACGTGTACCACTCACTCTCGAGTCCATCGAGGACCTGGACCTCGACGCCCCGGTGGAAGGGTTGTCCCTTGGCGGTGAGAGCGTCTGCCCAGACGAAAACCCCGGCGTTGCCCTTGGGTTTCAGGTGTCGCCATTCCAGCTCCAGGATGAAGTTCTGGTACATCCGGGTGGTACGGAGTTCCCCGATCGGCTGGCCGGTGCAGGCGATGATGCCGTTGGTCGCCCGCCAGGTTTCGGGGGCGCAGTTGATGTTGACCCAGCCATCAAGGTCGGGGCCGTTGAACAGAGGCACGAATCCGTTGGCGTCGGTCCGCAGGTCCTCGCCGAAGATCCAGTCGAGGTCGATCCGGACCAGGGTCAGGGCCGCGTAGCTGAGCGGGCTGTCGGGGCTGTTCTCATACAGGCACCAGACGGAGCCGTCGGGACCCGCTGCGAGGTCGCTGTAGCCGGAGGGGCCGGGGTCGAGGACCCGGTGGAGGGGCCAGGTCCGACCGTCATCGGCGCTCAGGCGGACGGTGAGACCGCGACGCTCCCGGGAACCGACGGCATCGGGGGCTGGGCTGGGCCGGTTGTCCGGGTGGGTGAAGACGAGCGTTGCTGCCGCCTCGCGGGGGTTCCCCGGGACGCGGATGAGGCTGGCGGCGCAGGTTGGATCGAACAGGTCCTCGGACAGTTTCAATGGAGTCCAGCCGGTGGCCCCGTCTGGACTGGTCGTGGTGGCGCGACGCAATCGATTGGATTCGTTGCGGACGTTGAGCAGGACCCGTCCATCGGCGAGTTCGGCGAGCGTGGCCTCGCTGGGATCCGGGATTGGGTCCGGATCCTGGGCGATGAGGTCGCCGGCCTTCCAGGTGACCCCGTGATCGTCGCTGAACAGGGTGGCGATGCCGGAGGGGTGGTGGCCGCTGCCATGGGTTCCTGGGGAGAGCCAGATGGGAACCACGAGTCGGCCGGCGATGCGGTTCGTTTTCCCGGGGCGGCCGGGGCTCAACTCCAGACCATGACCCGGTCCGGGAGCCACGACCTTCCAGCCGTAGCGGGGTTGCAGCGTCTCGCAGACGGCGGTGAGTTCCTGGGCGGGACCAAAGGAGGCACCGTCGTTGGTGCTCCGGCTGTGGAAGACCCGGTTGTATTCCGCGCCGAAGACGAGGTGGACGGTGCCGTCGCGTGCCGCGATGAGGACCGGGTTGTGGAGGGTCCGTTCCTCGGCGGTGCCTTGGCGGTGGGCGAGGGCGACGGGATTGCGCGACAGGTTGGGTGGGGTGGGGACGATCTGCGTCGCGGGGGACCAGGTCTTCCCGCCGTCGGTGCTGCGGCGGAACAGGAGATCGGTGTGGGACCAGTCGGAATCGGTACGGGTCCGGGCCTCACAGACCGCGAGGAGGGTTCCCTGGGTGGTGTGGGTCAGGGCGGGGATGCGGTAGCGTGGGTAGCCGCCCTGGCCGGACTGGAACAGGTTGGTCCGGAGCGTCTGCGCGGTGCCGGTATGGGTCCAGAGCAGCACCAGCAGCAAGAATCCACGAATGGGGTGGCGCATGGTTCGGAGGATGTCACGGGTCGGCTGGAGTTGGCGACAGCAGGCTGGGAGGGTCCCTGCCAGTCCGAGGCGGCTGCTGGTCGGCAGTCCTCTGATGCGGTGTGCCGATCGCCACCGTCTGGGCGATGTGGGCTGACTCAGGTTCGATTCCGAGGCGTCTCTGTCCCGACGACGGCCTGCCGGGCCAGCCAGAGGGCGAGACCCAGGCCTGTGAGCCAGGCCAGACGCACTGCCCAACGGGTGGAGTGGCTTAAGCTGTTCAGGGTTCCGGTGATCCAGATCATGCGCATCGGGGGCTTGCTGGCCAACCACTCCTCCTTTGGAAGCGCGATCTGGCGTGCGATGTCCTTCGCGACTCCGACGGGGCGATTGACAACCACCCAGTCCTTGTGGGTTTCCGAATTCACGGTCGGAAGTCCACGCGACCAGAGATCACTGGATGTCTTCACGTATTCGGGCCCCCTCCGGATGTCTCCCTCGATGCTCTCGTGGTAAGCAGGCCACCAGATGCCCGAGATCTGTGTCGCCATCAGGCAGATGGCCCACAAGCCCAGCAGTTTTTGGATCCAAGTCCTTGAATTCAGGTTGCTCACGATCCATCCCGCGAGGGCCAATTCGAGGAGATGTGCTGGGGTTGCGAGGTAACGTGGCCCCCAGTTTGGCTCGGAATCCCAATAGTAGAAGCGAGCCAAACCGGCTGCAGTTCCAAGGGTGGCGATGCATCCCACCAAGACGAGAGCCTTGGTCTTGGGTGTAGATTCCGTCTTCTTGAGAAGCCAGAAGGCTAGGGCTGCAATCACCAACGGCTCGTAGAATACGACTCCCTTCGCCGGAGAAATGAGTTGTCCTGCGAAGCCTTCCGTGAACGGAACCGAGAACGGGAATCCAGGGGGCAGTTGATCGAAATTGGCCACCGCCCACTTTTGGAAAATCGAGAAGTAGGTCCCTTGTAATGTTCCGAATCGGACCCATTGCCACCAGCGATCGATTGCAAAGGCCGCCAGCAGCCACGGAACTGCAACCCACGCCATTCTTACCGCCTGTCGGACTTCTTGGCGCCAGTCCCAAGGGCGGGACTCATCGAAGAACCGGGATAGCATTGGAAGCCCGAAGATCGGGAGCACGTAGGCCAGGTTCGTAACACGGATCGAGATGCTCGCCGCCTGGGCGGCGCAGGTGAGGTTCAACCAGAGGAGGGACCCCGACTTGTTCCATTTCAGGATTCCGATAACTGCGACCAGAGCATAGGCCAGCATCAACGGGTTTTCCTGATTGTTTTGGAAATGGAACGTCAGCGTCGTGCAGCCGAGCGTGACCAGAGTTCCGAGGCTGCAGGTCCGGGGCTTGAACCCCAATTCACGGAGTGCATGCCAAGAAAGCAGCAGGACGAGCCCGTTGACGGCTGGGAACAGGGCTCTGGAGACGATGTTGAAGCGGGTCTCGACATCCGCGATGCCAAGAGCGGAAAGAATGAAATCGAAGGGCACGAAGAGCAGGGATTGTCCGACACCGTCCCAGTAGTGTCCGACTCCCTCCACGCCCGGGAGGCGTCCTCCGGGGTTCGTTCCGCTCCAGATCCATGTGGCACTCTTGAACCGCCTGTGGCTGTCGGAAACCATCTTGTGCGGGTCCATCGGCATGATCAGGATCGTCCAGAGGAACCCCAAGAGGAACAGGCTGATGTCCGGGTGACGGCGGGAGAAATCCGTTGGGGATGCTTTGGGAGCTGGTCCTGACATTTCCGTTTGAGGGTCATATTCCCGGGACGGCTGGGGAAGGAAAAACACCCCGGTTCCTCGGGGTGCTCCATCCGGCGGTAGGCGTCATTGAAGGCCCGATCCGGGGGTGGGGAGAGGTCCGAGGGGTATTCTTACGGACGATCCCGCAGCGTCAGGAATCCGGACTCGATTCGGCATCGTGGGACCCTTGGAAGGGGTTGCTCCCAACTGGAAGAGACCGATAGCTTTACCGCCCTCGATGTCGCCGTCACCGCCCCAGCATCGCTTCCAGACGTTCCGCGACGCATTCTGCCATGCTCTGGGCTGTTCCGTGGACGACTACCACGCCCGGGCGTTTGTCCGGGGTGTCTCCCCGTGGCGTCGCTTCTATGTGGTTCCTGTCTTCTGGGTCTTCCCCAGCCTTTTCGAGATGGACATCCACATCATCGACTACCTCGGTGACACCCGGACGAAGAGCGAGTTCTGCGGGGTGGTGGATGAGTTCCACAAGGCCATCTCGGTCTCGAAGGGGATCTCGAAGACGGCCCTCGGGCTGAGGATGTCGGGGGCGACCCTTGTCGCCCTAAGGGATCAGCTGGATCCCTTGATTACGCCACGGTCCTGAGATCCTGGTACGGCGGGTCACCTCAGGGCCTCATGTGCTTGTCGACCAGCACGTCGAGGTCGAGGAACACCTTGCGACTGAGCGAGCGTTCGAGTTCGCGACGGGCTCCGGTACCGATGGCCCGGATCATCTGGGCGCCGACACCGATCAGCATCCGCTGGTAGCGATCGTTGGGTGTGAGAACGGCAGCCTTGATGTGGAGGAAGGGTTTTCCCTCGTTGGTCACGGCCTCCTCGACCGCATCGAGCTCGATGACTGTACGGTAGGGCACCTCCTGGTCGGTCAGCTTGTAAACCTGCTCCCGGATCAGCTCCGCGATCTGGAAGTCCCGATGCATGTTGCTCACCTCCTCGGGTGGGTACAGCGGGGGGTGCTCGGGAAGCAGTCTGGCGAGGAGCTGTCGGAGCTCGGGGATGCCCGCCCCAGACCGGGCCGATACCTCGACCATCCCGGCATAGTCCGTCGCGCGGGCCCGCCAGGCGTCACGGGATGTCTTCCGGGAGAGGTCGGACTTGTTGAGGCAGAGGATCCGGGGCTGGCGGATGGGTTGGAGGACCTCCTCCACCATCTGGTCCTCCTCGCCGATCTCACGGGAGGGGTCGACGACATGGACGACGAGGTCGATGCCCTCGAGCGCCTCGCGGGCCTTCCGGTGGAGTTCGGAGACGAGGCGGCTGGTACGGGTCCGGAAGAATCCCGGGGTGTCCACCAGCACGAGCTGGAACGCAGGGTCTTGGACGATGCCATGGACGACATGTCGCGTCGTCTGGGGCTTCGGGGTGACGATGGTGATCTTCTGTCCGACGAGGGCGTTGGTCAG
>JBDLQQ010000185.1:0-4703 GCA_039800465.1 Verrucomicrobiota bacterium
GTCCAATCAGGTCGCCAACTTCCGACAGAGCCAGCTGGGCACCTATCTCGGCTCGGAGAAGGTCCTGACCTGCCCAAAGGACCTCGCCGAGCGTGCCTCCGGCAAGGCCGCCGCCGACTACAAGCGGCGGAACATCAAGATCACGAGCTACCTATGGAACGGATCCACCATCGGCTTCCAGCCCGCCTCCACTCCCAACGCGACCTCGAAGTTCAAGCTGGGCGCCATGCGGCCCACCGGGATGCTGATGTGGGAAGCCCCTGCCGAGCAGAGCCAGTACCTCTTCAACGATGTGGGCAGCTCTGCCTTTGAGGGGATCTCCCAGCGCCATGGACGGAGTCGGCGCGCCAAGGACCAGACCCAGGACGTCGATGGCATCGCGACGTTCGGGGACCTCTCCGGCAGGGCCTTCACGTTGAACATGAAGAAGTGGTTCACGCCCGACTACGCCGGATCCACCGTGTGGCCGGCCGCACCGAAGTTCAACGGGCCCAACGACGCCTGGTACAGCCTGGACATGCGCAACGGCGGATGGCCCTGAACCTCGCGGTAGGGAAGCCGTCCCTGGCGTACCCATCTCATCCGCAAGGGTTGGGCGAACCGGACGGCGGGATCGGGATCCTCCGGAGCGAGAGAGCGTCCCGTCTGCCTCCACAGGTGGATGGCGTGTTGCGGCTCGAGATCGCGATGGGACAGGTCTCCTCGCCACCCATTGACCAGCAGAAGGTGCCCCTTCGGCGCCTTGACGCCCGCCCTGGTGTTGCCTTCCATCCTCCCTTCTTCGGGAGCACTCCCAATCCTTCGAAAACGAATCTGAACATGACGACCATCACTGACATCCAGGCGCGCGAGATCCTCGACTCCCGCGGAAACCCCACCGTCGAAGTCGACGTCACCCTCGAATGCGGCGCCGTCGGACGCGCCGCCGTCCCCTCGGGCGCCAGCACCGGCGAACACGAGGCCATCGAGCTCCGTGACGGCGACAAGAAGCGCTACCTCGGCAAGGGCGTCAGCAAGGCCGTCAAGAACGTCGACTCCAAGATCGCCCCGGCCCTCATCGGCGCCGATGCCCTCGACCAGCTCACGATCGACCGGGCGATGCTCGAGATCGATGGGACCGAGACCAAGTCGAAGCTCGGTGCCAACGCCATCCTCGCCGTCTCCCTCGCCAACGCGAAGGCCGCCGCCGCCGCCCTCGGGCAGCCGCTCTTCAAGTACCTCGGTGGCCCCAACGCCAAGGTCCTCCCCGTGCCGATGGCCAACGTCATCAACGGCGGCGCCCATTCGGACGCCCCGATCGACTTCCAGGAGTTCATGGTCATGCCCCACGGGTTCGAGACCTTCAGCTCCGGACTCCAGGCGATCACCGAGATCTTCCACGCGCTGAAGTCCGTCCTGAAGAAGAAGGGCCTCAGCACCGCGGTGGGCGACGAGGGCGGTTTCGCCCCGAAGCTCGAGAGCGCCGAGGCCGCCCTCGACGCGATCGCCCAGGCGGTCAAGGACGCCGGATACAAGCTCGGCAAGGACATCTACCTCGCCCTCGACGTCGCCAGCTCCGAGTTCTACACGGGCAACGAGACCTACGTCTTCAAGAAGAGCTCCGGACGCAAGCTGGCCGGTGACGAGCTCGTCGACTTCTACGTCAAGCTCTGCAAGGACTACCCGATCGTGTCGATCGAGGACGGCTGCGCCGAGGGCGACTGGAAGACCTGGAAGAAGCTGACCGACAAGCTCGGCTCCACGACCCAGCTCGTCGGCGACGATCTCTTCGTCACCAACGTGAAGTTCCTCCGCAAGGGCATCGAGACCGGCACCGCCAACTCGATCCTCGTGAAGGTGAACCAGATCGGGTCGCTGACCGAGACCCTCGACGCCGTCCGTCTCGCCCAGAACAGCGCCTACACCGCCGTGCTGTCGCACCGCTCCGGCGAGACCGAGGACGCCACGATCGCCGACATCGCCGTCGCCACGAACTGCGGCCAGATCAAGACCGGTTCGTTGAGCCGGACGGACCGTACGGCCAAGTACAACCAGCTCCTCCGCATCGAGCAGATGCTCGGCAAGAATGCCGTGTACGCCGGCCGGAGCGCCCTCCCGAAGGGCCGCTGAGCCGACAGGCCAGTTTCAATGAAACCCTCGGAGGCCAACGCCTCCGGGGGTTTTTTCTTTTGGCTCTTGATCCTCCGAAGCAAACCGCGCAATTCCTCCGCGGATGAAACAATTCTTGGCGGTGGTGTCTATCTTGGCCGCTACACTCCTGGCGGGCGTGACCTCCCAAGCGAGTGCCTGGACCGACTGGCTGCAGGGACGACCAAAGGACGAATCGACCCTCAACCGGTACGCCATCGGGGGAGCAACCTCCGTCGACGCCGCCTCCGAGAGACCCGTCTGGTCACTGAATGCAAAGACGTTGTTGATGACCGCCATCGTCCGGACCAACGACGCCGCTCTGAAGGTGGATGCGGAGGTGGGCGAAAACCTCCTGTACTGGAGCACCGATGGCGTCACCCGCACGCCTGCAGGCAGCCAGATCGGGGTTCCAGAGGGCTGCCAACGGCAGGAGTTCAGCGTGGATCGCACCCGCGGTTCGACCCAGTTGTTCCTGCGCCTCAGGGCTGCGTCCCGGGAACTGGACATCGAGAGGGCTCCTCGGGTGACAGCTCCCGTGATTGGTGTCCCCTTCATAGGCAACAACATCGGAACAGGAGCCGGTTACGTCTCCGGGACTTCAATCCCAGGGAAACATGCAGACAAACCACTTTCCTCCTGGGTGCTGTTGGGTCTCCCCACATCGACTGGTCCCAAGGGGACTGGGCGCCCACGACTCCCCGTGCCACCACCGGACAGCAGCATCCTACCCCCAGCGCCCCCCACCGTCTTTTCCCCTCGTGGTGAGCCCCTGTTGGGAACCTATGCCGGCACCTTCGAAAACATCGACCTCAAGCCCCGCCTCTATTTCTGGCAATACAACCGCCTGAAGAAGTGGCTCTACGGTGCCATCTCATCGAAGGGCCTCCTCGCGGGTTTCGCCGTGGTGGACGCGGGCTACGGAACCACCGCGTTTGTCTACGTCGTCGATCTCGAGAAGGGGGTGCCGCTCGTCAGCCGGGGACAAATCGGACTTCCTCTGGTATCCACCGTCGTCAATGGCAATCCCGGAGCCGGTGCCCGTGCGACGTTCGCCAACGGGCTGGGCGGTGGACTGTCGTTATCCATCACCCGAGGCACGGACTCCGATCCCTTCCGCGTCGAGATCGTCTCCAAGGACGACAACCTCCGGATCGATGCGACCCTCGACCCCTCCGGAGCCCCCCTGCCGGTGGCCTCCGTCGTGCCCACGCCTCCGGGTGACATCAATGCCACAGTGAAATGGAACCTGCTGCCCGTGACGGGGTCCATCCAGCTCGGGTCCCGGGAATGGAACCTGGGGGATGGATTCCGGGGCGGCTTTGACTACACCCAAGGCATCCTGCCCAGCCATACCGTCTGGAACTGGGCATTCCTGCAGGGCACCGCAGATGACGGAACCCCGATCGGATTGAACCTGACTGGCGGCATCGTCCCCGACGGCCGGACCGGCGACAATGCGCTGTGGGCCGGAAGCGAGCTGTCGACTCTCTCGAAGCCCGTCTTCTCGTTCGATCGGCAGAACTACATGGCCCCCTGGGAGGTCACCACTTCGGATGGACGAATCCAGCTGCGGTTCACACCAAAGGGTTCGCACAGCGAGAACCGCAACCTCGGACTGGTGAACAGCCGGTTCATCCAGGTCGCCGGGCTCTTCACTGGAACGGTCCGCACAGCGGATGGCCGCCTCCTGACCCTGACCGACGTGCCAGGCGTGATGGAGGATCAGGACGTGGAGTGGTGAGTCCACACGGGCACCGGGACAGATACCGCTCGCCCGGCTGGCTTTCGCCTCCACGGCCTGTGACCCGGCTGGATCATGCCCGGATCCGGGTCCAAGGAGATCAGCCTACCGTCGCCACGCGCAGTCGCCGGGTCGCCCCGCGTCCCAGATCGAGGACGATCTCGTCACCCTGCCGGCGCCCGACGAGTTGTTGACCCAAAGGGGACTGCGGCGTGAGCACCAGGATCTCACGTTGCTGGTGGTCGATCTCGGTACCACCCGCACGGGGCGCGACGTAGTACCACGAGTGCTCGCGTCCCTCGATGATCTCCACCAATGCCCCGGGTCCGATTGCGGTGCCTGCAGGCCATGCAGCAGTAGACAGAGCCTCGATCTGGGTGATGGCGAGTTCGAGTTCGGCTACCTGACGGGACTGCCCCCGGGCGAGGTATGACGCCTCGAGGCCCCGGGTGTCATACTTGTTCTCGGGCTTGTTCTGTTCGTGCGTGGCTTCGTCGTGCGCGGCACGGGCGGCACGGATGTACGTCGCGAGCTCGCGTTGGAGGGTGGCGATGATTTTGCGGACGACGGCGGACTTGTTCACAAGCAGGCCCGAAAAGAGACCCGACCCGACGCGCCGGTGCAACTCTGTGGAGCACTCCAGATCGCACCTCCATTTCGGGATCTGGAGTCATCACGACGGCGAGGGAGCGGAGACTGACGATGGCCAGAAGTAGCCCTGCTTCTTTTCAGCACGGGGCGGCATGTTCAACGACAATTATTCTTCCCCACTGACGACAATTAGAATTCCCCATCTGGGGTGAGGGGTGCGGGTGGTGGGGACGCCCTGGGT
>JBDLQQ010000186.1:0-5071 GCA_039800465.1 Verrucomicrobiota bacterium
TAGGACGACTGGGCGAGGACGGTCAGGCGCTGGTTGGAGTGGAGGGGGACGATGAGCCGGACCTGGACCCCGCGTTCGATGGCGGTCCGGAGGGCGGCCAGGAAGGGTTCGTCGGGAACGAAGTAGGGCGTCGTGATGGTGACGTTCCGTCGGGCCTGGTGGATGAGCGAGACCAGCAGCATCGCGAAGGTCTGTTGGCGATAGCTCGGGGCGCTGGGGATCAGCTGGGCGACGACATCGCCCGTCCGTTCGGTGGGTCCCCAGCCGGGGCTGGAATCCGCCGTCGGTTCCGTCTCCTGGAGGCGGTCGACCCAGAAGACGGCTCCGAGTTCGGCGACGATGGGGCCGGTGACCCGCGCGACGAGTTCCTCGTTGGGGAACCCGGGGACGAAGCGGGGGGCCACGACGTTCTGGGAGCCCACGTAGCCGATCTGGCCATCGATGATCGCGACCTTCCGATGGTTGCGGATGTCGACCCGGGTGCCGCGGGGCCTGAGGAACCGCACCGGCAGCACCTCGGTGACCTCCACCCCGGCCGCGCGCAGGCGGGGGGCGACGGTTTTGAGGGCCTGTTTGGACCCGATGCCGTCGAGGAGCAGTCGGCACTGCACCCCCCGTCGGGCGGCCTGTTCGAGGGCCTGTGTCACCCGCTCGGCGACGTCGTCATCGCCATAGATGTAGTACAGCAGGTGGACCCGGAGGCGGGCGTTCCGGATGTCGGTGGCGAGGCGCTCGAGGGAGGCTTCGTATTCGGAGAGGAGCTCGACGGTGTTCCCGCTGAGCATCGGGAATGCGGTCAGTCTCTCCGCGAGGCGTGCGGCGTTCGCGACGCCCTCCGGGAGCTGGTCGAGTGGAGTTCGGATCTCGGGCGGCAATCCCTGGGCGGCCTCGCGGACGGTCCGGGAGAGCTTCTCGAGGAGGGTGCGGCGCCGCTTGGGGATCTGGATCCGGCCCACGATCAGGTAGATCAGCAGTCCGGCCCAGGGGAACAGGAAGATCAGGAGGAGCCAGGTGCGTGCGGCGGCTGGGGGTCGGCGTTGGGGGATGTAGGCCAGCATGGTCAGCCGCACCAGCCACTCGCCGGCCATCAGCGTCCAGCTCCACGGCAATTCCAAGATCCAGCCAAGATTCATCAGGGTCCCATCCGATGGGCCCTGTGGCCGCGGAGGAGTCGGGACCGTATCCCGACGGGATCCCCAGACCAAGGATCCGTGTTCGGTTACTGGGCTGGGGTCGTGTCCTCGCGACCCGGCTTCAGTGGTGTGGGGACCTGGGGGAGGGACAGGGGGTCCGGGGCGGGGTGACGGGGCGGGTGTGTCGGTGACGAACGCTGAGCTGGCAGGGATTCACCCGCCATTCCCGGCCCTCGCGTTCGACGACCGGCTGGCCGGCCTCGACCCGGACCAGCCGGACCTGGAATCCCGGGGTCAGGCCCGCCGGGAGCGGGAGGGAGCCCGGGGTGATCTCGACGACGTCGCCACGCTGCAGACTGGGATTCAATGTCATGGGCGGACTATGGACCCGGGGGTGGGACATCCGTTGGGGGAGGGCTGGTGCTGGTTTCTGGCTCCCGGGGCGGGTGGGGTCCTCTCGCATTCCCGGATTCTTCGGATTCGCCGCTTGCCTGAGACTTCGTGCGACGGGCAGGCTTCCGTCCGTTTTCTAAGCGTATGGCTGAACTCAACGGCAATCTTCTCGTCGCCCAATCCGGCGGTCCCACCTGTGTCATCAATGCCTCCGTCGCGGGGGTCATCACCGAGGCCGGCCGGCACGGCGAGATCGAGGAGATCTACGGCGGGCTGAATGGCATCTATGGCATCCTCAACGAGGAGCTGATCGACATCAACGAGGAGCGCAGCAAGGCGATCGATGGGCTCCGCTACACCCCGGCGGCCGCCCTCGGCACCTGCCGGTACAAGATCAACTTCGAGAAGAAGCCCGAGGCGGCCGCCCGGGACATGAACCGGCTGTTCGAGGTCTTCCAGGCCCACAACATCCGCTATTTCTTCTATGCCGGCGGCAACGACTCCCAGGACACGGCCCACAAGATCCACCTGGAGGCCGTCAAGCGCGGCTATGACATGCGGGTGATGGGCGTTCCCAAGACCATCGACAACGACCTGCCGCACACCGACCACTGCCCGGGCTACGGCTCCGTGATCAAGTACAACTCGGCGACCGTGATGGAGATCGGGTTGGATGTCGGCTCCATGGCCACCGATGACGGCTCGTGCTGCATCGTGGAGGTGATGGGTCGCGCGGCGGGCTGGATCGCAGCGGGCACCGTGCTCGCGAAGCAGGGTCAGGCGGCGAATCCCCCCCACATCATCCTGCTGCCCGAGATCCCGCTCGACGAGGCGGCCTTCCTCGCAAAGGTCCAGGCGACCGTCGCCGAGCTGAAGTACTGCATCGTAGTGGTGGGCGAGGGCCTGAAGAACGCCGCGGGCGAGGAGATCGGTGCCGACAAGACCCGGTTGGACGCCTTCGGTCATCCGGTGCTTTCGGGTGCCGCGGATGCCTTGGCGTCGATCGTCCAGGGCCGCCTGAATCTCAAGACCCGCACGGTGAAGCTGGGCTATGCGCAGCGTGCCGCGGCGCATTTCGCCAGCCAGACCGATGCCGACGAGGCGTTCGCCTGCGGTGCGGCGGCGGTCCGTGCCGCCATCGACGGCAAGTCCGGCTTCATGCCGAAGATCGTCCGCCTCAGCAGCGCCCCCTACAAGTGGACGGTGGAGCTCGAGGACCTGGCGAACATCGCCAACGTCGAGCACTTCATCCCGCGCGACTGGATCAGCGCCGACGGCATGATGCCGAACGAGAAGTTCGTCGAGTATGCCTCCCCGCTGGTCGCGGGTGAGGTGAAGGTCCCGATGGTCAACGGATTGCCGGCCTACGTCTCGCTGGGGCGCACCCCGGTCGAGAAGAAGCTGGCTCCCCGGGCCTGAGGACGGGCCGGGAGCCCGAGGCTGACACCAAGGAGGGCGCAGGACGGAGCGATCCGGTCCTGCTCCCTCTTCGCTTGGCGTCTCGATGTCTTCCCGTGCTCCGCGCGCTGGGGTGGTGGCCCATCTTCAACCCCGCGAGTTGGACCGCAGGGCACTGGCGGGACTGCGCCTGGCGACCTCGACACAACGGCCGCGGCCGTCCACACCGCCTCCGGGCCCTCGGCATCCGAGCTGGGAGCCTCCGACGCCGCGATGGCTCCGATGGATCCTCGCACGTGGGGCAGGACGAGGGGTGTTGAATCCCGTCGTGCTCGGGATGGCATTGCAGTCCCGTATGCCTAGAATGGCGCCCACATGGCCCGCGCCTTCGAACTGGTCGCCCCGTACGGTCCCGCCGGAGACCAGCCCGCCGCCATCGCCAAGCTCAGTGATGGACTCCGTCGCGGGGTGAAGCAGCAGGTCCTCCTCGGCGTCACCGGCTCGGGCAAGACGTTCACCATGGCCAACTGCATCGCGCAGCACGGCCGGCCCACCCTCATCATCTCCCACAACAAGACCCTCGCCGCGCAGCTGTACGCCGAGTTCAAGGCCTTCTTCCCCAACAATGCCGTCGAGTACTTCGTCAGCTACTTCGACTACTACCAGCCCGAGGCCTACATCCCGAGGACCGACACCTTCATCGAGAAGGACTCCTCGGTGAACGATGAGATCGAGCGGCTCCGCCTCTCGGCCCTCTCCAATCTCCTTTCGCGACGCGACGTCATCGTCGTGGCGAGCGTCTCCTGCATCTACGGCATCGGCGACCGGCGCGACTACGAGTCGATGGTGATCCCGCTGCGGGTCGGACAGCAGATCGGCCGGAACGTGCTGCTCGAGCGTCTGGTGGACCTCCAGTACTCGCGGAACGACTACGAGGTCACGCGCGGGAAGTTCCGGGTCCGTGGGGATGTCATCGAGCTGCAGCCCGCCTATGCCGAGGACGCCGTCCGGATCGAGTTCTTTGGCGACGAGATCGAGCGGTTCACGCGGTTCGATCCTCTGACCGGGGACACCATCGAGCCGCTCGAGGGGTTCAACATCTTCCCAAGCAAGCAGTTCGCCACGCCCCAGGAGAAGATCAACCGGTCCATCCTCACCATCCGTGAGGAGTTGAACGACCGGATCGCGTGGTTCGAGAAGCAGGGGAAGCTTCTCGAGGCGCAGCGGATCAAGATGCGGTGCGAGTTCGACCTCGAGCAGCTCCAGGAGCTGGGGTTCTGCTCCGGCATCGAGAACTACTCCCGACACATCTCAGGACGGCCGCCGGGATCGCGTCCGGGCGTCCTGATCGACTTCTTCCCGGAGGACTTCCTCCTGATCATCGACGAGTCGCACGCCACGCTCCCGCAGGTCCAGGGCATGCATGCGGGGGACATGGCCCGGAAGTCGGTGCTGGTGGACCACGGGTTCCGCCTGCCCAGCGCCCTCGACAACCGGCCGCTCAACTTCGAGGAGTTCCGGAGCGTCGTCGGCCAGGCCATCTACGTCAGCGCCACCCCGGGACCCCAGGAACTCGAATGGGCCGGCCCCTCCAACGTCGCCGAGCAGATCGTCCGCCCCACCGGACTGGTCGATCCCGAGGTGGTCATCAAACCGCTCAAGGGCCAGATCGACGACCTGCTCGAGGAGGTCCGCCAGCGGGTCGACCGGAAGCAGCGCGTCCTGGTCACGACCCTCACCAAGCGGACCGCCGAGGAGCTGACCGACTACCTCCGCGATCTGGGGGTGAACGTCCGGTATCTCCACAGCGAGATCGACGCCATCGAGCGGGTGGAAATCCTGCGCGCCCTCCGGAAGGGGGATTGTGACGTGCTCGTCGGGATCAACCTGCTCCGGGAGGGGCTCGACCTGCCGGAGGTCTCGCTGGTGGCGATCCTGGATGCCGACAAGGAGGGCTACCTCCGGAGCGCGACGAGCCTCATCCAGACCGCGGGGCGTGCCGCGCGGCATCTGGATGGCAAGGTGATCCTGTATGCGGACGTCCGGACCCAGAGTATCCAGAAGTTCCTGGCCGTCTCCGAATACCGGCGTGGCCGTCAGATCGCCTACAACAAGGAGCATGGCATCACCCCACGTTCGGTGACCCG
>JBDLQQ010000187.1:0-6021 GCA_039800465.1 Verrucomicrobiota bacterium
GTCATGGAAGTGGGGCCAGGTCATGGAAGTGGGGCCAGGTCATGGAAGTGGGGCCAGGTCATGGAAGTGGGGCCAGGTCATGGAAGTGGGGCCAGGTCATGGAAGTGGGGCCAGGTCACGAACTGCAGATGGAACCCCGGTTTTCAATCTGAAAATCATCACACATCCAATTGGATTGCAGATGGTTAGGATGGTTTTTGAGCCCATCCAAAAGGCCGTTTTACGAGTGCTCGGTCTCCTGCCGATCAGCGAAGCGACTGGCTGATCCACCCGGCCAACGCGCAGCCGATCACCACCCAACCGGTCGGCCATCGCAGGAGTCGGAGGCCGCAGAACGCGGCGATGGCCAGGACCACGGCAAGGACGTCGATGCGGTTTCCTGGAAACAGGGTCCGGGACGCCATCCAGAGGGCGAGGCTCGCCAACACCCCGACGACCGCCGCGCCGATGGAGTCGAGGACACCCTGGAGCCGGGGCATGGAACGCCACCGTTGCACCCAGGGGGCGCCGAGGAAGATCCAGACGAAGGAAGGGAGGAAGGTGCTCCACAGCGCGATCGCAGCCCCGAGTCCGGCCGACACGATCCGTGGCAGCGGGCCGGGATGATTCCAGCCGCCGAGGAATCCGACGAACTGGAGGACGATCACGAGCGGACCCGGGGTCGTCTCCGCCAGGGCCAATCCGTGCATCATCGGATCGGCCCCCAGCCAGTGGAACTGTTCCACTGCCCGCTGGGCCACGTAGGGCAGGACCGCATAGGCGCCCCCGAAGGTCACCAGGGCAGCCTGGCCGAAGAAGAGGCCTTCCTGAACCACGACATGGTCGGTCCCGAGCAGGAGGGCCAACAGGCCCATGGGGGCAAGCCAGAGGAGGCCTCCGAATCCAAGGATCCGGAGGCCGCGGGTCCAGCCTGGGCGGGCGGTTGGGTCAAGGGCCGGTCCGTGCACTTGCGGCGCCGGGGATTCTGCGGGCGAGGTCGATCTGGGGCGGAAAAGGCCCGCGATCCCCGCCAGCGCGATGACGAGGGGGAAGGGGAGTTTACCGAGCCCGATCGCGGCCGCGGCGGCGATCGCGATCATCACCGCGCTGGGGTTCCGCAGCACCCGACGTCCCATGTTGAGCAGGGCTCCGGCGACGAGGGCGACCACGGCGGGTTGGAGTCCGTGGAGGATGCCGGTCACCCCGGGGGTGGTGCCCCAGAGGACGTAGACGAGGCTCAGCAGGAGGAGGATTGCGGCGGCGGGGGCCACGAAGAGGGTGCCGGCGATGAGGCCGCCCCGGGTGCCATGCATCCACCAGCCAAGATAGGTCGCCAGCTGCTGCGCCTCGGGTCCGGGCAGGACCATGCAGAACTGCAGGGCGTGCAGGAACTGGTCGTGGCCCACCCAGCGGCGCCGCTCGACCAGTTCCTCATGCATCAGCGCGATCTGACCGGCTGGACCGCCGAAGCTGACCCATCCCAGGCGCCACCAGAACCGGGTCGCCTCCTGCAATGTGGGGGGCGGCGGTGGTGCGGCGGGGGCGTTCGAAGGTGCCTGGAGGGCGGGGGCCGACACGGGGTCAGGGTGACGGCAGCAGGTCGGCCCGTCACGGACGATGACCGGATCCTGGGCGTCCGGAATGGTCCCCAGCCTCGGGGATTCTCATTCCGAGGGCAGCCACGACTCGACCAGAAGCTGTTCGGGTTTCGACAGCGTCTTGGGATCGAGGCTTACGGCGAGGGCTCGGGCCTCGGGACGGCGGTCGGATTTCCCAAGCTGGGCCACACGGACCACCCGCCACAGGGTCGGCGTCCGGGTCCAGTCGACCTCCAGCGGATCGAGGGTCGCCTCGGCCGATTCCGGTTTTTTCTCGCGGAGGTTCAGCAGGGTGACGGCGATGGCGAAGTGATTGGAGAGGCTTTTCGTGGTCACCAAGGGCTTGGCCTGTTGGAGGGCTTCCCTGACTTTGGCGAGGTCCGGGTTGATCAGGGCCTGGTAGAGAACGAGGTTCATCTGGTCGGGCACCTCCAGCAGGTGGAGCTTGTGCAGGCGCTCGAGGGTTTCCCGGGTCAGGAAGGGGTCGCCCACGGCGTAGGCGAGTCGCAGCACCTGGGATCGCGCCTTCTGGGAGTACTGGGGGGACACCAGCAGCGGCAGCCAGGCGTCGAGCGAGACCCGTTGATATCCCCGGCGCTCCGCCAGCGTGGCGATGATCTGACGCATCTGCGGATAGGAGCCCGACAGGCGCAGCGCCTTGTTCCAGGAGGCCAGGCTGTCGTTGGTGCGCCCGGTGGCATGGGCGCCGAGGGCCCGGAAGGTCTCCTTCTGGATCGTGAACTCGGGCCCCTCGGATTTCTCCAGGAGGCGTTCCACGTCGTCCCACCGTTCCAGCGTTCCGAGGGCTGCCGCCAACTGCAGGGAGAGCTGGGGATGGCTGAGCGCCTCCCTCTCCGGGACGACATCGACAACGTCCTCGTAGGCGGCGCGTTGGGACAACCACTCTGTCAACCGAAGCAGATTGGTGCGGCTACCGGGATTCCAAAGCGGTTCTGCAAACCTCCGGATGCGTTCCTTCCGCCCATGGGGATCCCTCGCGTTTTCCAGACCCAGTCTTGCTAACCGTTCTTCAAATGGAGCATTGGTTCGGTTGGGGACGAGACGCAGGAGGAGATTCAAATCCGAATCGGGTATTGGGGGATTCAGCAGCATCAGGTTGACCACCGGGATGGTCTCCGGTCCGCCGTCAGCGACGAGAGACATGAGGCGTCGGCGTCCTTCCGCCTTGGTGATGGGGTTGGGATGCCGGAACTGGAAGCCCGCCAGAAGCCACAGATTCGTGAGGTTGTTGGGGTTCTTGGACCATGCCTGGTTGGCGAGGTCCACGGCGGCGTCCGGATTGCCCAGTATCATGGCGGCTTCGGCGCCAAGTCGCAGAGCATCCTCCTGCTGTGCGGGAAATTTGTTGAGTTCCCGGATCAGCGGAAGCGCGACGTCGGCGCGGCCATGGGTCAAGGCTGCCCGTGCGTAGAGGGTTTTCTCCTCGGGGGACAGGGGCGTCAACCGGTCCAACTCCCGCCACAGATCCATAATCTCCGGGTAGGGCTGGGTCTGGTAGTAGTTCGCTGCTGCGCGCAGGACGGGGGGGTGCCGGGGCGCCAGAGTCAGGGCGGACCGGAGGGCCAGGGGGCCCGGTCCAATTGCCCTTCCGGCCTTTAAGTCGGCTGCGTGTCGTTCCAGAAACCGCTCTGCCCGTTGGATCTTCAGCCAGTCCCAGACCGGGATTGCCGCAAAGATCCCGATGATCACGAGCCCAATCGACAGGCCCCCGATCCACCAGACCCATCCGGATTTGTCTTTGAACTCGTTGGTTTCCACCGAGGCAGAGTGCCACGCGATCCCTGGTTTTGCCTAGCGTGGGAAGGTCCCGTGGGAAGGTTCCGGTCGGTGGAGTTGTGCAGGTCTCCTGATCTGGCGTCGCGCAGATCGTTAGGGGAATCGTGGCGCGCTTTCCTCCGGAATCTTCCAAGCCCGCTCCATGGAGCGGGTGGGAACGAGGCGATCCCCCGACAGATCTCCCTGGGGAACCATCGAACCAAAGGACGGCTCCCCGAGGGGCAAGGCGGAGGTTCCAAGGAAAACCCAAAAAACAGTTGCTCTCCCGGTGCTATCGATGGTTTCTTTTTTCCGGGATTGGTAGTGCAGCTGGTTTGTTGCAATGCAACAAGACCGGCTGTTTGTGTTATCCGAGGTGTTTACAGGCCAAGCTCCCGGCACGGGAGGGGGGGGTGTCGTGCGTCTTCGGTTCGACTCGGCGGTTGGTTCCTGAGGCTTGCGATTCCGGTCACTCAAAAACTGATCCGCTTTGGGCACGGGTTTCTGACCCGGGCCCCGGGTGGGTCGAACCAAAAATAATGAAATCAAGATTAAGTCTCAAACTCCTGAAGAGCGGTCTCGCCGGAGGTGCCCTTGTGGCGGGGAACTGGGCCTATGCCCAGACTATTGCCTATGATGTCACCCAGCCTGGACTGATCCAGAACGCCAATGGTGCGTTGGTGTTCACTGCGTCTGGTACAAGCTCATCCGGAACTGGCACGTTTGGCGGGTTCCTGACCATCAACTCCAATAATCCCCAGACCTCCGGCATCTCAACCTCGGGAACGGTGGGTGCGGACGTCACGGGGGCTCAAACGAGCACCCAGACATTTTCGCAGTTGCCCACGACCGTCATCAACAGCGTCACCTACCGATCCTTCGGCATTGATCTCAACGAATCCCAGGCGAGTGGTGAATCATTCATCTCGCTGGATTCGGTCGTACTGTACCGGGCGACGGCGTCAAGCGGTGCGGCAGCGGGGCCCAATGCCAACGGATCGAACCTCAGTACGTTCACCTCGACAACGGCCGGCCTCTCTGTCGTTTGGAGTCTGGACTCATTTACGGGTCTCGATCCCAGTGCCACGGGGGCGGTCACTCAGGATAGTGTCCTCCTGTTCGACACGGCAGTGCTTGGGAGTGGTTCGGGAGTTGCCGACATCTACCTCATGATCCCGGACTCCGCTTTTGCCGGCTCCCAGTCTGGTGACTACTTCTACCTCTACGCAGCATTTGGAGGCGCCGGTGTGGTCAACGGGCAGAACTACGAGAACTCAGGAGGTTTCGAGGAATTCGGAAGAGTCAGCGGTCTGACGTTCACCTCTCTCCCAAGCACGATCATCTCCCCTTCCGTGATCCCGGAGGCCTCTCCGAGTGCCGCCCTCGGGATCGGCCTGGCCGCTGCGGGGTGGTGGAGGGCTCGTCGGCGGTCCCAGACTGCCTCGATCACCGCCTGATTTCGTTTCCTCCTCGGTTTTCACGACCCGCCCCGCAAGGGGCGGGTTTTTTGTTGGGTACACGTGGTTGGGCCGCGACGGGCTGGCGATGGCCTTGGGGGATTCCGCCCTCGGTGGGTGAGCAGTGTCCTGCGAACCGGTGGACCTGGGTGTTTTGCAAGACCTCACCGGGCCCAAGCCCCAGAGAGCCTCGCCCCCGATCCCCTCTCGTCGATCTGGCTCCGTTCGGGCGCGACGGACCCAGATGGGCAGCACGGAATCGACTTGGAACGGGGCACGGGGACCTTTCCCACGAAACCGCTTCCCAGTCCGGGACAACCCGCCTCAAGATCGCCGGGTTACAAACCGTTTTCCCGTCATGCGAAGCCTCAAGTTCCGGATGATCGTCCCGGTGGTCGCCACCACCCTGGGACTCTACCTGCTGTCGTTCGCGTGGATCCTGGTGCAGTCCCGGCAGCGGGCGCAGTCCGACGCCCAGGAGCGGGCCTCCGAGACCGGGCGCCTCTACGCCGCCGGGGTCTCGTCGTTCGTCGACCGCGCGTTCCAGATCCCCCGCACCCTCGCGGCTGAGTTCTCGGGTCTGAAGAAGGCGAGGCTGCCGGTGGATCGGACCCAGGTCAGCGGCATGCTCCAGAACGCCCTCGCAGCGGAACCCGAACTGCTCGCGCTCTACACGCTGTGGGAGCCCGATGCCTTCGACGGGCGCGATGCCGACTTCGTGAACAAGCCGGGTCACGACACCACCGGCCGGTTCATCCCCTACTGGAACCGCGGCTCCGGCAGCCTCGCCCTCGAACCGCTCGTCGACTACGAGAAACCCGGCCCGGGCGACTACTACGTCATCCCCCGCAGCACCGGCAGGGATTCCTGGATCGAACCCTACATCTACCCGGTCGCGGGCAAGGATGTGCTCATGACCTCTCTGGTCAGTCCGGTCGTGGTCGACGGGAAGTTCCTGGGGATCTTCGGACTCGATTTCGATCTCAAGACGCTCACCGACAAGGTGGGTGAGATCCGGCCCTATGGAACGGGCTATGGAATCCTGATGACGGATGCGGGCATCGTCGTGGCCCATCCCGACCGCTCGCTGCTCGGCAAGAAGTTCGTCGACAAGAGCGGGGTGATCACCGGCATGGCGGACCGACGCGATCGTGAGGGCGTCGCCGCCGCGCTGGGGCATTCCGACGTGCTGAACGCGGAGGCATTCTACG
>JBDLQQ010000188.1:0-17358 GCA_039800465.1 Verrucomicrobiota bacterium
GAACGCATCCTGCTGGACCTGATCCGACTCAATCCCCGCCGGACGATGTCGGTGAAGAAGGACTGAGGCCCGGACGCCCCATCGGGGCGGTCACATCGCGAACTGGACCAGCCGTTCCTGCAGCTGTCCGGTCCAGCGCTCCACGTAGCTGAACGACCGGTAGGCCTGTTCCAAGGCCTCGAGCGGAAGCGTCCCGACCCGCTCGGCTGAGCCGACGGCCGGCGCGGCATCCCACGCTGCATTCAGATCGCGGAGGGTCGTCATCAGGTTGTCCCGCATGGCGTTCACGCGGCCCTGGAGCTGTTGGAACCGGTCGATCCAGTCCATGGCCTCCCGCATCTTGGACAGCTTCAGCATCGGGGAGGTGGCCTCGGCCTTGGCCTTGAGGAACTCGTCCGCCTCTCGGCAGCCCTGACCGACCTCGATGAAGAGGTCCATGGTCCCGGGCGGGATGCGTTGGATGTCCCTCGGCTTGCCCCCGGTCTCCAGCTCGAGCAGGTGGAGGAGGCGGTCCTTGGGTGCACGGAGGATCCCGTAGGCCGTGTTCAGTTCACTGTACCGGCTTGTCGCCGCCAGACGCTCCGGTTCCGGGGCGCCGTGGAACCTGTCGGGATGCGTGGTGGACGAGATCTCGAGGAACCGTGTCTTGAGCGCCTCGACATCCACCGAGGGCCGTCTTGGTTCGTTCAGCAGGGCGAAGGCATCCATCCCGTGTCAGGCTGGGGCGAGGGTGATCCGGACCCAGCGCTCAGGCGCTGAAGCTCTCGCCGCACGAGCAGCTGGTCGCGGCATTCGGATTCTTCACCTTGAAGCCGCCCTCGGTCAGGGCGTCCACGTAGTCGAGTTCGGATCCCGTCACGTACAGGGCGCTCTTGGGATCGACCACGACGCGGACCCCGGCGCTTTCGACCAGGATGTCCCGGTTCTGGGCCTGGTCCTGGAGGTCCATCTTGTACTGGAGACCCGAGCAGCCGCCACCGACGACGGCGACCCGGAGCACCCCCTTTGGGCGACCCTGTTTGGTGAGCAGCGACATCACCTTGTTGCCGGCCGATGCCGTGAGCTTGATCAGCCGTTCGTCCCCGAGCCGGAAGCTCGGCTGGGAGGCTGCACCGCCGACACTGGCACCTATCTTTCCTGCGATCATTGGAGGCGAGTCTACGGCGCACACTGCCGAGGGTCAACGAACCGGCCGGGATCGGATGGGTTCACGGGATCGTGATGGATCACGGGGTGGACAAATGAACGCCGCCTCAACACCGTCCTGAGGGAGTTGGCTCATGAAACGACGGGATTTTCTCAAGAGTGCCCTGGCGGGTGGATCAGCATGGGCGGGGCCATGGGTGGCCCGGTCGGCCGAAAAGGCCTCCATGCGCTACCGGACCGCCCTGATCGGTGCCGGGTGGTGGGGTGGGGTCGTGCTGGGCGAGGCGATGGCCAGCGGACGCTGCCGGATCGTGGGCGTCTGCGACGTCGACCAGCGAGCCCTCAATCCGACCGCCGATCGGGTCGTCAACCTGACGGGTGATCAGCCCGGGCGCTACCGCGACTACCGCGAGATGCTGGCGAAGGAGAAGCCCGAGATCGTCATCGTGACGACCCCGGACCATTGGCATGCACTGCCCACGATCGCCGCGGTCCGCTCCGGTGCCCATGTCTTCGTCGACAAGCCTACGGCCCACACGATCGGGGAGAGCCAGGCGATGGTCCGTGCCGCCCGGGCGACGGGTCGTGTGGTCCAGGTCGACCACCACCGTCGGATGTCCCCGCACATCGCCAGTGCCCGGGAATTCATCCGGGCAGGAGGGCTGGGATTGATCGGCATGATCCGCTGTCATTTCAACGGAGGTGGAGGAGTCCGCGAGGAGCCGCTTCCGACCCAGCCCGTGCCCGCCCAACTCGATTGGGACTCCTGGTGTGGCCCGGCCCCGTTGCGTCCCTTCAACGGCGGGAACCCGGCGAACCTGGATCAGCCCCCCGGAACCCGAGGCATCCATCCGCGGGGCTTCCGTCAGTATCTGGACTACGCCAACGGAATCCTCGGGGATGTGGGGGTCCATTGGCTCGACACCGCCCTCTGGATCATGGGTGAGAGGGCACCGCGTCGGATCCATTCGACTGGAGGTCGTCCGATCAAGGGAGCTCCCGTGCTGACCCCGGAGGCCCAGACGGGCGATGCCCCGGACCATCAGGCGGTCCACTATGTGTTCGAGCCGTTCACGCTGACCTGGGAGGCGCGGACCTTCGGGGGCAACGACACGGAGAAGGGGGACGTGGCGGGCATCTGCTTCTATGGCACCAAGGGGACGCTGCAGCTCGGACATCGGGGGGGCTGGGTGTTCCATCCCACCGATGGCAGTGCGTCGAGATCAGAGAAGCCCAGGCTCAACGATCCAGACGGGCAGAATGTCCGGGAACTCTGGGCCGACTTCCTCGAGGCGATCGACACGGGGCGCACTCCGGCCTGTGACATTGCCGATGCCCACCGGTCGAGCACCTGCATGCTATTGGGCATGCTGAGCCTCAAGCTGGGACGCAGCGTGGAGTGGGATGGCGTCAAGGAGACGATCCCCGGGGATCCCGAGGCGATGAAACTCCTGCGCCGCGCCTATCGGAAGGGATGGGACTACCCCGTGTGATCCGATGGCTCCGATGGAAGTGTTCCAACTCCCGTGAGCAAGGCCTTCACCCGAGAGGATGACGACGCCCCCGAGGCCGAGGTGAGTCGTTGGGACCGCCCCCGGGTTCCCCCGGGGGTCCGCAATCTGGTGACCCCAGATGGGCTGAAGGCATGGCAGGAGGAATTGGCCCTCCTCGTCGGACAGGAGGAGGAGGGGCGGGTAGATCCCGGAAAGGGCAACGACCTGAGGGATCGGATCCAGCAGTTGCGTGCCTATCTGCGATCTGCCGTTCCATCCGCGCCACCACCGGCTGGTGATGACCGGATTCGATTCGGCGCCGAGGTCACGGTCCGGAATCCGGGTAGCGAACCGATCCGATACCGGATTGTGGGGGTCGATGAGGTGGATCTGGACCGGGACTGGGTCAGTTGGCTCTCACCTGTGGCGAAAGCCCTGCTGCAGAGAAGGGTGGGAGACCAGGTCCGACTGAAGGTTCCTGGAGGTGAGACGCTTCTGACCATCGTCGGGTTTGAGTACCGCCGCTGACGGAACGGCACCTTCGGTCTTGGGTCCGTGCAATCTGAGGGTAGATGGCGGGTGGTTCCTGGTGGTCTGACCCTCAGAGATAGCGGGCCAACACGAAGCCCAGGGTGGCGAGGTGGATCGCGATCACGGTGCCGAGGACTGCCAGGCGGTCGAGCCCGAGGGTTGCTGGCAGGCGTGCGGTGAGACCGCGTGCAAGCCAGACGCTGGCGAACGCGCAGGCCATCATGTTCATCGGGAACAGATAGCGTCCGCGGACACTGTAGCCTTGGATCTGGGCTGCCACGAAGACGGAGAGGAGGCCGAGGATGATCGCCAGCCCGAACACCACTGCCCGCAGGGGTGCCAGTCCCCCACGGCGCCGTTCCACCTGTCCCGAGAGGCCGAGGCTCCAACCTGCCACCCAGAGCAGCGCGGGCATTCCCATGAGCAGCCGTGGCAATGAGAACTCGAACCAGCCGAAGCCTCCCCAGAAGCTCCGGAACGTCGCGAAGTCCTGGTGGGTGAATCCAAACGAGGTGAACCAGGAGGCGAGGCACCACAGTCCGTAGCGTCCGACCGGCACGGAGGTGCCGGATTGGATCCATGGTGTCTCGGGTGACGGGAACAGGGCGAAGGCGCCAACACACAAGGTCACCGCCAGCCACACCCATCGGGTCTTGCCCCGGTGGGAGGAATGACGCGAGGACTGTCGAGGGGAGCCCCCCGAGCCGATGGAGCCCATTTCAGTGGTCCGTCTGGCGATCAGATCGCCGAGGCACAGCAGGACCGTGAGAAGGATACCCAGAGCAAGGAGAAGCTTCCCAAACGACATGGCCTGAAGGCTCGGAAGCAACGCACCCACCTCGATGCCCATCCGGCTGTCGTACTCCTCGGTCGTCAACCATCGAGGGACGAGCAGGCCCAGGAGCAGGAACAGGCGTTCCGGGAGGCGGGATTTCGATCGATTGCCGTAGGACTCCGCTGGAAGCACCGAATCAATGAGGAGGATGATCCCGGCCGCGACGAAGAGCGGGATGGAACCGCGCGAGACGTGCAGGACGCAGCCGAGCGCGAGTCCGAGGAAGAATCCGTTGAGCGGATCACGACGCCCTCCGAGCACCGTCGCGACAAGGCATCCCGCGGCGAGAATCGACGTGGACAGGTAGACGGAGTAGTTGGAGACGCAGAGCATGAAGAAAGGGAGCGTGGGGACTGTGAGCCAGAGCATCCCGGAACCGCGCGCCACCTTCGGGTTGGGCTCCGATCGGGCCAGCAGGAATGCCGTGAGGCCCAGACAGACGGCAGCCACCACGGAGTTCGAAAGCCTCAACACAAGAAGCGCATCCTGGGGAGGCATCCATCGTGCGAAGGCCCAGACCCCCTGCCAGTACCGGAATCCCAGCCCGGAGCGCCAGGGTCGGCTGGGCACCGTCTCCACCGAGTCGCTCCACCCGCCATCCGATGCGTAGAGATGATCCGGTCTCAGCTTCTGGTCGGGTCGGAATGCCAGCCGTTCCAGCTGGGCCCGCGCCGCCACCTCCCGACCAGATGCGATCAGGTTGGTGGCCCCGTTTCCCTTCGCGAAGCTGATGAAGTGCTCCGGCTCGTCCGGAGCCTGGAACGGTGGGATGACCATCGCGTACACCATCGCCAGACCAAGGAGCATTCCGCCGGTTGCGAGACCGGTTCGAGCCGGGGTCCAGGGGGTCCACTCTGGTCCGGGCCACAGCGCGATCCCGAGTCCCGCCATGCTGCAAGCGATGGCGATCAGGAGGCTCAGTCTGCCGGATGATTGGAAACCCCAGACCCAGGCAAGGACCGAGAGTCGGGTGGTTTCCGGGACCGGGGATGGCAATCGGACATGGCCCTCCACCAGCAGGGCGGCGAGGGATCGTGACCGATCCGAGGTCGGGGCGCTCCAGCCCATCCCGGGCATCAAGCTGAGGGCCGGCTTCCCGGCGACGGCAAACCAACCAGTATTCGACTCGAGCTCCAGGCCCGTAACACCCCGAGTCCAGAGATCCAGTTCCTCAAGGTTTTCCGTCGTCACCCGGAGCGCCCAGAGTTCGCCCGACACGGGGTGGCGCTCCGATGGCCATGGGAACTCGATGACGTGTTCCACGAAACGAGGTCGGACCTCGAACCTCTCGAAATCCGAGCGCGTATAGGTCACCCGATGGGTCGCGGTGGCGAGTTCGGCTGTCCGGAATGAAACGGGGGCGGTGGGCTGTACGAAGTGGAAGGCGACTGCGGACGGACGTCTCGTGGTGGGTGGGGTCGTGACCCAGAAAAACACCTCGTGTAGCCATCCACCCTCCGTGCGCCGCGGGGAAAGCCGCACCAGTCGGGGTGCTTCAATGCCGGCGTTGGGGACGCGGTCGATGAAGGGTTGTCGGCGGTCGAGTTCCCTCAGGCTCTCTCGCTTTCCCCAATCCAACCCCCGGGGATGGATGACAGGCAGCAGCGCGTCCCGGGTGGCCTTCACGGAGAGGAGTCCGAAGACCACCGCAGGAAGGAGTGCGGCCAGGAACAACGTCGTCAGCCAGGGGCGATGCCCCGCCCCGGAGCCTTTCGATCGACCCGCTTTCGGACTGCCTCCTGCGGAGGCCTCACCGGCGGCGTCAGGATGTGTGGTTGCCCGATCAATCTCGGAACCCACTCGCCTCCTGGAACTCTGACGCCGACGTCTCAAGGCAGAGGCATCCTGCTCAGCCTCCGACGGGCTCCCCGAGCAGGTCGTAGTCCGTGTGGCCCACGATCCGCACCTGGCTGAAGCGGCCGATGGGGAGCTTCCCATCACGGAGATACACCCGGCAGTCGATGTCGGGCGCATCCGCCTCCCCACGGGCCACCTGGTAGCGGATCTTTCCGGATTTCGAGGCCGATGGCCCTTTGGAATCCCCGTGGCGGATATGGCCATGTTCCCAGGATCCGGATCCCGACAGCGCAGCGGCGTCGCGGGACGTCTCGCCTTCTACGAGGACCTTCAGCGTCTTGCCGACGAACGACTCGGCGACCTCGCGCGCGACCTCGTGCTGTGCAGCCATGGCGAGCTCCCGCCGCTTCTGACGCTTCGCCGGTGGGACCTGCCCCGACATCTTCCCGGCGACGGTGCCGTCCTCCTGCGAGTAGGCGAAGATCCCGAGCCGTTCAAAGCGGGTCTCCCGGATGAACTCGAGGAGCGTCCGGAAGTGGGTTTCCGTCTCGCCGGGGAACCCGACGATGAACGTCGTGCGGAGCGCGATGCCCGGGATCCCGGCTCGGATGCGTCGGATCAGATCCCGGATGTAGTCCCCAGTGGTCTCCCGGCGCATGCGGGCCAGCATGTCATCGTGGATGTGCTGCAGGGGCATGTCCACATACCGAACCACCTTCCGGCACTCGGCGATGGTCTGGATGAGGGAGTCGGTCCAGTGCGCGGGATGCGTGTAGAGGAGTCGGATCCAGAAGTCGCCCTTGAGCGCGTTGAGTTCCCGGAGGAGCGACGACAGCGTCGTCGCGTCGGCCGCCAGCGCATTGCTCGCGGCGGTGAACTTCTCCGGGGAGGAGATGGCCCGGGTGTGGTTCGGACGCAGGTCGAGGCCGTAGTAGGTCGAGTCCTGGGAGATGAGGTTCAGCTCCTTCACCCCCTCGGCGATCAGCCGCTTCGCCTCGGCCACGATGTCGGCCTGGGCACGGCTCCGGTGCGAGCCGCGCATCCTCGGGATGATGCAGAAGCTGCAAGGGTGGTTGCAGCCCTCGGCGATCTTGACGTAGGCGAAGTGCTTTGGCGTGAGACGGAACCGCGGCGTCTCGTAGCTGGGGATGTAGTTCGGACGCAGGGAGATCTGGGCGCTTGTGTCCTTCGGCGCCTCGAGCACCCGTCGGGTCGGACCTCCCGGGACCGATTCCTCCTCGTGGTCGTGGGAGTGCGGTTGGGCCTTGTCGAGGGTCTCCAAACGCCCCTTCACCGCCTTGCGGGAGGTTTTCTTCCGGGCGGGTGGCGGGTTCTGGAGCTTTTCCTCCCGGGTCCGGATGGCGTCCTCGACGAGGTTGCCCACCTGTTCGACCTGGTCGATGCCCATGAAGGCGTCGACCTCGGGCAGGAGCTTCGGCAGCTCGTCGCGGAAGCGCTGGGGCAGGCAACCCGACACGATCACGGCCTGTCCCGGACGCGACTGTGTGCGGAACTCGGTGGATTCGAGGATGGTGTCGACACTCTCCTCCTGGGCGGCGTCGATGAAGGAGCAGGTGTTGACGATGACGGCGTCGGCCAGCGAGGGGTCGTTGACGATCTCCACGCCGGACTTCAGCAGGGAGCCCAGCATGATCTCGGCGTCCACCAGGTTCTTGGCGCACCCGAGTGAGATCAGGCCCACCCGGCGGGGTGTCTTTGCGGTCGGTTTCGTCGTCACGGAAGCCGCAGGCTACGGGGTTGTCGCCGGCCCCGCCACTGGGAACCATCGGTCTCACTTGGGGTGGTCACCCTCCAGCGGGGCGGAATTTTCTCGCCGCGGCATTCCCCGCCCGCAGCCTTGGGGCATGTCTTCTCGGCTCCTGTTGGTGGACGGCCATGCCTATGCCTACCGGTCGTTTCATGCCATCCGGTCACTCTCGGCGCCGGATGGATCCCCCACCAATGCGATCTATGGGTTCATCAAGATGCTCCAGAAGATGATCGGGACCCTCCGGCCGAGTCATCTGCTGGTCATCTGGGATGGGGGGCTCGCCGAGGAGCGGATGGCCCTGCTGCCGGAGTACAAGGCCCAGCGGCCGTCGACGCCCGACGGGTTGGTGACCCAACTGCCCCAGATTGAGGAATGGCTCCGTGCGGCGGGCCATCCCCAGTGGATGAAGGAGGGCACCGAGGCCGACGACTGGATCGGCACCTACGCCCGGCGGGCGGAGGCCGCGGGCTGGAGCGTGGTCATCGCGAGCTCCGACAAGGACTTCATGCAGCTCGTCAACGAACGGGTCGGCATCCTGAATCCCAACGACAAGTCCGAGAAGATCTGGTCGGCCGACGATGTTGTGGCCAAGACCGGCGTCACCCCGTCGCAGGTTGTCGACTGGTTGGCGCTTGTGGGGGATTCGGTCGACAACATCCCGGGTGTCCCCGGTGTGGGACCCAAGACCGCGACCGATCTCCTGAAGCGCTTCGGGTCCATCGCGGATCTCTATGGGCGACTGGCGGAGATCAAGTCCGAGAGCCAGCGCTCCGCCCTGACGGCCTCGACCGAGGTGGTCCAGAGGAACCAGAAGATGGTCGCCCTGCAGTGTGGGCTGACGGACGGACCGGCATTGGAGGGGCTCGTCCCCGGAACGCCGCGCGTCGAGGATCTCCGGGAAATGTACCGGCGCTGGAACTTCAGGAGCCTTCTGGCGGAGCTGGGCGACCCGACCGTTCCCCAGCAGGGCAGCCTCTGGTGAGGTCCGATTCAGGCTGTTGGAACGAACATGGAACTCGATCCCCAGACCCTGGGCACCCGGGAGATGTACGAGTGGATGATCACCACGATCATCCCAAGGCCCATCGCCTGGGTCTCGACGATCTCGCCGGATGGGGTCACCAACCTGGCCCCGTTCAGCTTCTTCCAGGGGGTCTGTGCACGGCCACCCACGCTCCTGTTCTGCCCGGCGAACGATCGTCGGGGCAACCCCAAGGACACTCTCCGGAACGTCCGTGAGACCCGCGAGTTCGTGGTGAACCTCGTCTCGTCCGCCCAGGTGGAGGCGATGAACGCGACGGCGGCCACCCTGCCGTATGGGGAGAGCGAGTTCTCAAAGTTTGGCGTGGGCCAGCTCCCCTCGCTCCGCGTGCGCCCGCCCCGGGTCGAGGGGAGCCCGGTGTCATTCGAGTGCGAGCTCGACCAGATCATCACTGTGGGGGAGGGCCCGGTCGCAGGGCATGTCGTGCTCGGTCGCATTGTCCAGTTCCATGTGGCCGATGCGGTCCTGGGCCCGGATGGAAAACCCGATCCGGAACGACTGGGGCTCGTGGGGCGTCTCGGCCGGGACGAGTACATGGGCCTCGGGGAGCGGTTCCGACTCGACCGGCCAACCTGAACTGCGGCGCTGGTGCTCCTCCTCGGCCGTGATCGGAGGTCCCAGCACCCCAAATTCCAGGTGTTGGGGGGACTCGCCTTGAATCGAGGCCCAGCAGCCGACAGGCTCGCGGGGTGGCACATTGGCTCCGCGTCCTGTGGATGATCCTGTGGTCGGGCCTGCTGGTCCTGACCGGATGTCGTCCGATGCCCCGGGCGGATCTGGTCATCCTGAACGGCCCCGAGATCGAGACCCTCGACCCGCATGTCCTCACCGGTCAGGCGGATGGACGGGTTTCCGGGGCGCTCTTCGAGGGCCTGACCCGGTTCGACCCCGTCTCCGGACGCGGCGTCCCCGGACTGGCGGAACGCTGGGACGTCTCGCCCGACGGTCGCCTCTACACCTTCCATCTCCGGACCAACGCCGCCTTCTCGACCGGGGAACCCATCCGGGCCGAGGACTTCGTCTGGTCCTGGCGTCATGCCGTCGATCCCACCACGGCCGCGGACTACAGCGGATTCTTCTTCTATGTGAAGGGCGGCAAGGAACTGGTCACCGGGACCTCCACCAACCTGTCGTCGTTGGGAATCCGCGCCCTCGACCCCCACACGGTGGAGGTCGAGTTGGTCAACCCCACCCCCTTCTTCGTCGACCTCTGCGCCATGCGGATCATGGCGGTCGTGCCGCGGTGGACGGTGGAGCGCCTCGGCGACCAGTGGGTCCGGGCCGATCCCTTGCCCTGCAGCGGCGCCTTCGAGCTGGTGGCCTGGCTTCCGAACAACCGGGTCCGGGTCCGCAGGAATCCCCGCTACTGGGATGCGGCGAGCGTCCGACCCCAGGTCGTGGATTTCCTCTCCAGCGATTCCCCGAGCACCGCGCTCAACCTCTACCTGACCGGCGAGGTCGATGTGCTCATCGAGAAGAACCTCATCCCGCTGGAACTCAATGACGTCCTCCTGAAGCGACCGGACTTCCACACCTTCAGCTACCTCGGGACCTACTTCATGCGGTTCAATGTCACCCGCAAGCCGTTCGACGATGTCCGGGTCCGCCGCGCCATGAGCCTGGTCCTCGACAAGTGGCGCATCGTGGAACGCATCACCAAGCTGGGGGAAAAGCCGGCCAGTGCGGTCACTCCCCCCGGCACGGGTGGCTACTCGCCACCGCCGGGTCTGGGCCACAACCTGTGTGTCGCCACCAATGCCACCGATCGGGCTGCCGCCCTGGCCGCCAACATCGCCGAGGCGAAGCGCCTCCTGGCCGAGGCGGGGTATCCGGAGGGCAGGGGATTCCCGACCTTCACCTACATGTTCAACGCCGGCGGTGGCGGTGGGTCCCGGACCCACGAGAAGATCGCGGTCGAGTTCCAGGCCATGCTCAAGGAACACCTCGGCATCCACATGGAGCTCCGGCCCGTCGAGTGGAAGACCTACCTCTCCGAGATGTCGCGCCTGAACTACGACGTCATCCGCGGCTCCTGGGTGGGGGACTACCAGGACCCGACCACGTTCCTCGATTGTTTCCTGGCCGACAGCGGCAACAACCGGACGGGATGGAAGAACGCCCGCTATGATGCGCTCCTCGAACGAGCCGCTGGGACGGCCGATCCCGCGGCCCGGGCCGCCCTCCTGCAGGAGGCGGAGACGCTGCTGTGTCGTGACGAGGTTCCCATCCTGCCCGTCTTCACCTACACCGGGCTCTATGCCTACGATCCCAACCGTGTCGGCGGCATCCATCCCAACCTCACCGACGAGCATCCGGCCTCGGCGATGTTCCTGAAACGCTGAGCCGATCCCATGCGCTACTTCCTCCGTCGGCTGGCCTTCCTGGTGCCCCTCGTGTGGGTGATCGTCACCCTCGCCTTCTTCCTGGTGCGCGTGGCCCCCGGTGGGCCCTTCGACCGGGAACGCAAGCCCGCCTCGCCCGCGGTCGAGCGGGCCCTTGCCGAGAAGTACCACCTCGATGAATCCCTGGGGTCCCAGTATCTGCGGTTCCTGGGATTGAAGTGGGAGACGGGTGCGGACGGACGATGGCACCGGGCTCCGGGAGGACTTCTGGTCGGTGACCTGGGACTCTCCCTCAAGTACCGGAACCACACCGTTACCGACATCATCCGGCAAGGGTTGCCCGCCTCCCTGACCCTCGGTCTCCTGGCGTTTGGATTCGCCATGGGATTCGGGATTCCCATCGGTTTCTCCACGGCGGTCCGACGGGGGAGTTGGGGGGATTGGATCGGCAGCCTGCTGGCCTTGGTCGTGATCTGTGTCCCGGGGTTTGTCCTGGGTCCCGTGCTCATCCTGGTCTTTGGACTCCAGCTCGGATGGTTCCCGGTGGGCCTCTGGGGGGCACCCCTCCAGGCCGTGCTGCCGATGGCGGCGCTTGGGCTGTTCTTCGGGGGGCGCGTCGCCCGGTTGATGCGCGAGGGCATGACCCAGTCGCTCCAGAGCGAATACATCCGGACGGCCCGGGCGAAGGGAGCCAGTGAACTGCGGGTGCTCCTCCGACACGCCTTTCCCACGGCGGTGATGCCCGTCGTCTCGTACAGCGGACCGATGCTGGCCGATCTCCTCACCGGGTCGTTCGTCGTCGAGAACATCTTCCAGATCCCCGGCATCGGGGTGTTCATGGTGAACTCCTCCCTGAGCCGCGACTACACCATGGTGGTCGGCCTCGTCCTGCTCTACGCCATCCTCCTGCTCGTCCTGAACCTCCTGGTCGACCTCGCCTACGGGCTGCTGGATCCCAGGGTCCGATACGAATGACCGCCTCCCCCAACCAGAGGGCCTGGAAGCGGCTCTGCAAGAACCGTCCCGCGATGGTCTCGGCGCTCTTTCTCGCGCTGATCGTCGTCGCCGCGTGCCTCGTCCCCGTGGTCAGCCCCCACGATGCCATGCACGGTTCGGACGCCCAGTTCTCTCCACCGGGATGGCAGCACTGGTTCGGGACGGATGTCCATGGACGGGACCTCTTCACCCGCGTGTTCGCCGGGACCCGGGTCTCGTTGCTCGTGGGTGCCGTGGGTGCGGCCGTCAGCCTGGTCATCGGGGTCTGCTGGGGCATGGTCGCTGGCTACGTCGGCGGACGGCTCGACGGCCTGATGATGCGGATCGTGGACGTGCTCTACGCCCTGCCGAGCATCGTGTTCGTGATCGTCCTGATCACGACCCTCGAGGGCCTCGTGAAACGGTGGCTGGGCACGGTCGCGCCGGGCTTCGTCCCGATGGCGCGCATGCTCTTCCTGTTCGTCGGCCTCGGTGCCGTGTCCTGGCTCACCATGGCGCGCATCGTGCGGGGACAGGTCCTCGCCCTCCGGTCCCGGCCCTTTGTGCTGGCGAGCCAGAGCCTCGGCGCGGGTCATGTCCGGATCCTGTTCCGGCACATCCTGCCCAACGTCGTCGGCATCGTGATCGTCTATCTGACCCTCACGGTCCCGGCGATCATCCTCTACGAGAGCTTCCTGAGCTATCTGGGCCTGGGCATCCAGCCTCCCGCCGCGAGTCTCGGGACCCTCCTGGCCGAGGGCGCCTCCCAGATCAATCCGATCCGCGTCCTCTGGTGGCTGATCGCCTGCCCGGGGCTCGTCCTCGGATTGACTCTCCTCGCCCTCAACTTCCTGGGCGATGGCCTGAGGGATGCCTTCGATCCCCGGGCGGACTGAGGGGCTCGCGGCGTGGATCCGGTCCGACGCTGCCACCGTCGACCGGTTTCCCCACTCGCCACATGGGCGGGCTCCCAGCTAGGTTTCCGGACCAGTTTGGTTATGGACATCCCTTCGCTCGGCGAATTCCAGAAGTTGGCGGAACGGGGCAACCTGATTCCTGTCACCCGACGTCTCCTCGCGGACCTCGAGACGCCGCTCTCGGCCTACTGGAAGCTCCGCGGCCAGGGAGAATCCTTCCTCTTCGAATCCGTCGAGGGTGGCGAACACCTCGGTCGCTACTCGTTCGTCGGCTGCAACCCCCGCTCCATCATCCGACAGCAGGGGAACTGGGTGGAGGTCTGGGAAAACCGCCGCCTCGTCCAGCGTCACGAGGTGTCCCCTTCCGGAGCCCCGGGAACTGTCCGGGATGGCCTGAAGGTCGTCGAACAGGTCATGGAGGGCTTCCGCCCTGTCGACCTGCCCGGGCTGCCCCGGTTCACCGGTGGGGCCGTCGGATTCATCGGCTACGAGTTCATCCACGACGTGGAACCCATCGTCCCACGTCCCAAGAAGGACGAGCTGCAGACCCCGACGATGTACTTCGTGATCGCGGACGAGCTGCTGATCTTCGATCGCGTCGCCCAGACGCTCACCGTCCTGGTCAATGCCGTGCTGGAGCCAGGGCAGCCCGTTGCGGACGCCTATGAGAATGCGGTGGCGGAGATCGACCGTCTCGTCGAGCTCCTGCGTCAGCCGCTCGAGACCCAGCCCGTGGAACTGCCCGCGGAGACCGCTTCCGTGCCGTTCCAGTCGAACACCGCCCGCGAGCAGTTCGAGGCGAATGTCCTGACAGCCAAGAAATTCATCACGGCCGGTGACATCATCCAGGTCGTCGGTTCCCAGCGCTTCAGCGCCCCGGTGCGCTCCACCCCGCTCGACATCTACCGGGCGGTCCGGACGGTGAACCCATCACCCTACATGTTCCTGCTGGAACTCGAGGGCATGGCCCTCGTCGGTGCCTCGCCCGAGCTCCACGTCCGGTGTGTCGACCGGGAGGTCGAGATCCGTCCCATCGCGGGGACGCGTCGTCGCGGCAAGACCGAGGCGGAGGATAACGCCCTGGCGGAGGAGCTGCTCGCGGATCCCAAGGAGCGGGCGGAGCACGTGATGCTCGTCGACCTCGCTCGCAACGACATCGGTCGGGTCTGCACCTACGGGTCCGTGCAGGTGAAGGACCTGATGGTGATCGAGCGCTACAGCCACGTGATGCACATCGTGTCGCAGGTGAACGGGAAGCTCGACACGAAGCACAGCGCCTTCGATCTGATGCGGACCACCTTCCCGGCGGGAACCCTCAGCGGGGCGCCCAAGATCCGGGCGATGCAGCTCATCTCGGAGCTCGAAGGCACCACCCGGGGGCCCTACGGCGGTTGCGTCGGCTACTTCGGGTTCAACGGCAATGCCGACCACTGCATCACGATCCGCACCGCCCTGGTGAAGGACGGCAAGGCCTACGTGCAGGCGGGGGGCGGCTGGGTGAACGACTCGACGCCCGAGGCGGAGTTCGAGGAGACGGTCAACAAGTCGCTCGCCATGCGGAAGGCGATCGCGCTGGCCGAGACCTTCACGGCCCGCTAGTGCCGCCAGGCCGGCCTACTGGGCGGCCCACTGGAGGGCCTCCTCGACAATCCCACGCGTCAGCGTGTTCGGGAGCACCCGGGGGGGAAGGCTGGGGTTCTTGGGATAGACCAGCACCAGCGGCACCCCGGCCCGCTGGAACCGTCGCAGTTCCTCCGTGATCGCCGGGTCCTCCCGGGTGTAGTCCCCGCGCAGGGCGACCACGTTCAGCGCAGCGAGTTGCTCCCGGATGGCCGGGACATCGATGGCGGTCGCCTCGTTCACCCGACAGGTCAGACACCACTTGGCGGTGAAATCGACGAGGACAGGGCGTCCCTCCGTACGGGCGCGGGCGACGGATTCGGGCGACCACCGGACCCAGGCGATCGCCTCCTTCGTGGATCGGGGCAGTGTCGCGTTGGTCGGGGTGGTTTCCGTGGGCTTGGCGACCTGCGGTGCCCGCCACTGCAACTGGGCCTCAAGGATTCCGAAATAGCCGCCCCCAAGGGCGAGTACGATCAGGGTCCAGGACCACGCCCGGTTCCCGGTGCCGGTCTGGATCCACTGTCCAAAAACCCAGGCCGCGAACGCCACGCACACCAGGAAGAGTCCCTCGAGGAAGACCCCGGATTCCCCGAACTGATCCGCCGCCTGCGACAGCAGCCAGACGGCCGTGGCGATCATCGGGAAGCCCATCAGCACCTTGAAGGTGATCATCCAGTTGCCGGGCTTCGGCAGGTATCTCAGCCAGGCAGGCTGGAGAGAGAGCATCAGATAGGGCGTGGCCAGCCCGAGTCCTGCCGTCAGGAAGATGGCGAGGAGCACCATGGCTTTCTCACCGAAGGCAAACCCGAGGGCAGTCCCGAGGAACGGCGCCGTGCAGGGGGTTGCGAGGACCGTGGTGAAGACGCCGTTGAAGAAGGCCCCAGAGGCGCCCTCCTTCGAGGCCAACTGGCTGGCCGCACCGAGCGCGCTGGAGTGGAGGCTGATCTCGAAGACCCCGAACAGGTTCAAAGCGACCAGCGTGACCAGCGTGGTGATGCCCACGAGGAAGATGGGGTTCTGGAACTGCATGCCCCAGCTGGCGGTACGCCCGGCGGATTGGACAGCGATGACGAGTCCAGCCAGCACGCCAAACGAGCAGAGAACGCCGGCGGTGTAGACGAACCCGAGCTGACGGACCCGGGCCGGATTTTCGCCGCTCTGACGCACAAACCCGAGGATCTTCAGCGCGATCACCGGGAGCACACAGGGCATGATGTTCAGGATCAGCCCCCCGAGGAACGCCAGTCCCAGCATCGCCCACAAACCCGTGGCTGCCGTAGGGGCGTCGGTCGTGGTGATGGGTTTTGGGTTCGAATCGGATGGTGTTGCGGACGGCGGAGGCGTGGCGGTCGCTGCCGAGGGAGACGCGGGGCCAGCCTCGGTGATGGGAAGGGTCACTTCGACTCCCTCGGGGGCGGTTCCCGAACGGGTCGTCACCAGCAATCCCCGGATCTCCTTCGGCCAGGCGTTGTCGACCTGGGACACGGACAGTTCCACGACCCCAGGGCTGCCGCTGGGTTTCGGGGTCCACTCGAAGGTCTCATCCGGATAGGGAAAGAAGTCCGAAGGGCCGGGCGTGGTGAGGGTGATCTTGAGGGTCCGGGTATCCCCCTTCGCGGGATCGCTCCAGCGGGCGGAGGTCTGTCCGGCCGAACCGGGACGCGGCAGGGCCTCGATCGCCTTCCGGATCAGGGCAGCCGATTCCGAGACCTTGTTCTCGGAGCCGATCTGGAGGGTTGCCTGGACGGTGGCGCGTCCGGGGAGGCACTCGGTCTTGCACTCGAGCCATGAGACCTTGGCCTGGAGTGTGAGGGGTCCGGTCGGGACGGACTCTGCGATCCGGAGTGTGACCGGGAGGAGGACCTTGCCCTCGTACACGTAGGTGGTGATGTCGGCCTCCGTGAGGCGTTCGGGGGTCGGCCAGTGGAGATCGCCGGCGGTGACGCCATCCGGGAGGCTCCAGGCGACCTTGGTGGCTTGGCCCGTCTCACCGGGATTCTGCCAGTAGGTGTGCCATCCGGCTGGGGGAACGAGTTCCACCGCGGCCTCGATGGTGCTGCCGGGACGGGCAGTGACGACATCGAGCAGCAGTCGGGCCTGGCTGGTTCCTTGGGCGTGGACCGTCTCGAGCAAGGCGGCCAGTGCCAGAACCCATGCGATGGGAAACAACCTCATGGGATCGACTCTCGGCAACGGGCTGCCATTGGCAAGCCGGGGGTGGGTCACTCCCGGATCGATGGCGAGGTCAGATCACGGACGCCCCCCCGTCGCGGGCGACGTTGTCTGTACGTCACTCTACGGCCCTATGGTCGTACCACCTTCTGCCCCGATCCATCGACCTCCTCAGGCTGGACGAACACATAGAGGCGGCTGCGCCGAGTCTGGGAGCTCTCTTTGCGGAACAACCGGCCCAACAGAGGAATGTCCCCCAACACCGGTACCTTGTCCTTGAATTGAATGATCTCCTCCGTCAGGGGCCCGCGTAACGCGAGGACGTTCCCGTTCCGGACCGTGTTGCTGGCGTTCACCTCCCGGATCCGAAGGCGAGGCAACGGCACGACGGCTTTTTCAGATCCCGGGTTACCGCGATCCACCCGAATTCGATCTGTACTCCCGGGTTGATCGTAGCCGCGGAACTCGGTGATCGACGCGAGGATCTTGAGACGCCAGGCGTTGCCCTCCAACTCGGGTACCAGATCGACGAGCACGCCCTTTGGCACTTTTTCCGTCAGATAGACGACGCCGGACTGGTTGGTGGCGGACGCCTCCCGCAACTCCACCCCGGTCACGAGGCTGTGGATGTCGGAGATCGAGACCTGCGCCTGACGCCCCGACAGCGTGGTGACCTTGGGCGCTGCGAGGAAGTCCACCCCCTGACGCCGTTCG
>JBDLQQ010000189.1:0-3194 GCA_039800465.1 Verrucomicrobiota bacterium
CCGTAGTGGACCGCGTAGTGCAGCGGAGTCCAACCCCGGGCGGCATCCACCTCGTTGATGCCCTGCCCCTGCTCGAGCATGGCGTCGACCGCTCCGAGGTCTCCGTTCTTCGCAGCCAGATGGAATCCGCTGCCGCTCCCATACTTCCCACCCCGGCTCTGGAGCAGGTGGGCAATCGGGAGGAAGCCCGACTGCTCCGCGAGGTCCAGGGGCGTGTTCTTCCCCGTCCAGTCCGGAAGATTCACATCCGCCCCATTGTTGAGGAGGAGCTGGGCGATCTCACGCTGGTTCTCCATCACCGCAACCACCAACGGCGTGTTGCCGGTGTCCTCGTCCCGGCCATTCACATCGACCTTCTCGCGGACTACACAGTGGTAGACGTTGTCGTACAGGCCTCGGCGGATGTGGGAGAAGATGTTGGCGGGCATCGGGAATCACACGCCCCCGGCAGCGGTCCGGAAACGATCCGTGAACCCCGACCCGGGAGCTGGAGCCCGAGGATTTGGTGGATAGAGACCGGGTCAAGGACCTTTCCAAGGACTTCCTCGACGCGATCCACGCGCATCGGGGCAAGCAGGTCGGGAACCCCATCAGGCCAGGATTCGTGCACGTTCGGAAGATTGCCCAGAATGGCGATGCGGCCGGACACCCGAGGAGCAGGAGCCCGGCCCGCAGCCCGGAGTGCAGACCTCACCGTCGCCAGACCGGGGGAGCGGCTCCGCAAAAACCCGACTCAGCCCACGGCGTTGCCCAGCAGGGAACGCAGGCCGGCCTCGTCAAGGATCCGGACCCCCAGCTCCCTGGCCTTGTCGAGCTTCGAGCCCGCCTCGTCGCCGGCGACCACGAAGTCCGTGCGACGGCTGACCGATCCCGAGACCGTCCCGCCCGCCGCCCGGATCAGGGCCGAGGCCTCGTCACGCGACAACGTCGGGAGCGTCCCGGTCAACACGAACGTCTTCCCGGCGAGGGCCGAGGGCGCAGCCTGAGGGGCCGAGCCGACGGGCTGGATGCCCAGGCTGTCCAACCGTTGCAGGACCCGCTGCCCCGCCTCGGAGTGGAAGTAGTCCAAGAGGGATGCCGCTGCCACGGGTCCCACCTCGGCGAGCCGGGCACGGACCCCATCCTTCTCCAGGAACGCCTCCAACTGGTCCACCTCCTCGCACAGCTGGCGATGACGTTCCTGCCGGGCGGCCTTCTCCTCCTCCGTCTTCGGGGGATTCTTGCGGGAGCGGGGTGAGATCAGATCCCGCTCCGTCTTGAGAGCGCCCAGTCTCCGGATGGCCTCGAGGACCGGGGAGCCGGCCAGGTCCCGGAACGAGGCATGGACCTGCGCCAGCTGCCACGCACTCTGCTCCCCGATCTCCGGGATGGCCAATGCGTGCAGCCACCGGTGAAGCGGTGCCGAACGGGCCCGTTCCAGGGCCTCCAGCACCTTTGTCGCATTCTTCTCCCCGAACACCCGGGGTTCGTCGTCCGTCCCCAGGTTCAACGGCGCCAGGACTTCGACCTTCAGATGGAACAGGTCGAGCGGTTCATCGACAAGACCCCGCTCGACGAGCTTCTCCGCGACAATTCCGCCGAGCGACTCGATGTCGAGGGCCTTGCGCTGCGCGAAGTACTCCAGCCGCCGGGTCTTCTGGGCCGGACAACCCGCCACGTTGATGCAGCGCCAGGCGACCTCCTCCGCGGTGCCTGCCGACACCTCGTCGCGCGCGATCGTGCCGCCGCAGGCCGGGCAGCGTCCGCCCAGCTGTCCCACGAAATCAAAGGGCACGGCTTCGGCAGGTCGCTTCGACCGCACCACCTCCACCACCTCGGGGATCACCATGCCGGCCTTCCGCACCACCACCGTGTCACCGATCCGGATGTCCTTCCTCCGGATCTCATCCTCGTTGTGCAGGGTGGCGCGGGCCACCGTGGATCCCTGGACGAACACGGGGTCCAACTCGGCCACCGGGGTCAGGACACCGGTCCGGCCGACCTGGATCGTGATGGCCCGGAGCCGGGTCTCGGCCGGGGTGATCCACGGGACCGGTTTATGGACGATCGCGTAGCCCGGCGAGCGGGACTTGTCGGGGATCCGAGCCCAGAGGTCGCGACGATCGACCTTCACCACCACGCCATCGATCTCGTAGGGCAGCTGGGTGCGCAGGTCCCTCGTCTCGTCGTAGTGGGCCACGACCTCCTCCCGGTACCGGTCGAGGACTCCATCGATCGACGGACAGCTCCACCAGAGCCGCTGGGTGGGCAGTCCCATGCGCCGCAGCGCCTGCAGCGTCTCGGTGTGGGTGGCGAAGGAAATGCCCGCGCAGGCCCCCACCGCGTAGAACACCGCCCGGAGGGGACGCTGTGCCACCAGTCGTGGGTCCAGCTGCTTGAGGGTCCCCGCGGTGGCGTTGCGGGCGTTTGGAAAAGGCTTCTCGCCGGCGGCCAACAGACGCTCATTCAAGGCGTCGAAATCCCGGGTCGCCATGTAGACCTCACCCCGGACCTCCAGGAGCGGCGGTGGGTTGGGCAGGTCCAGCTCCAGAGGAATCGATCGCAGGGTCCGGAGATTGGCCGTGATGTCGTCCCCAAACTCGCCGTCACCCCGCGTGACCCCGAGTGCGAGGCGGCCGTACCGGTAATGGACGCTCAGCGAGACGCCATCGACCTTGGGTTCCATCACATAGGACACCTCGGTTGTCCCGAGTTCAGTGCGGATGCGTTGGTCGAACTCCCTGAGCCGGACAAGCGTGTTCTCGTCCTGGAGCCGATTGCGACGGACCCGGTCGGGTTCTTCTTCGGAATCGGGATGCTCGGCGGCCTCGACCTTCTCGAGGGAGAGCATGGGCTGCAGGTGGCGGACCCTTTGGAATCCTCCAAGGAGAGTGCCTCCGACGCGTTGGGTGGGGGATTCCGGGGTGACCCACCCAGGATGCTGCCGCTCCAGTTCCTGCAGCTCGCTGTAGAGCCGGTCGTATTCGAAGTCACTGATCTCGGGCTCGGCCCGGACGTAGTAGGCCTGGTCGTGCCGTCGGATCTCGTGGACGAGGAAGGCGTGCCGCGCCTTGGGATCGGGGTGGGTCATCGGAATGGAGCCGTCGCTGGGAAATCCGGGACCCGATCCCGCCTCGTCTGGCGGTCAGCAGGAAGATCGGGTGGAAGACAGGAGGGCCTCGACGCGGGCGACGTCCTCCGGGACATCCACCCCG
>JBDLQQ010000190.1:0-5639 GCA_039800465.1 Verrucomicrobiota bacterium
CGAGCGGCCGCGCGGTCAGCAGGGATGCCGGATGCCGTTCCGAACAACAGCCTCGGATTCCGCCCCGCACTCAAGAAGAAGCGCTCCTGAGCCACGAGAACACCGCAGGTCTCCTGGACCTCGGCCAGAAGCCGTTCTTGACCCGGAAAACGGAAACCTGACCCTCCCCTTCACTCGATGACTCCGGAATCCCCAACGACAGCGACAGCGGGACCCGCGGACGGCATCGGTTCAGGCAGTGAAATAACGTCTGCCGCCCCCAGCACCAAGGAGGACGAGATCATCGCCCGGTACCGCGAGGCCCAAACCTCGGGGACCCCGCTTCCGATCGAGCTTCAGAAACTCGCCGGCATGAACTTCCTGGGCCGGGACCTGAGTGGACTCGACCTTTCCGGATGTGACTTCACCAAGGCAGAACTCAGCAGATGCAATCTCAAGGGCACCATCGCCACCCATGCCAAGTTTGATGGCGCGACCCTTTTCCAGGCTTGCCTCGACGGCGGTGAGTTCATGGCCTCCTCATTCCGCGATGCCAACCTGAGTGAGGCCAGCATCCAGACGGCGGGGCTTGGAGAGACAAAGCTTGAAGGAGCCAACCTCGTCCTCACCAATCTCGATGGGTCAACGCTCACCAAGGCCTCCCTCAAGGGAGCGCGCGTCCACATGGCCTCTCTTCAGGACGCCCGCCTCGTCGAGGCGTCCCTGAACGGAACAGAATTCAACCAAGCGAACCTCTCCGGGGCGGACCTGAGGGATTGTGACGTGTCCCACACCGATTTCGGGAAGGCAGACCTGCGCGGAATCCAGCTCAGGGGACTCAAGAACTATGGTTCCGCGAATTGGATTGGCGCTGACATCCGGGACATCGACTTCACGGGTGCCTACCTCATCCGAAGGCACATCGTCGACGAGAACTACCTCGACGAGTTTCAGAACCAGGGAAAACTCTCACGCTGGATCTACTGGCTGTGGTGGGCCACCTCCGACTGCGGTCGCAGCCTGCTCCGATGGGGCATCCTCAACGTCTCCATCATCATCTGTTTCGGCCTGGCCTTCAAACTCCTGCCTGATGTCCATACCAGCATCGACCCCGAGGTTCCCATGAAGTCGGCTGGGTTCGGTACGGCAGTCCAGTCTGGGGTCCTCCTGGTGGATGACGTCCCCGTTCCCTACGATGCAGAGCAGGATACCTTGTTCACCGTTCTGGATCGGGTGTACTCGGCAACGAAAGGATCGGTTCAAGGATCCTATCGTCCGGATTGGGACCGGATCGAGCTGTGGTCCGCAGGAACAGAGCTGAGGCTAAAAGATTCGGACGGAGGCAACCTTGTGTCGGCGGCGCATCTGGTCTCGCAGGAGGGACATGCGGCCAGCGAATCGCCGATCGGGACCACGACGCCAGCCCTCTTCTACCCCTCCGATTTCCAGCGCAGCTCCTACGAGACCATCTACTTCAGCTTTGTCGTCGCACTCACACTCGGCTTCGGAGATGTCCTTCCGAAGACAGTCGCGGCACAGATCATGGTGAATCTCCTGACCCTGGTAGGCTATGTGGGGCTGGGGGGACTGCTGACCATCTTCAGCAACCAATTGGGGCGTCGGGGCGAATAGGAGCCGCCATGAGCCAGACCAAGACCCGTCGCAAGCCCCAGTCCGGGGGTGCGCTGTCACGGCTCCTCGAGAATCCGTCGCTCCGCCGCTGGCTTCTTCCGCCGTCGATGCGGAAGGTATCCAAACGGAGCACTATCGAATCTGGCAAAACGCCTCACGCCGATTCCATGGCGGTCTGGAAGGCCACCCATGGGCATGGTGGCACCCGGCCACCGCTTCCCGGCAAGCGTCCGGCCTCCACGGTGGCCAAAACCCCTCCGAAGAAGAAGGGGGGGGGACGGAAGCGCGCCCTGATGTCGGTGCGGCTGCCGGAACGTCCCCGGGCGCTCGTTTCGGAAAGACGCCAGAGCGTCCCGCAGTCCCCGACCTCGGGACCCGCCGGGACTGAAACGCCCCGCCCTCCGATCCCTTCGGTTCTCACCGCATCAAGCCCCTCGATCGAGGTCTCCTCACCGCCACCATCAACACCCACCACCGCTCCAAAGCCTTCCGCGATCATCAACCCCTTCGCGGGCTGGTCGAAGAAAGAGGTTCAGGATCGGATTCGGGAACTCGTCGGCGACATTGAGATCCCCCGCTTTCGGAAGGCCGTCTTCGAGACGCTCCGCCGGCTTCGAGATCCGGACACGACTCCCCAGAAGCTCATGGAGGTCATGGCCATCGATGGAGAGCTCGTCGGAAAGGTGATGAACACCGTCAACTCGACGGCCTATTCCCCGCGGAGCCGCATCCAGAGCCTCGACCATGCCATCCTTCTGATGGGCAACGCCGACCTCGAGCGGATTGTCATGATGGTCGGCGCCAAGGCGGCACTCCCTCAGCAGACCCATCCCCAGTTTGCCTTGTCGACCTTCTGGAAGGCCAGCTCCCGGAGGGCTGTGCTCGCTCGGGAGATCGCCGACCTCGTCCAACCCGCAAAGGCAAACCTCTCCTTCACCGCCGGATTCCTGCAGGACCTCAGCGTCCCGCTGATCGTCACCAGCAAGAAGGACCAGTACGTCTCGCTGTTCAACACCGCACTGGAGGAGAAGCGGGATCTCCATCTGCTCGAGGCCGAGACGCTGGGCTGGGATCATGCCGAACTGGGGGCACTCGTCGCCCTGAACTGGGAACTGCCGGACGACGTCACGTTGTGCCTCAAGGACCACAACCAGCCTGAGTCCGCCAGCCGTCCCGACCCCGCCTATTTCGTCAGCTCACTCCTCCCCTCACACGGTGAGGAATGGCACAGCCACTTCGCCACCCGGGTCAACGACCGGTATGTGGTGGCCCCGGAGATCCTGGACTCGATCTGCAAGGATTCGATCCAGAAGGCGAACGACCTCGCGAAGCTCTTCTAGGCGACCGGGAAGGGCAACCGGTCACGGGGACAAGGCCCGGCCACGGACGATCCGGAAGCCCACCGTGGGGAATTGGCTCTCTGGAAACCCCTTGCCCCGCCAGGCTGCCCGGTTCGAGAGATCCCCGTCGCTCCAGGAGCCCCCGCGCACCACCCGCGACAATCCTGTCTTCGCACCCACTGGATCCGTGCCGGGCCCTTCCGGGTAGGATCCATAGCGGTCGAGACACCATTCCGAGACGTTGCCGATCATGTCGAAGAGCTGGAGGCTGTTCGGCAGTTTGCCTTTCGGAAGCTGGACCTCGGCCCCGGAATTCCCCGCCCACCACGCGATCTCATCCAGATTCCCATAGCGGCTCCCGATCGCGCCAGCCCTCGCCGCGTACTCCCATTCTGCCTCGGTGGGCAACCGATAGACCTCGCCCAGGGGAAGCCGGCCGGCCGTCTGCTCGCGACGGGTGAGGGTGCTGCAGAATTTCTGGGCCTCACTCCACGAGACCATCACGACCGGAAGTCCGGGATCCCCGGTCCCAGCCGACGACGCACCCATCACCTCCGCATACTCGCCCTGGGTGACCTCATGGTCCGCGATGCGGAACGGCTGGCTGAGGGTCACCTTCCACGGACGCTCGTCTCTGGAGCGCCCAAACTCATTGGTGGGGCTTCCCATCCAGAATGTGCCTGCCGGGACGACGATCATGCCAACCGGCTCGGTCGGCGTGCCCGACCGGACCTCGATCCTGGTTTTCCGGAATCCACCGCCCAATCCGGGAGCCACCCCGGAGTCCAGGGGTTGGGGACGTCTTCCTGCCGCAAGCCGGAGCACCGCTGGCGGTTCGATGACCGACGGAGATGCCGGATCCCGCGGGACGGCAGATGCCCGGTCAGGTCCGGTGGAATCATACGCGGAAGCCGCGACGACGAGGGACGCCAGGACACCGGAGAGCAGCCGCAGCGGGAACCGGATCATGCGGTCAACAGATCCAACATCCCCCCGGCGGTCAAACGACAACTCGCAGCCGGACCACGACTCATGCCGCAGGCGACGCATCCGGAGGGGCTTCCGCCTTCTTCACTCGCGACGAAGGGAACTCCCGGTTGCCGAAATCGGCCCCATGGAGGCTGTACAACCGGAGGACGACTCCATGTTTCACGACAACATCCCCGAGGTCGTTGACCAGGACGTAGGATGGGCGCTCATATCGGGTCATCACGGCGGCGCTGACCAGCAGATGATTCGACTCGCCTGCATCCATCACGCGCTGGGCGTAGTTGATGCCATCGCCACTGATGTTGAGGTTGCCGTTGATGTCCTCCATCGGGATCACCGGACCGCAGTGCACCCCCATTCGCATCTGGAGGTCGGGACGGTTCTTCACCGCCTTCGCGACGGCCACGCCACAGTTCAGCGCGTCTTCGAGATAGGTGAAGAAGCCGAGGACCATGCCGTCACCGGTCGGCAAGATGATCAGCTTTTCTAGGGCGTTGGCCGTCTGGAACTGAACCGTGCCCTTTACGATGACCCCGAGGTCCTTGCAGGCCTTCCGCTGCTCATCAGTCGTCTTCTTAGAGTAGCCGACAATGTCCATGAAGAAGATGTAGCCCTCCTGCTCGACATCGAGCTCGAGGCGGCTGGATCTTACCTCCACATCCACCTGCTCGACCCGCTTCACGATCTTCCGGACGGGTTTCTGAACCTCAGCCGCCTTCTTCTCCTCGCCGGGCTTCTTCTCCACGACCGACTTGTTCTTGCTGCGGAGGAACTCCTTCCAGTTAATGACTTTCTTCTCCTTTTTCCGCGGATTCTTGGCGGCCTCCTCCTCGACTATTTCCTTGAGCCGCGCCTCCTCTCGTCCACGCCTCTCGATGTAGGCCTGCATCTGGCGTTTGAGATCCTCGGAGATCTGGATGCTTCCATCCCGGGAGCCCGAGGGTCCTTCATACTTCCGCTTCCGGACCGCGCCTTTGGATTGGAGGAGGGCCTGCATCTCGACGTTGCCGTGCCTGACGGCAAGGTCGAGGGGACAGAGCTCCCCTTTGAAATCGGCGCCATTGACGTTGGCTCCCAAACAGATCAGGAACTCCACCATCTCGATGTCGTTCGCATTGACGGCATAGTGGATCGGCATCCAACCGTTTTTGTCGTCCCTTCCATTGATGCGGCCATCGGTATCAAAGAACCGCTGAACGCCCTCGAAGTCGCCGGTCTCAGCGCAGAAATGGATCGTGAGGCCCCCTGCTGGCTTGGCCTCATGGCGCCGGAGGATACGCACGATGTCACCCCGGTTCCGGGAGCCGAGCACGTCGATCGGATGGGCCTTGCCCAGGAAATCCCGCGCGTTGACGTCCGCCCCCTTCACGAGGAGGAACTCGACGAGGTGCTTCTGGCCGTAGTGGACCGCATAATGGAGCGGCGTCCACCCCTGAGCAGCATCCACCTCATTGATGCGCTGTCCCTGCCCGAGCATCGCGTCGACCGCTGCGAGGTCCCCGTTCTTCGCGGCCAGATGGAATCCGCTGCCGCTCCCATACTTCCCACCCCGGCCCTGGAGCAGGTGGGCGATCGGGAGGAATCCCGACTGCTCCGCGAGGTCCAGGGGCGTGTTCTTCCCGGTCCAGTCCGGAAGGTTCACATCCGCCCCGTTGTTGAGGAGGAGCTGGGCGATCTCACGCTGGTTCTCCATCACCG
>JBDLQQ010000191.1:0-3010 GCA_039800465.1 Verrucomicrobiota bacterium
CGCACCTCGCCCGGGGTCAACGGTTCGCCCTGGGGCGGCATGCGTTCGTCGGGGTCGGCATGCACGACCCGAGACAGCAGGGCGCTGTCGGCGGGCTTGCCCGGGACGATGGCGGCGACGCCGGATTTCAGGCGGGTGGTGGCCCCTTCGAAGGTGTCGAGACGGAGTCCTGACTTGCGGGCCTCGGCGTCGGGCCCGTGGCAGGCGTAGCATTTCGCGGCGAGGACGGGTCGGACCGATCGGCTGAAGTCTGGACCTGCTGCCGCTGCCCCTCCGACGCCGGTCAGCAGGGCTCCGAGCGCGATCACGGATTGGATCAGCCGTTTCGGGAAGGAGGTTTCGCAGGGCACGCCCAAACCTTTCCTCAAAGGGAGGGCTTCGCCAAGTGTGGGGCGTGGTCGATGCGAACTGCCTGTCGGCCTACTGGGGGGTGAGCCGGATCGCCTGCAGTTCGCGGGGATCGCGGACGTACAGGACGCCGTCGGCGTAGGCGGGATGGACGTAGGTCTTGCCGGTGACCTGGACCCGGCCGAGTTCTTCGTAGCGTTCGGGGTTCGCCGCGAGGAGCAGCAGTTCCCCGAGGTCGGTCAGCACCAGCAGGCGCGACCCCGAGGCCAGGGTGGCTGCCACGTCCCCGAATCCGGGCTGGCTCCAGTCGACGGAACCGTCGCGGGTGTTGATGGACACGTAGTCCTTCGCGGCGCCGAGCCCGTAGAGGTGGCCGCCGACCGCCACAGGGGTCGAGAGGTTCAATCGGAGCTTGGGATTGAGCCATACCTCGTCGGTCTGGAATCCCTCGCCGTCGCGTCGGACCCGCACGGCCCGGAGTCCGGTGGAGTGGCTGGCGAAGTAGACGGTGTCCCCGAGGACGATCGGGGTGAGGACGTGGCGATTGGCCAGGGAGCGGAAGGGGACCCGCCACAGGACGCGTCCGTCCTCTGGGGCGAGGGCGAGGAGGCCGTTGCAGGTGGCGGTGATGAACTGGGGGCGTCCGGCGACCTCGGCCAGCACCGGGGAGGTGTAGGCGGTGAGGTCGTCCTGGGATTTCCAGAGGAGGCGTCCGGTGCGGGGTTCGAAGGCGACGATGCTGGCGCCGTTGGTGCTGCCGACCTGCACCAGGACGCGGTCCTTGGAGACGAGCGGGGAACCGGTGTTGCCGCGGCGGTTGGCTGCGCCGATGCCGGTGTTGCGCTCGGGATTCCAGACCATCCCGAGGTCCTTGAAGTTCGTCCGCCAGAGGGTGTGTCCGTCGGCGAGGCGCAGGCAGCGGAACTCGCCCCGGGCGGTCTGGGCGTAGAGGCGATCCTCGAAGATCACCGGGGTGCAGCGCGGACCGGGTTCGAACTCGTCCACGTAGTTCTCACCCAACGGGGTCGACCAGCGTCGGGCCCCGGTCTTCGGATCCAATCCATGGGCGGTCTCCTGGCCTCCGGCATCATCGAGGACCACGAGCATCCCGGATCCGAGGACGGGTCCGGCGTAGCCATGGCCCAGCGGGATACGCCAGAGGGGGGTGACGCTGGTGGGGAGTGAGGAGGGTAGGGGATCGGTCGTGTGACCGGTCCGATCGACTCCGCGCCATTGGGGCCAGTCGGCTCCCGAGGCTGGGGAGGGGTCCTGGAGGAGGAGTCCCAGGACGAGGGCGAGCAGGGCGTGGGGGCGCGGGTTCACCAGCTTCCGTTGGCGATGGCGCTGATGAGGTTCCGCGCGAGGTTCTCGGCCGCCACCGGGTTGTTCTCTCGCTCGGCGTTGTTGAGGTCGGAGTTGAAGGCCGCCTGGGCGGTCCCGGAGATGTCCCCCTCGTACACCGTCTCGCTGCCGCGCAGGGCCTTGACGTGGGCCGTGATCTTCAGGTCGTACACCGTCGGGGTGAGGACATCGTCGCGTTTCGACCCCACGGCGAGGCGTCCGTAGCTGGTGATGGTGCCGGTGACGATGACATCGGCGCTGCCCCGGGTGCTGAGGCTGAAGGTGCCATCGCGTTGGACCTCGCGTCGGAGGGCGGTGACGACGAGGTCGGTCAGCTGCGGTTCGGTGGTCTGGTTGGGGAAGGGGTCGATGGAGATCGACTGGGCGCCGGCGACGCGTTGGTTGGTGGGGCCGAGGCTGTAGGCGCAGCCGGCCGCGAGCGGGAGGGCCAGCAGGAGGGCGAGGAGGGCGGGGCGCGACCGGGAGATCATGGGGCGTTGCCCGGCGTGGAGTTGTCCGAGGTGTTGCCCTGCGGCGCCTTGGTGGACTGCGGTGCCGGGGGTGGCGGGAGCTTGGGCGACATCGGCGGCGCGTTGGTGGCGCGGGTCCGGGAGCGTTGGCGGATGCGTTCCTCGTACTCGGTGATCCGCTTGGCCTGGGCGTCGGCGAGGGGTTTCAGGACCTCGATCCGCTGGCGGCACTGCTCCGCGAACGGGGAGTTGGCGTCCCGCTGGAGGGACTCGTTGTAGTAGACCACCGCCCCCAGCCAGCGCTTGTTGCGCTCGTAGAACCGGCCGGTCTCGTACGCGCCCCGGGCCTGTTCCACGCGCAGGATGCTGATGCTCGAGTTGGCGTCGGCGACCCGCTTGTCGTCGGGATACAGCTCGATGAAGTCCTTGAAGAGGTCGATGGCCGCGCCGGCCTTCGACTGGTCGTACTCGGCGCGGAGGGCCTGCTTCTCCCAGGCCTTGCCGGCCTTGAAGGTGGCGTCGGCCGCGACGAGGGGCTGGTCGAAGTACTGGTCGGCCGCCTTCTCGTAGGCCTTCACCGCCTCGGGGTAGTGCTTGAGCTTCTCCTGGGCCGTGCCGATGTCCATCTGGGCCTTGGGACCGGTCTCGTTGAAGGGACCGTTGCCCACGACCTTCCCGAACATCGTGGCGGTCTTCTCCATGTTGCGGAACAGCGGGATCATCCCGAAGACCTTGAAGCGCTGTCCGGCGAGGAACCGCTGCGCGATGGCGTACTGGCGGCTGAGGATCTCGTCGTAGTTGTCGACCTTCGGGTACTTGGTGAGGGTCGTCTGGTAGGCCTTGAAGGCCCG
>JBDLQQ010000192.1:0-4017 GCA_039800465.1 Verrucomicrobiota bacterium
CCGACTTCCTTTAGATCCCGCCTCGCGGCGGACACCCTTGTCGTGCAGCTATGCAGTTCCCCTTGTCGGGCCTGCTCGGGACTTCAACCCGTTGGAAAGTGCGCCCTGCCGGGCGCACCAAGAAAAAAGGCGCGACCGTCTCCGGTCGCGCCTTGATGAACCCGGGAACCCGGGGGCAGAGGCCGTGGCCTACTGCTTGTTCTTCTCCTCGGCCGCCGCGAAGGCGTGCTCGAGGGCGACCAGGTCCTCGCCGGGCTTGAGCTGATCGAGGAGCTTCTGCTCCTCCTTGAGCTGCTCGGTGGAGTAGTTGGCCGCCTTGATCGACAGACCGATGCGACGGTCGGCGCGATCGATCTTGATGACGCGGGCGGTGACCTCGTCACCGACCTTGAGGACGTTCTTGATCTTGTCGACACGGTCCTCGCTGACCTGGGAGATGTGCACCAGGCCGTCGATGTCGTGCTCGAGACCGACGAACGCACCGAAGCTCGCGAGCTTGGTGACCTTGCCCTTGACCAGGTCGCCGACCTTGAAGAGGTTGTCGATCTTCTCCCACGGATCCGTGCCGAGCTGCTTCATGCCCAGCGAGATCCGCTGGTTGGCCTTGTCGACCTCCAGCACGGTGGCCTCCACGACGTCGCCCTTCTTCACCACCTCGCTGGGGTGGTTGATCTTGCGGGTCCAGGACATGTCCGAGACGTGGATCATGCCGTCGAGCCCCTCCTCCAGCTCGAGGAACGCCCCGTAGCTGGTGAGGTTGCGGATCGTTCCCTTCACCATGGTGCCCGGCGGGTACTTGGTGTGGGCGACATCCCACGGGTTTGTCTCCAGCTGGCGGACGCCGAGGCTGATCTTCTGCTCCTCGCGGTTGATGCCGAGGACGACCGCCTCGATCTCCTGGCCGACCTTGAGGACGTCCGAGGGCTTGGCGATGCGCTTGGTCCAGGACAGCTCCGTGACGTGCACGAGACCCTCGACACCGGGCTCGAGCTCCACGAACGCGCCGTAGGGCACGAGGTTGACCACCTTGCCCTTGACCTTCGCGCCGAGGGGGAACTTCGACTCGATGCTGTCCCAGGGATTGGCCTCCTTCTGCTTGAGACCGAGGGAGACGCGCTCCTTCTCGCGGTTGATGTCGAGGATGACGACGTCGATCTCGGCGCCGACCTTGAGCATCTCGCTCGGGTGGGAGATGCGGCCCCAGGACATGTCGGTGATGTGGAGCAGACCATCGAGGCCGTTGAGGTCGATGAACGCACCGAAGTCGGTGATGTTCTTGACCACACCCTTGCGGATGTCGCCCGGGACGAGGTCCTGGAGGAGCCTGGCGCGGCGGGCATTGCGCTCGGCCTCGACCAGTTCACGACGGCTCAGGACGACGTTCTGGCGCTCCGGGTTCAGCTTCACCACGCGGAACTCGTAGGAGTTGCCGACGTAGGCGGCGAGATTCTTGGGAGGGGTGACGTCGATCTGGGACGACGGGCAGAAGGCCTCGACCCCGATGTTGATGACGAGGCCGCCCTTGACGATGGACTTGACCTTGCCCTGGACGGTGCCGCCCTCGTTGCAGATGAGCTGGATGCGGTCCCAGTTCTGCTTGAACTCGGCCTTCTCCTTCGAGACGAGGATGTTGCCATCCTTGTCCTCGGCGCGCTCCACGAGCACCTCGAACTGGTCGCCCACCTTGACGGTGGAGAACTCGACGAACTCGGAGGCGTTGATCACGCCCTCGGACTTGCCGCCGACGTCGACGATGACTTCCTTGGAACGCACCTCGATGACGGTGCCCTTGACGATCTGGCCGGTCTGAAGCGGTTTCTCGAACTGCTTCAGCATCTCGGCGAACTGCTGTGTGGTGACTGCCATAACTGCATCAATGAACGGACAACTGCGACCGAACCCCATGAAGGGGCCCGGCGATTAAACGGGAGTCGGTGGCAAGGACCTTGGGGAAACGCGGTCCAGCGTGAAGACTCCGTGCCCAACACTACCCATGTTGCGGGTGAGCAACGGAGGTGAGAGGTCAGGTTGTGCGTTTAACGGTTTTTCTCAGCCTAGAACGCCACCACACTCGTGGTGACAGGCGTGGCGAAGGTAGGCGGTGCAGTGACACCAAGGCAAGCCTGTCGACAGAGAGGCGACATCCAACCACTGCCAATCGCCCAGCGCGGGTGCCATGGATCACCCCACACAGGCGCCAGAAATTGCCCCAACGGGACATGGGGAGTCCGGCACTGAAGCCCTCACCAACCCCGGGTGAGCGTCTTGCGACGATACACCTTGTCGGCATTGCAGACGTAGAGCCAGGCCTGGCCGGGTCCACCGAAGGCACAGCTGACGATCCCCTTGTCCTGCGGCTTGCCGATCACCCCACCCAGACGGCCGGTCGGATCGATCATCTGGATGCCGACGTGCGAGGTCACATAGACGCGTCCGTCCGCGTCCGTGGTGGAGCCGTCCCCGCCACTGTCGTTCTTTCCAGACGGGACCCGCAGGGTGGCCAGGCGCTCGCCGCCGGTCAGCGAACCGTCCTCGGCGACCAGGAAGTTCCACACATTCGTCCCGCCGTACTCGCTCACCCAGAGCTGACGCTGGTCCGGGCTCAAGGCGATGCCGTTCGGGGACCTGATCCCGCCGGCAACCGGGTGGGGTCGGGACAATCCCCGGGCGGACGTCGGCACCGCAACCACCTGCCCCGCTCCCGTGTCGGTGAAGTAGATCCAGCCCGACTTCGACACGGCCAGGTCGTTGGGCTGCACATCCGTCGCCACTGTCTCGATCTTCTTGGTGGCCGGGTCGATCACCACGATCCGCTTCTCCTTGGCATCGCCCTGGGTCGCCGCATAGAGGCGTCCATCGGAGCCCACCTTCAATCCGCTGATCTTCGGTCCGTTCTCCAGCCAGGGCGTCGCCTTGGATTCGCCCGCGGCGACGCGGTACACGGTGCCCTTGGGAAGGTCGGCGAAGTAGAAGTTCCCGGCGGTGTCGCTGCCGGCGGCATCGGTGAACGCGTACCCCTCGCCCACGAGCTCCCAGTCGCCCGGGGATCCACCATTCGGCAACACCTTCGAGAGCGCCTCGTCCCCGCGATAGTTGTCCTTCGTCTGGGGCTCCGGCAGCGAGGCCAGCTCCGGACGCCACAGCCAGCGCAGTGAATCAGGCAGGATCGCTCCACCATGCTTGCCGTTGTGACCACCGTCCCCGAACACGAAGCGGTAGTCGTAGCCGGCGAACCCGAGGGCACTGGCCATCTGCTGGTTCGCCAGCGGCCAGTTGCCATGGAGGTTGTTCAGGTCGTTCGACCCGTCCTGCAGGAAGACCCGGATGGCCTTGCGCTCGGTCTTGCGGATGAGGCCCGGGATGACATCGCCACCCCGGATGTTCACGAAGCTGCCGATCTGGCTGAGCACCTTGCCGAACTGTTCCGGACGCTCCCAGGCAGCGGTCCAGGCACAGATCGCGCCGCTGCTCATGCCGGCGATCGCGCGGTTGCGGGGATCGGGACTGAGGTTCAGCCCGTACTTCTGGACGACGAACGGCAGCAGTTCCTCGACGAGGAACCGGGCATAGGCGTCCCCCAGCGAATCGTACTCGAAGCTCCGGTTGCTCCGATTGCCCCAGCCGGTGGCCGCTGGGGCATTGGTCCCGCGGTGGCCGGGGTTGATGAACACACCCACCGTGACCGGCATCTCTCCCTTGGCGATCAGGTTGTCGAAGACGACCGGTACCCGCTGCTGCCCCTTCTCGTCGACATAGGTGTGGCCGTCCTGGAACACCATCAACGCTGCGGGCTTGGCGGCGGAATACTGGGCCGGGATGTAGACCCAGCCGTCGCGGGAGGTCTCAGGGAAGACCTTCGAGGTGGTGAACTGGAACGCCTCCACCCGTCCCTGCAGCACACCGGAGGCACGCTCGAGGGAGTCCGGACCGAGGGGGTAGTTGTCGGCTGACTGGACGGATCCGGTGAGGATCGAGGCCAGGAGAATGACGAGGGAACCGCGGGGGAGAGGCATGCCC
>JBDLQQ010000193.1:0-7181 GCA_039800465.1 Verrucomicrobiota bacterium
GCCAGGACCACCGCGAAGAACCCGATGACCAGTCGGTCCTTCCAATCCGACTCCATGAGCATCCGGACCGGCGCCTGGACATCGGGCTGGATGCCCAACCACGGCAGGACCTGTCCAATCCCGGCGTGGAGCAGGTAGATCCCGGGCGCGACCACCAGCAGGCAGCCGACGCCAAAGGTGACCGATCGCCGCCATTGCCGGTCGAAACCAAATGCCTCCGACCACGTGCGCCCCTCCTGTCGGAGCAGGAAGGCCACCGCAACGAGTCCAAACCCATGGAAGGCGATGCCCACCACGACCAGGGACAGAAGCATCGAAACGGGCTGGCCCTTGGCTCGAAGGGCACTCGAGATCGCACCAGCGATCAGGATGGAGCCCATCCAGGCGATCAGTATCGCCGTCACCATCCGCACCACCCGCTCTGGATTCCAGTCCTTCCGCGCCAACACGACATCAGTCAACGGACAGTCGGTACACAGGGGAATCCAATTCCTCAGACGGTTCGCGCGCCTTGGGGGATCAGCGGGGGACCATGCCCTTCAGGACGGTGGCCTGGAGCATCACCAGGATCCCAACCAACACTGCGAGGGCAATGCTGTGCCAGAAGACCGACCTCAGGATGGTTCCAGCGTCCGGACTCTCCGGATGCCCCCCCGTCGCCACGCTTGCCACGACGATGCTCTGCGCATCGACCATCTTGCCCATCACACCGCCGGAGCTGTTCGATGCCGCCATCAGGACCGGTGACAGGCCGAGCTGCTGCGCGGTGACGTGCTGCAGGTTGCCGAACAGGACGTTCGACGAGGTGTCGCTCCCGGTGAGCGCCACCCCGAGCCATCCGATCAGGGGCGAGAAGAATGGGAACCACGCCCCGGTGGTCGCCATCGCCAATCCCATGGTCGTATCCGTCCCGCTGTACCGGGTGGTGAATCCCAGGGCCAGCATCAGGGCGATGGTCATCAGGGACACCCGGAGACTCCAGAGTGTCTCGCCGTAGACCCGCAGCAGACGCACGGGTCCCATCCCCAGCATCAGGCCGGCACAGAGCCCCGCGAACAGCAGGGCGGTCCCGGTGGCCGAGAGAATGTTCAGGGAGAACACCGCCGCCTCAGGTTCCGGATGCGCCACGACCGGGGGCACCTTCATCACCATCCTGTGCAGACCCGGGATCTCGAACGACGCAGCCAAGATCCCGTCCAGACCCGCCTTCACCGACGGCAAACCCCAGATGAAGACGAACACGGTCAGGAACACCCAGGGAACCCACGCCCGCCAGCCCGGGTCGGAGTCGGAGTCCTTCGCAGGGGACGGTGGCGTCTCTGGGACGTCCGACGGACGCCACCATCGCATGAACAGCACCAGGGCGCCCATCGAGCCGACGGCACTGATGATGTCGACCAGCCACGGGCCATGGAAGTTCGAGACCGCGAACTGAAGCACCGCGAAGCTGAGTCCAGAGACGAGACATGCCGGCCAGACGCCGATCATGCCCCGCCACCCCGCCTGCGCCGCCACCAGCCAGAAGGGCACGATCACGGAAAACAGGGGCACCTGGCGTCCCACCATCGCACTCAGGTCCCCGAGATCGATGTTCGTCACCTTGGCGAGGGTGATCAGCGGCGTTCCCAACGCCCCATAGGCCACCGGGGCCGTGTTGCCGATCAGGGCCAGCTTCGCCGCCTCGAGCGGTCGGAACCCGAGTCCGATCATCAACGCCCCAGTCACGGCCACCGGCGACCCAAACCCGGCGGCCCCCTCCATGAAGGCCCCAAAGCTGAAGGCGATGAGCAGGGCCTGGATCCGATGGTCGGTCGAGACCCCGGCGATCTGACCTTGGAGGACCCGGAACTGACCGGTCTGGACCGACAGGTTGTAGATGAAGATGGCGTTGAGGATGATCCAGCCGATGGGGAACAGGCCGAACGCAGCGCCGTAGCCCGCGGCGAGGACCGCCAACTGGGCGGGCATGTGGTAGACCCCGACCGCGATCACTGCCGCCGTGGCCAGTCCCGCCAACGCCGCGATCTGTGCCCGCACATGCCAGAAGGCCAGCAGGCCCAGAAGGACCACCACAGGAACCGCCGCCACGAGTGCCGACACCAGGAGATGCCCGAGTGGGTTGTAGTCTTGGGACCAGGTCATGGACAGGAGGTGGGAAGATTCAGGGACTCGGGAACTCAGGATCCGGGGCGCCGATAGGCGTCGCGAAGAAGCTGGAGGGTGTGACAGGCCACGATCGGGGAGCCGAGACGCCTCAGGTGGGCCCGGATCTGGGTCAGGCACCCGATGTTGCCACTGGCCACATGCGTGGCGCCGGAGTCCAGGACCGCCCTGGCCTTCCGTTCCCCCAGCCGTGCCGCAAGCTCGGGCTGGTCGATGTTGTACGTCCCGGCACTGCCGCAGCACTGGTCGGCGTCAGGAAGTTCCAGCAGTTCCAACCCGGGAATCGACCGCAGCAAGGTCCGCGGTGGCTGGCGGACACCCTGGGCGTTCCCCAGATGGCAGGCATCCTGGTAGACGACCCGATACGGCAGCGCGGTCAGGGGATTCCGAAGACCGAGCCGATCCAGGAAGACACTCACGTCCTGAACCTGCCCCGCAAAGGCACGGGCCTGCGCCTCATCAGGAGTGCCCTTGAGAATGAGCCCGTACTCATGCAGGGCGGAGCCACATCCGGCCGCGTTGGTCAGGATGGCGTCCACGTCCCTCGGGAACGCGAGCAGGTTGCGACGGGCCAGCGCCCGGGCCGATTCGAGATCCCCCGTGTGCCAGGCCAATCCCCCGCAACACCCCTGGGACTGCGGGGCGACCACCTCGACCCCGTTCTCGGCAAGGACCTCCAGGGTAGCCGAGTTGAGATCCGGATCCAGCACCTGCTGGGCGCATCCCAACAGCAACGCCACCCGGGCACGACGCGTCCCCCGGGCGGGCGTCACCTCGGGCCAGAGTTCCTCGGACGGCACCCGCTCGGGGAGAAGGTCCAGCATCGGCCGCATGACGGGCGGCACCCAGGGCAGTCGCCGAGCCCACATGCCGAGGATGGCCGCCGGACGGAACCGCTCCGGGTACGGGAGGGTCAGGGACACGAGCTGGCGACGGAGCCGCTCCTGCCACGTCCGTGGAACCTGTGAGGACACCAACGCCCGGAACGGACTGATCAGATCCCGATACGGCACCCCGCTCGGACAGGCCGGTTCACAGGCCAGACAGCCGAGGCACCGGTCGATGTGCGGCTGGGCCTCCTCCACGGGGACCTTTCCCTCGAGGACCTCCTTCATCAGGACGATGCGGCCCCGGGGGGAATCCATCTCCTGCCCGAGTTCCCGGTAGGTCGGACACGCCGCCAGGCAGAACCCGCAATGCACACAGCGCGAGACGGCATCGGCCATGGGTTCACCCAGGGCGCCGAATCGGTCAGTGGGAATCGAGTGGAGCATTTAGGTGGACAGTCCGGGAAACCGATCGTCCGGGTCGAGGGCGTGTTTCACCGCCCTCTCGATCCGTCGTTCGGGCCGGGCACCCCAGAGGAGCGGTGCCTGCCCGTCGAGGGTCAGTGCGGTGAGACCCCACTCCGTGAGGCGACCAGAGAGATGCTCCAAGGCACCCCCATCCCGCGCAGGAGACGGAAGGGATACGAACGCGACATTGAACCCCGCACTCCAATGGACCCGGGCCCCGGTCTCACGAAGCGCCCGGTCCAATGGAACCACCCCGGCGCGGTGACAGGGGATCTTGCACAGGGCATCCCCGGCCGATCGCCACGTGAACTCGCTGAGCCGATGCCAATGGCCCGAGGCCATCGCCTCCGGGAGACGCTCGCCCGGATGACGTTGGAGCAGATCGGCGGCGAGTGCCTCGAGGGCCGCCTCCGGACCCGCCAACCGGACGAGGAGTCCCCCATCGTCCGGGAGGAGATCGATGGCTTCGGGATCAAAACGCGAACGGCCCAACACATCGGCCACCTCCAGGGCCGCCGACAGCGACGGGACCGAAAGCCGGAGCGTCCGGCGCGCCTCCGGGCGCGGGAACACCTTGAAGGTCGCCTCGGCAATGACCCCGAATCGGCCCAGGCTGCCCACGAGAAACTTCGGAACATCGAACCCCGCAGCGTTCTTCACGACCTTGCCCCCGAACCGCAGGAGTCGACCCGACCCGTCGACCATCCGAACCCCCAGGATGAAATCCCGCACCCCGCCGTAACGAAGGCGTCCCGGTCCACTGATCCCGGACGCGATCAGCCCACCGATTGTGGAGCCCACCTCCACCTGCACGGGATCGAACGGCAGGTACTGACCCTTCTCCGCCAATGCCGCCACGACCTCCCGGACCGGCGTGCCGGCCAATGCCGTGAAAGTGAATTCCCCGGGATCGTACTCCAGGATCCCGCTCAGACCCGTCAGGTCCAGTCGGGTGGCGTCAGTCGCAACGAGACGTGGCTTCGTACCCGCCCCCGTGGGGTGGAGACGCGGGACCGATCGCACCGCCTCGGTGAGTGCTCCGAGGGACCCGGGCTGGACGACAGCACTCATTCGCGGGAGAGCAGCCCGGCCCTTTCCAGCGGATGGGGCCCCCGATGCTGCAACGAGGGGGCGGTGCCGTCGGGAAACATCTTGCCCGGATTCGAGATCTCCAACGGGTCGAACGCCGCACGGATGCGACGCATCACTTCGATCTCATCCGTACCGAACATCTCTGGGAGGAAGGCGCTCTTCTCAACCCCAATGCCGTGTTCCCCGGTGATGGAGCCACCCATCTCCAGGCACATCCGGAGGATGCGTCCCGCGAGGACCTCGGCGCGTTCGAGGGCCCCGGGTTGGCGACCATCGAAGAGAATCAGGGGATGCAGGTTGCCATCCCCCGCATGGAAGACGTTGGCCACCCGGATCCCCGCCTCGCGCCCCATCATGTCGATGCGTCTCAACGCCTCGCCCAGACGCTGCCGGGGAACGACGCCGTCCTGGACGATATAGTCGGGTGACAACCGGCCCACCGCACTGAAGGCCGACTTGCGCCCCTTCCAGATCGCCAGGCGCTCCACGGCATCCCGGGCAGGACGGATCCCAACCGCCGAGCTCGATGCGAGGATCTGGTCCAGCCGGGCTCGCTCCACGGCCACCGTCTCCCGCGGTCCTTCCAACTCGACGATCAGGACCGCCTCACAACCCGGCGGATAGTCCGCGTGGACCGCAGCCCGCGCCGCCTCCAGGGCCAGGGCGTCCATGATCTCCATCGCCGCCGGGAGCAGGCCGCTTCCGATCACTGCCGCCACGGCATTCCCGGCCGCCTCCAGCGACCGGTATCCGGCGAGCACGGTGTGGACTGCCTCGGCCTTGGGCAACAGCTGGAGGGTGATCTCGAGGGCGATGCCGAAGAGCCCTTCGTTTCCCGTGAACAGCCCACACCAGTCCGGACCCACGCGCTCGCGACTGTCGCCACCCCACGACACCACCTCGCCGGTCGCGAGGACCACCTTCAGGCCCAGGACGTGGTTCGCCGTCATGCCCGTCTTGAGGCAGTGGGCGCCGCCGGAGTTGAACGCCACGTTGCCGCCGATGGTGCAGATGGTCTGGCTCGAGGGATCCGGCGCGTAATACAGCCCGTGGGCGGCGGCGGCGACCGACACCTGGGTGTTGATCACCCCGGGCTCCACGACGGCGATCCGCTGGGCGGGATCGATCCGGAGGATCCGATTCAGACGGTTGAGCGTGATGACGATCCCATCCGACACCGGCAGGGAACCGCCCGAGAGGCTCGTCCCACTGCCCCGGGCCACGAACGGGATCCGGGCCTCGTGGCAGGCACGGACCAGGGCGATGACCTCGTCGGTGGTCTCCGGGACCGCCACCGCGACGGGCCGGGTCCGGAAGGCCGTCAACGCGTCACTCTCATACGCCGCCAGCTCGACCGGTCGGGTGAGCCAGCGTTCGGGCGGCAGGACGCCCGCGAGACGATGGGGGAGGATGTTCCCCACGGCCGGTCAGCGAAGCACCTCGCGCAGGGCCGCAAGGACGAGGTCCACGTTCCGCACCGTCGAGCCGTGTCCCATCAGGCCGATGCGCCACGCCTTGCCAGCCATCACGCCCAGACCGGCTCCGATCTCGATGCCATAGTCGGCCAATAGCCGCTGGCGGACCTTGAGATCTTCCGCGCCGGCGGGGATCCCGATGCAGTTGAGCGTGTGGAGGGAATTCCTCGGGATGTAGGAGAGACCCAGCGCCTCGAGACCCCGACGCAGCCGCTGGTGCATGGCGGCATGCCGTGCGATCCGCGCCTCGAGACCCTCCTCGAGCACGATCTTCAACGCCTCCCGCAACCCATAGGTCATGTTGATGGGCGCCGTGTGGTGGTACACCCGCCCGCCACCGGCGCCGCCCCCGGAGAGGTAGTACTTCCGGAGCATCGAGACATCGAGGTACCACGACTGCGGCTTGGTCTTCCGGGCATCCATCCGGGCCAGGGCGCGTTCCCCGAAGCTGACCGGGGAGAGTCCCGGGGGACAGCTGAGGCACTTCTGGGTGCCGCTGTAGATGGCATCGATCCCCCAGTCATCGACCCGGAGATCGTGGCCACCGAGACTCGTGACCGCGTCGACCACGAACAGGGCGCCCCGGGAATGGACGAGGTCGGCAATCCCCGCCAGCGACTGCCAAGCCCCAGTGCTGGTCTCGGCATGGACGATCGCGAACACCTTGACGCCGGGATGGCGGTCGAGCGCCTCGGCGATCTGCTCCAGGGAGTAGGTCTCGCCCCAGGGCGCCTCGAGCGCATGGACCTTGGCGCCGCAGCGCTCCATGACGTCCTTCATGCGTCCGCCGAACACGCCGTTGACGCAGACAATGGCTTCGTCTCCCGGTTCGAGGAGGTTCACCGCGATGCATTCCATGCCCGCCATGCCCGTACCGCTCACCGGGAAGGTCAGCAGGTTCTTCGTCTGGAACACCTGACGCATCAGCTCGCAGGTCTCGTCCATGATGGCGAGGTACTGGGGGTCCAGATGCCCCAGGGTGGGTGCCGCGAGGGCCTGGAGGATGCGATGGGGAACGGGGCTGGGGCCGGGGCCGAGGAGGATGCGCTCGGCGGGATAGGAGGTCGTGCTCATGAAGGACAACCCAGGCAGGACAGATTCGGCGCCCGGGACTGGGCCGGAGGTTCCGGACCCCCCGGAGGCGTCGCAAGCAAAT
>JBDLQQ010000194.1:0-3113 GCA_039800465.1 Verrucomicrobiota bacterium
CCGTAGTGCCACCTGCCGGTTTAGCTCACCAACAGGTCCTATGGTGGTCCCGTCTCCGTCCTTTCTGCAATGCTACCTGCCTGTGTGACAGGACCGCCTGCACAAAACCCATACCCTCGGAGAAGAGGTGGTGAGCGGCCGGGATCCAGGGATGACTTGGCCGACCCGACCACGGTGTCGGGTGGATTGGACCGCAGCGGCGGGATCGAGATGGGGCCTCAAGGGACTGCGGCCCTACCTCGGGGGGGGTGCTATCGTACCCCGTGCTGCAGGGGACTACAGCACCCACCGGGCGCGATCCGCTTCTCCTCCCTAAATCTGGCGATGGTGGAGTGGGTTGGCGTCTGCTCCACTGGATGGATGTGGAGGCGACATTTCAATGACGACACGGCGTGTCAGGGGATCATGCAGTTCCCCTTCCGACCGTTGATGATGCTTGTGCTGGGCGGCCATCGCATCCGTCCACCAAGTGCCGATGCCAACATTCCAGGCCAGATACAAACAGTGGTCACTTGAAAATAAGTGCCGACATATTGTATGGATTGGCAATGGCTGATGCCCGTGATTCCCGGCTCAAACCCTTGCTCCGTCGGAAACCGCTCATCCGCACCCGCGATCTGGTGCCGCTTGGAATCCCTCGCAATGCCCTCGGATCGCCTCTGGCCGCCGGCAGGATTTCGAGAATCAGCCGCGGGGTGTATGCCGTTGCGGGCCACGAGGTGTCTGAACATCACAGTCTGGCCCAGGCGGCCGTACGGGTGCCGCGGGGGGTGGTCTGCCTGCTGTCCGCCCTGGTGTTCCACGAGCTGACCACCCAGACCCCGCACGAGGTCTGGATGGCGATCGACCGCAAGTCCCGTCTGCCCGCGTCAGGGCATCCGCCGCTGCATGTCGTGCGGTTCGGAGGCGCGGCACTCGGGGCAGGGACCGCGGTCCACCAGATCGATGGTGTACCCGTCCGGATCACGACCCCCGCCAAGACCGTCGCCGACTGCTTCAAATACCGGAACAAGATCGGCATCAGCGTCGCCGTCGAGGCGCTGCGCGACGGCTGGGCACGGCGGCGATTCACCATGGATGAGCTCTGGGGCATGGCCCGTGTGTGCCGCATGGAAAGGGTTCTCCGTCCCTACGTGGAGTCCCTCGCATGAGAAGCACCGGTGTCGCCATCTCGGTGCGCCAGCGTCTGCTCACCCTGGCCCAGTCCAGGAATTGGGAGTTCAATCGTGTCCTGGCCCGCTACGGCGTGGAAAGGGTGCTGTGCCGCCTGGCGGCCTCGCCCCATGGCGAGCGGTTCCTCCTCAAAGGGGCTACGCTCTTCACGGTGTGGGAGGGTTCGCCCCACCGGGCCACGAGGGATCTGGATCTGCTGGGTCTCCAGGGGCGTTCGCTTGAGGAACTGGTCGCGCTCTTCCGTGAGATCGTGGCTGCACCTGTCCAGCCCGATGGCCTTGAGTTTGGAGATGTGACCGCTGAACCGATCCGGGCCTCCATGGAGGTGGGTGGCATCCGGATCCTGCTCCGGGCCGAACTGGCGAAAGCGCGGATTACGGTGCAGGTCGATGTTGGCTTCGGCGACGCTACCGTGCCTCCGCCGGTCCGGGTCGAGTTTCCGACGCTCTTGGACACACCAAGGCCGAAGCTGTGGGCCTACGCTCCGGAAACAGTCATCGCCGAGAAGCTGGAGGCGATGGTGCGCCTTGGGACCGCCAACACCCGGATGAAGGACTTCTTCGACGTCTGGCACCTGGCTCAATCCAGCGCTTTTGAGGGAGACGTCCTGGAGAACGCCATCCGCGCCACTTTTGCAGCGCGGAACACATTGTTGCCGACGGGCCCTGTGACCGGCCTGACAGCCGCATTCGGCGACAATCCCGTCAAGTGCATCCAGTGGATTGCCTTTGTTCAGCAGGCTGGTGTGGCGGAAACGGTCCCACCCCTTCCAGGAGTGGTCATGGCCCTGGAGAAATTCCTCGGGCCCATTCTGCGGGTATCGCGTGTTTCGGAGGTCCGCCCAAGGCAACGGTGGGTCCCGAAGCAGGGTTGGCTCTGAACCGCGAGGCAGGAGCGGGCCTGTTCTGCAGCCGGATTACTCCGACGCGTCAGCCGACCCGACTGCGATGTCGGGTGGATTGGAACGCAGCGGGGGGATCGAGATGGGGCCTCAAGGGACTGCGGCCCTACCTCGGGGGGTGCTGTCGCACCCCGTGCTGCAGGGCATTGCAGCACCCACCGGGGCAGGACCTCGCGTGGAGGGATCGAGATGGGGAGGTGAGGGACCTCATGCCCTTGGGGCAATGTTCGACTTGAACGGGATCCGTTCTTTGGAACTGTCGAAGGATGCGTCGTGCGATTGCTTCACTGATGTTGGTGGTGGGTGTCTGGGTTTGTCCTGAAACGGCGTGGGGCCAGGGTAAGAGGTCCACCGCTGGGTCAGTACCGGGGCCGCCGTCTGGATCGAAACCCCAAGCGCCGCAGGTCTCGCCGAAACAACAATTCCGCAAATCCACCACGGGCACGCCGTCCCAACCGATCGAGGGTTCGGACTTCGAGGGCTCATCACTCGGTCTGGTGCGCAACCCCCAAGGGCCGTTCAAATGGATCCCGCCGGGCACGTTTCAGATGGGAAGCACTGCCGCGACGGACCCGGATAATAATGATGATGAGACCCCACACATGGTGACGTTGACCCAGGGGTTTTGGCTATTGGACCACGAGGTGACCCAACAGGAGTACCGGGCCATCAAGGGTTACAACCCCTCCAAATCGCCCGATGAATTGTTGGTGAAAGTGTATGGGTTACTTCGTCCGGTCGAGCAGGTTACGTGGGACGACGCCGTTGATTTCTGCAACAAGCTGACGGAAAAGGATCGCAAGGAGGGGAGGATCGCTCCGAACCAGGAGTACCGCTTGCCTTCGGAAGCGGAGTGGGAGTACGCGTGCCGTGCTGGGACGTCAGGGGCGGTCTATGTCGATTACAAAGATCGCAACAAGGAATTGGATGCTATCGCATGGTGGGGTGGGAACGTTTATAGGGATTCGCTTGGTGGTGGTGAAACCGGCCCCGTGAAGCAGCACCTGCCCAATGCGTTTGGGTTGTATGACATGATTGG
>JBDLQQ010000195.1:0-31454 GCA_039800465.1 Verrucomicrobiota bacterium
TCTGGCATTCACTGACGCGTCGGAGGTGATCAGCCACCCCATCGGTCTGCTTCCCCTAGCCGTCAAAATGGGGACCCAACGGACTGGGTGCTATCGAGGCACGGACCTCAACCCGTTCCGAGCGCTCTGTTCCATTGCACCTGAATGGCGGACGTGCGACCAATCGGGGACGTCTATGCTCCGATTCGTTCTCTGCATTGCCGCAAGCCTCACCCTCTTCTCCGCCCATGGCGCTGGTCCGGGTCCTCAGGCCGAAATCCAATGGCGGTTTGTCGGCGGTCTCGCCCTCCAGACCCAGACCAATGCCCCCGTCCTGAGGAAGGTGCTCACCCTTCCGGAGGCGTCGGCGGTCGGACCGTCGATGTCCCGCCATCTCGCCGAGACCTGGTGGCACTTCGCGACGGGCAGGACGAACGTCCCCCCCGCCGCCCTCGAGGCGGGCATCGCCCTTGCGCACGATCTCATCCGAAGCGCCTCCGCCGGCGAGGTGCTCCCGGGAAAGGGCGGACGTGAACTCGCTGTGGCGGTCCAATTGCCGGCCGACCGGGTCGCGGTGTGGGAGAAACGATGGCCTGCCTGGGTGGGCGCCATCCAGGCGGCCCGGAATCCGTCCTCGACCTCCAAGCCCCAGCTCCTACGGAAGGATTCCTGGGTGCTGGCGGTCTCTGATGCGGCGACCCAGCCGGTGGAGGCTACCCTGGCGCGGTTGACCGCCCCATCCGCTGCCCCGGGCACCCTGCTCCAGTGGCAGAGCCGCGTGGCGGGTCAACCAGCCCTGGAGCTGAGTTTCGTGCCCACCAACGGGAATGTCCGGGTCGAAGGCAGCCTGAAACCGATCCGCCCAATCCCGGAGCGGCTCCCCGACTGGATGGTACCCGGTTTCGTCCGGGAGCCGCTGATCCAGTTCACTGCGGCGCGCGGGCTCGATCCTCTTACCGCAGGGTGGCTGGATCCGAAGGCCTCGACCGGAAGCGGCTGGCCCAGCCAGCTCTTCGTCTGGGGCCAGCCCAATCGGTCGTACCGCTATCCCTATTTCGCGGCGCAGTTCGACGACCCCATGGGCTATCTGAAGCGGCTCCACGAGATCTACCGGGGGGGATTCGCGCCGACGAGCCCCACGCCTCGGTACAAGGGTGAGCTGTTCGCGAACACCAACCGCCTTGTGCTCGCCGGGGGACTGCCTCTGGCACCAATGGTGGAAGCCATGACGAAAGAGAAGAAGCCCCTCATCACCCTCGCCATGATCCCGCTGGTGAAGACCACCAATCCGCCCTCGCCAGAGATGCTCTCCCAGATGAACAAGCCGGACATGCTGGTCTATGATTTCGAGTTCACGTCCGACTCCATCCGGCAGTGGAATGCCGCCTTCCAGCTCCCGGACCTCCTCGAGGGCCGGAGCGTCGTGACCACCTCCCCTGCCGTACGGTGGCTCCTCGCTGCGGGCCCCCTGATTGGCGAGTGCGTCACCACCGTGACCCGCAAGGATGCCTCCAACGCGCTGATCCGGCGCAAATCCCCGGTAGGACTTTCCGGACTCGAGCTCGCCTTGCTCGCCAAGTGGCTGGATCCGGTGCCTCCAATCCGTCTCGGCGCCACGAATACCCCAGCCAAAACCCGGAACTGACATGCTTCGACTGGGCGTCAACATCGACCATGTCGCCACCTTGCGGCAGGCGCGGTACCGGGATGACCCAACCTTCTGGCGCGCGGAGCCCGATCCGACCGAGGCAGCCCTCCTCTGTCAGGAGGCGGGGGCCCACGGTATCACGGCGCACCTGCGGGAAGATCGGAGGCACCTCCAGGACTTCGACCTGCAACGTCTCAAGGACCAGCTCCGGATCCCGTTGAATCTGGAACTGGCGAACTCGGCCCCCATGGTCGAGATCGCCATCAAGACTCGCCCCCAGTTCGTCTGCCTGGTCCCGGAACACCGGAACGAGGTCACCACCGAGGGGGGGCTCGATGTCGCGGGGACCGCAGACTCCCTGCGGCAGACCATCGGCCGGCTGAATGGGAACGGGATCAGCGTCAGCCTCTTTGTGGATCCCGATCCGGCCCAGATCGAGGCCTCGTCCAAGGTCGGAGCCCAGGCGGTCGAGCTGCACACGGGACGCTATGCCGACCTGTTCAACCGCAAGGATGACCGCAATCGGGAACTCCAGCGTCTCGTCGCGGCGGCACATCTCGCCCACCAGTCCAGTCTGATCGTGAACGCCGGCCATGGCCTGACCACGGGGAATGTGCCGGTGCTGCACATCGTCCCTCATCTCCAAGAGCTCAACATCGGCCACACACTCATCAGCCGGGCTGTGTTTATCGGTCTTCCAGCGGCAATCTCGGAGATGCTGTCCGCGATGCAGGGATACTCCGGCTAATCCACCCAAGGCCCCGTCCAACCCCGTCATCAGGCATGATCCACGGCATCGGAATGGACCTGGTGGAGATCGATCGCATCGAGGATTCCATCCGACGCTTCGGGGACCGCTTCCTGTGCAGGATCCTCCGCCCTGGGGAGATCCAGTACTGTCAGGCCCAGGGACGCCCTGCCCTCCATGCCGCAGCGCGCTTCGCCGCGAAGGAGGCCGCCAGCAAGGCCTTCGGAACGGGGATCGGATCCGACATCGGATGGCTGGATCTCGAGGTGATCCGGGAACCCTCCGGCAGACCGGTCCTGATCCTCCACGATGCAGGAAGGATGTTGGCGGAACGGCGGGGAATCAAAGCCGTCCATCTGACGCTGACGCACACGGCAACGACGGCCGGCGCGACGGTCCTCCTCGAGGGATGAGGATCAGAGCTCGACGAGGGCCGCGGGAACCCAGGGAGAGGGCTCATCCGACGGCTTCATGACAGCCTCGTGCTGCTCGATCTTCCGACGCAGCTTGGAGAGCGCGATGTTCTGGAGCTGACGGATGCGTTCCCGCGTGACGCCAAAACGGCGACCGATCTCGTCGAGGGTCTTCTCCGGCCCGCCTTCGAGGCCAAAACGCTCCTGGAGGATCGCAAGCTCGCGGGCATCGAGGATCCCCAGGAACTGGCGCAGCATCTTGTGGGTCGTGGACTCCTCGAGGGTCGCATAGGGAGTCTTGCCGTCGGCGTCGGGAACGACATCCGCAAGTCGGCTCGAATCCTCGTCCCCGAGGGGGGCGTCCAGCGATGAGGTCTTCTGAGCGACCCGCTGCCAGAAACGTACCTTCTTCACGGGAACCTCGAGTTCCTCGGCCAACTCCTCATCGGTGGCCTCGCGACCGAGAAGCTCCTGGAGTTGATGTGCGACCCGGCGCATCCGGGTGACCTTGTCGACCAGGTGGACCGGCAACCGGATGGTCTTGGACTGGTTGGCGAGAGCACGCTTGATGGACTGCTTGATCCACCAGGAGGCATAGGTCGAAAGCTTGCCGCCCTTCGCCGGATCAAACCTTTCCACGCCCTTCATCAGGCCGATGTTCCCCTCATTGATCAGGTCCAGGAGCGGCAAGCCAAATCCGTCGTAGTCACGGGCGATCTTCACCACGAGGCGGAGGTTCGCGCGGATCATGTGCTCCCGGGCCTCCATGTCACCCCGGTGGATCCGGGCTGCCAAGGCGTTCTCCTCCTCGATCGTGAGCAGCGGCACCTCCACGGCGTCCTTCATGTAGAGTGACAGGGCAGACCGGCTCTCATACGGCGCCGAGGCCGAGGCCGTGTCCACCACCCCCCGAACCACCTCGATCTGCGGTCGGGTCGGAGCCGACACCTTCACCTTCACCTTCACCGGAGCGCGGCTCTTCGATACCTTCGGAGTCGACACCTTAGATGAGCGGACCACGAGACGGGGAGCGGGAATCCGAACCGAGGACTTCGAGCGGCGGGAAGCGAGGGAAGGTTTCTTCATGGTTGGGGTAGGTCAGAAGTGTCAGGCGCCTAGTACAGCACCACCGAACTGACGAAGTTTTGTCTAACCTCATTCAAGTCGTCAACGTTTTGTTCATGTTTTGTTCTAGCAGAGCTCTAGACCCTTTCTTTTGGGCCTCATCAGAGGGTATTGAACCGTGGCATCGTGATTCCGATTGTGTTTGTTGATGTTTTGTCTAGGTTGAGTACATGTCTGAACGGTTGCTGCGTCATTCCATCAAGACGGTCTCGGAGAGGACCGGCTTGAGTCCGCATCTGATCCGGGCGTGGGAGCGGCGCTATGAGACGATCCAGCCGGAGCGGACGGATGGGAACCAGCGGCTGTACTGTGAGGAGGACATTGAGCGGTTGATGCTCCTGAAGATGGCCACGGAGGCGGGCCACCCCATCCGAACGGTGGCGAAACTGCCCGTCGACGAACTCCGCGGACTGGTGTCGGACCTGAACACGGGGGATCGCTCGATGATGGGCACTCCTGGAACCGCACCCTCCCCCACCGCCCCGAAATCCTCACGGACTGGTCCCGAACTGGTCGAATCCGCCCTCCACGCCATCACCGCCATGGATGCCGCGACCCTCGAGTCCGTGCTCGAGGAGGCGGTCCTGTCGCTGGGACAGGTGGCGGTGCTGAGCCATGTGATAGGACCGCTCGTCCAGCGGGTGGGGGATGGGTGGCAGGCGGGGACACTGAAGGTGGGCCACGAGCATCTGGCTTCGGCGGTGATCCGGACATTCCTGGCGAATGCGGCGCGGCCCTTCGCGGTCCACGCCTCCGCCCCCATGCTGGTCGCCACGACCCCCAGCGGCCAGGTGCATGAGATTGGGGCGGCCCTGGTCGCCGCCGCCGCGGCGAACAAGGGATGGCGCATCACCTACCTCGGCCCTTCCCTGCCTGCCGAGGAGATCGCCAGCGCTGCGCTCCAGAGCCATGCCCGGGCGGTGGCCCTGAGCCTCGTGCATCCTGCGGATGACCCCCAGCTCCCTGAGGAGCTGCGACGGCTCCAGCGGCTGCTCCCGGAATCCACGACCCTGATCGTCGGCGGGGCTGCGGTGGACGCCTACGAGAAGACCCTCCAGATGATCGGGGCGAAGGTATGCCGTTCCCTGAACGAGTTCAGTGCGATCCTCGACAGCCTCCGTCAGGGCAGCAACTGATCCGGCCACGACCGGAGAACGATCCTCGGGACATCCCCGGCCGATCGGACGAATTCTGAATATTCGCCTGCAAATCGGGGTCGGTTCGGCTCATTCTCAACGCCGTCCCATGAGTGCCACACTTCGATTCCTGCTGTTCCTGACCGTCCTCGTTCCCCTCGGATTTCCCCAGACACCCCAGTGGATCTGGTTCAAGAAGACGGATGGGGCGGACAAACGATTCTTCCGGAAGACCTTCGTCGTGGAGGGATCCCCATCCGAGGCCAAGCTCGTGGGCACTGCCGATGACGGGCTCGAGGTCTTCGTGAACGGGAAGCGGGTCCTCTGGGCCGACGCCTGGCAGAACGGTTTCGCGGTGGATGTCCGCTCCCAGCTGCGGACCGGGACGAACGTCATCGCGATCTCGGCCTGGAATGGGGATGAATCCCCGGCGGGAGCCGTCGCCCAGCTCAGCCTGACCACGGCCAAGGGCAAGGACAGCATCGTCACCGACGCCTCCTGGAAGGGTTCGGACCGCGAGGCGAAGGACTGGAACCAGCCCGGTTTCGATGACGGGGCGTGGGCAGCAGTCCAGCCGCTCGGGAAGCTGGGCATGCAGCCCTGGGGCAACGTTTTCGCGAGCCAGGTCGCCGGCTCGGCCAAGCCGAGTGCGGTGACTGCAGCACCCACGAAATCAGCTCCCGCGGCCAACGAACTCTACCACCTGCCTGATTTCGCCGTGGATCTCGTCCTGACTGGCGAGCCCAGCGAAGGGTCTTGGGTCAACCTGTGCGTGGACCCCAAGGGTCGCCTGATCCTGAGCCCCCAGTACGCGAAGACGAATCCGGACGGGGGTCTCCTCAGGGTCACCCTCGGAAAGAACGGTGAGGTCGTGAAGAAGGATTTCATCGCCAAACCCCTCTATGACGCCCAGGGCATGTGCTACGCCCACGGTGCGCTGTGGGTCGTGGTCAACCGCTACAGCACCACGTTCGAGTCCGGGCTCTACCGCATCACCGACGACGGCAGCGACACCTGGTCGAAGATCCAGCTCGTGAAGGCGCTGCCTGGCGGCGGCGAACACGGACCCCACGCCGTCGAGCTGGGCCCGGATGGCAACATCTGGGTGATGGCCGGCAACCACACCAAACCGCCCGAGGGACTCTCAGCGAACTCGGCGCACAAGAACTATCAGGAGGACCACCTCCTGCCCCGCCAGCCGGACGGCAACGGGCACGCCACCGGCATCATGGCCCCCGGAGGCTACATCCTGAAGGTGAAGCCCGACGGATCCGACTTCGAGCTGTACTGTGGCGGATTCCGCAACCAGTTCGACTTTGCGTTCAACGTGGACGGCGAGCTGTTCGTCTGGGACGCCGACATGGAGTGGGACTGGGGCATGCCGTGGTACCGGCCGACCCGCGTCAACCATGCGGTCTCCGGAGCCGAGTTCGGCTGGCGCTATGGCACCGGCAAGTGGCCTGACGACTACCCGGACAGCCTCGGCGCTGTGGTCGACATCGGCATCGGATGCCCCACGGGCATGGTCAGCGGTCGCGGGGCCCGGTTTCCTGCCGACTACCAGAGGTGCCTCTACGTCCTCGACTGGACCTACGGCCGGCTGATGGCCGTGCACCTCAAGCCCGAGGGAGCCAGCTATCGTGCGACGATGGAGAACTTCATCGCGCCCGCCGGGCTCGTGACAGCGGGAGCCCCGAAGCCGCCGCTCAATCTGACTGACGTCATCATTGGTGCCGACGGGAAGATGTATTTCACGATCGGAGGCCGAGGCACGGTGTCGGGTCTGTATCGGGTGAGCTACACCGGCAGGAAGTCGGTGACCCCAAGCAACGAACCCAATCGCGAGGGTCTGGCGGCCCGCGAACTGCGCCGCAAGCTCGAGGCCCTGCACGGGAAGCCCAGCACGGACGGAAAGGCCGTCTCCTTCCTCTGGCCGCACCTCAACAGCCCTGACCGGGCCATCCGCTACGCGGCACGGATCGCCCTCGAGGCCCAGCCCGTGGCGGACTGGAAGGACCGGGCACTTGCGGAGAGCTCGACCGAGGCGTCGCTCGCCGCACTGCTTGCGCTGGCCCGCATGGGTGGCAATGAGGTCCAGAACGAGGTCTGGATGGCCCTCGGACAACTCCCCGCCACAGGGTTCACCGACCGGCAGAAGGTGGACGCCCTCCGCGTCCTCGGCGTGAGCATCGCCCGACACGGTCTACCGTCGAACGACATCGTCGAGGCCGCTGCCCAACGGCTGTCCTCGATCTATCCGCAGGCCAATCCCCGCGTGAACCGCGAGCTGGTGCAGGTGCTGGTCGCTCTCCGGGCGCCGGATGTCGTCGAGAAGACCCTCGGGGTGATGGCGAAGGCCTCCACCCAGGAGGAGCTGATGCACTACCTGTTCCACCTCAGGACCGCCAAGGACTGGACCCCGGCCCAACGCAAGGAGTACCTCGAGTACTGGCTGAAGGTCCGCGAGGGCTACAATCATGACGCGGTGGTGATGCGGTGGTTCGACGAGGCCGGCCGGCCCTACGGGGATGGTGCGAGCTTCAACAACTTCCTGAAGAACTTCCTCAAGGATGCGACCGCCAGTCTGACCCCGACCGAGAAGGACGAGGTCACCCCGGTCCTCAACGACATCGCCGCCAACCCCTCGGGTCGCAAGGGCAAGAGCGACTTCCCGCCCGCGAAGGCGCGGCAGACCGTCCAGGAATGGACCGTCGCCGATCTCGCAGGCTCCCTCGATGCCGCGTCCAAGGGACGCAATTACGAGCGGGGTCGTCAGGCGTTCGTGGACGCGCAATGCCTCGCCTGCCATCGGTTCGGTCGCGAAGGCGGAGGCGTCGGCCCGGATCTCACGGCCGTGAGCTCCCGGTTTGCACGACGCGACCTCCTCGAAAGCATCGTCGAGCCCAGCAAGGTGCTGTCCCAGCAGTTCGAGAACACCACGGTTACCCTCAAGGATGGGGAGTCCATCACCGGCAGACTGGTCGAGGAGACCCCGGAGACCCTGGTACTTCTGCCGAATCCTCTCCAACCGGACGCCAAGATCCGCGTCGAGAAGAAGAAGGTCGCCTCGAAGTCCGCCTCGAAGATCTCGCCCATGCCGACCAACCTGGTGGATGGACTGAGCCGGGAGGAAATCCTCGACCTCCTCGCATTCATCGAATCATCGGGGCGTCGCCAGCACCCGTCCTTCCAACAGTAGGCGGGCGGGGAGAAGGTGGAACCCGGGCGATCGGGAACCGTCGAAGTGCCGTGCAGGCCGGGATTCCTCAGAGGGATCCCGGCCGATCCACGGCCGCCAGATCCTCCGCGGAGTGGACCCCGGGGGGATGCACCGAAACAGCAGGGAGCCGGGGGCCGGACTTGTCGGCCGTCGACGGGCCGGTCGAGGCCGGGGCCGTCGATGCGATGATCGCCGCCACGGCGACGAACCAGAAGGCGATCATCAGGGTCGGCACCATGCGCCGCAGCCAATCCCGCATCGAACCGTCGCGCTCCTGACCGGTCAGGACTCCATCGACCGCGGCCCGGGAATAGGTCGGACTCGCCAGGGTCCTGGGGCTGGCCTTGAAGATCCCGGAGGCCTGGATGATGGAGGCGGACAGGATCTCGGTCGCGTGGGAGATGTGTTCCTCCAGCTTCCGACCCGCTCGTCGCAAGTCACCGGGCAGCACCTCTGAACTCGGTTTCGCAATCATGGTCAGTCCTTTGGATCACCGATACCCACTGCGGGACCGACGGGGCTGGAAGCGCCGCCTGTCCTCAGACGACCGGAGGACCGGAAGGGGATTGGGATCACCCCAGCCCTGCCCGTCACCCGAACCCTGAAAGAAACGTCGGACCGAACCGCTGCCTGCTAAGTCGTGGTGGGGTGGCTTGGCTTTCACAACGGTTCGGGCCGACGTGTTGACCATCACCCCGACCGTGATTCCCCAACAATCGGTGCCTACGCCCGATGGATCCAAGGAGTACTGCCAGCCTTCCTAGGGGATCGCCCTAAAGGGACCGTGCCGGGTTCCAGTGCCACCGGAACCCTCCTCAATGTCGCGAATACCTCGGAGGATGCAGGTATCAGGCCAACCGGCCACGTCGCGCATCCAAAGGCCGCAGCCCACGGGTGCCGATTCGGACATCAATCCATCGCCGAGCGAACCGGTGGCCCTTCAGTGGGCGTGCAGCGGGGAGATGAAATACAGCAGTCCTGGTTTCAGGGTGCTCTGGGGCAGGAACCCGGGGACCTCGAGACGGACACGTCCCGACACCCCGGAGCGTCCAAGCAGTCCGAGGAAGTCCTCGAAGGAATGGGGTGACTCATACGAGACGAGGTTGGCATCGGGAATCCCCGCCAAGGCCTTGGCCCGGGAAACCGCCTTCCGGAAATCCCCCAGCTCATCGACCAGGCCCGCCTCGTGGGCCTGGATCCCGGAAAGGATGCGTCCGTCCGCCAATCCCTCCCACTCGGGCGACAACACCCGCCCCCCATCGATCCCCGCCTTCTTGTTCTTCTCCGCCGCGGCCGTCCGCCCCTCTCGGACCACCGTCTTGAACCGTGTGAAGCTCTCCTGGACCAGATCGTTCAGGATCCTCTTCTCGTCGGGCAGAACGTCCTCCGGGCGCTGCTCGCCGCTGAACATGTCCTTCAGCTTGCCGCTCTTCACCACGTCCGGAAGCACGCCGACCTTGTCCATCAGCCCCCGGTAGTTGTAGCCGTGGAAGATGACCCCGATGCTGCCGGTCAACGTCAGGGGGTGGGCGACGATCCAGCGGCACGGGGCGCTGACGTAGTACCCTCCCGATGCCGCCAGGGATCCCATAGCCGCCACGATGGGGATGTCCTGCTCGTCCTGGAACGATCGGATGGCGTCGTGGATCTCGTCGCTGGCGAGGACCTCACCGCCGGGCGAGTCCACCCGCAGCACCACCGCCCGGATCTCGTCATCCTCCGAAGCCCGATCGAACTGGTCCCGGAGGTTCTCCACCAGGCTGCCCGATGCCCCGGCCGCACGCCCGCTGATGATGCCGTCGATGTCCATCACCAGCACCTTGTGGTCGGAATCGTTGTCCTCGATCACCGTTTCCCGGAGCCGGGAGGGACCGTGTTGGCTCCCGGACTTCAGGAGACTCGCCTCCCAGCCGGACTGGAATCCCACGACGATGACCACCGCGAGCGCGCAGACCACCACGCCGGCGACCCCAAGGATCCAGGGCCAGCTGGAGGAGCGCCGTCGGACCTGGTTCGACGACTGGGGCAAAACAGGGGCGGAGGGATCGGCAGCAGGCGGCACGGGGAGTCGGGGTGGGAGGCCTTCGGTCATGCGGACAAGCTATGCAGACCCCTCCGTGAGGCAAGGCATCTGCTCCCCACGGTGGGCCGAGGCATCGAATCGAAGCCGATTCCTTGAACCCGGCCCTTTCTTGCGCCTAGCCTCCTGACCGGTGCAACCGTTCCAGATCATCTTCAACCCCACGAGCGCCGCCGAGCTGTCCCGGATGCCCAAGGAACTCCAGCTCCAGATCCTCGGCCAATTCCGCGGCCTTCCCCACGAGCTGCAGCGGGAGGAGGGCCAGTACGGGCACCTGACGAAGGACGGGCGGACCCTGACGCGCTACCGGCTGGGCGAGTACCGGATCTATTTCGAACGCCATCCCCTCGGCATCGTGGTGCACCGGATCCTCAACAGGCATTCCCTCAAGGACTTCCTCTTCCGCTCCAATCTCGGCGCCGACGAGGACGCATCCCTCGCGGACAACCCCAAGTTCTGGGAACTCATCGAGCAGACCCGGAGCACGGCGAAGCAGCCGGCCCGTTGATCCCTCGGAGGGAACCCCCGGGACGTCCGCATCGATCCACCCCTGCCCCATCTCCCGGGGCGGCACGACGTCAGTAGACAGTCGTCACCTCGGTCTCCTCGACCGGGTCCTTGAATCCGTCCGCCGTCACGGTGGCCTTCTGGTAGGCGTTCCCCGGGGAGACAGCCTTTCCTGTGAGGCTGAATGAGACTGACTTCCCGACCTCGAGCTTCGGCAGGGGCGGGAACTTGATCTTCTTTCCCGCAATCGTCCCCTGGGGCGAGGAGCCGGGATCGGTCTCGGCATCGAGATCGACGCTGACGTTGAGGTGGGTCAGGTCGGCGGTGCCCTGGTTGCGGATGTGGAGGGAATAGCCCACCTCCCCGCCCACAGGGACCGGGTCGGCCACATCGACGAACTCCACCAGCAGGCCTCCGAGCCCCTTCCAGACTGGGCAGACCTCCGCCACACCGACGAGCCCCCCGGGAGCCACGACCCGGACCTTCCCGCACCAGCTCCCGATCCGGGACGAGGTCATCACCAGCGGCACCTCGCTCGAGGCTCCCGGCTTCAACGGAGCCAGAGTCCAGGTCACCACCCGTCCCACGACGGTGGCCCCCGGAGCACTGGCGACCTCCACCGGTTCGGGCACCTCGACCGTGAGAGTCATGCCCTCGTGCAGCACGTCACCGTCGTTCACGACGGAGATGAGCGCGCGGGCATCGCGACCCACGACCTGCTCCTGCGCTCCCTGGCTGACGGTCAGACGGAGGGACGGGCGGACGACGGTGACGCAGGCCTCATCCTGGACCGTGGGCGCATTGGAGGCGGTGGCGACGGCGACATGGCAATGCCGTCCTCGTTCAGCCCCCTTGAGCGTCACCTGAAGCGTCCGCGATTCCCCGGGAGCCAGGTCGCCCACGGCGAACGGGATCTCACGTGCCCCACCGAGTCCCGCCGGAACCCGGTCGGTCACCAGGACCCCCTTGGCTGCGGCCTTGCCGGTGTTCCGGACGACAAGGGTGCAGGGGAGGTCCCCACCCACGGCGACACTGTTCGACCCCTCAGCCTCGACCGACAACTCCGGCAGTTCGGGTGCCGCGAGGGAAAGCGATGTCTGGAGGAACGCGGCGACGAAGGCACCACGGACGAGGGACTGGCAGGTGCGGAGGAATCTTCGGAGGTCCATGGGGCGACGGTGTACAAGAGGGACCAGTGCACGAGACGTCGCACAGCGGGTCCGAGGTTGTCGGAGAAGGCTGAGCCTTCGACGGGGTCGTGTACAGCACGGGGTCCCGGCCCCGCGGACCCCGGAGCGCAGGTCGAGGTGATGCCCCATGCGTTCCGGACCGCGCCTACCGTGCCGCAGGAACCACCCGGACCGTCCCGGTGGCCGGGTCATAGGCGATCCTCTGTCCAGCCGGCACTCGGGGGACCGCGGCCAACAGGCCTGCCCGCACCAGTTCCTCGAGATCTTTCGGCCACCGGTTCTCGGTGACCTGGAACTCCTGGAGCGCCTTCTGGACCTGCGCCAAGGCGACGACGTTTTCCGAACGACGCTTCCCCTGCCCCTGGGCCGAGAGGTAGTCGAGCGGCGCCATGGCCGGATTGCGGGTCGGCTCGGAGCCCGACCCGGCTTGGGAAGGATCCCGGCCGCAGCCCATCAGGAAGAGCGCCACGAAGACGCCGGCAACAAGCCTGCCGCGGGTAAGACCAGGGGGCGGGCAACCAGGAGAAGATGGGGACGCGTCGGGCGGCATGGGGATGTTGGACATGCGACGAGGCGGTTTTCGGAACTGGCGTGAGGTGGGAGTCTTTCGATCGACGACGTTCACCACCACGTGAAGGACGGGTCGGGCGCGGGACCGGTGTAGCTCCACTGGTACGCCGACTGCGGGAACGCGAAGAACTCGGTGTGGCCGTCGCCGAACAGGACGTTCATGCGATACTGTCCCTTGTAGTTGTGCCACTGGCTCATGGGGTCCTCCTTGCGACGGTCCGCCCACCAGGGCCAATCGCCCTGGATGAGCTTGTTGGAGGCACTCCTGGCGATCTCGCTCGTCTTGATCGACATCGCCTCCTTGGAGCCCTTGGGCGCCTTGGAATCCCCGGTGACATGCTTCACCCGCAGCGTCTCGACGGCCCAGACCGTGAGATAGCTGTTGCCCCAGGCGTCATAACAGCTCTTGAGCTTCTTTGGCTTGAACTCCGCCTGCCACAGCGAATCCCCCTTGTCAGCCGGGCAATGCCAGCTTTCGAACGCCGGGACATACTGGTTCATCGGGCGGTTTGTCACCGGCACGAATCCACCGTGGAGCGTCAGTTTACCCGTCTTGCCACCCATGGTCCCCCAGTCCGAGTAGACGGGGAAGAAGTCCCGATGGTCGTCGGCATAGATGTGGAGTCCGATGCCGATCTGGCGGTGGTTGTTGTTGCACCGGATCGTCAGGGCCTTGGACTTCGCCTTGCCGAGCGCCGGAAGAAGCATCCCTGCTAGGATCGCGATGATGGCGATGACGACGAGGAGTTCGATCAGGGTGAAGGCCCGCCGCTGGCTCATCCGGGGGATCATGGCGAAAAGGTCTAGAGTTACTCCCATCCATCGACAAGGGGCGATTTCGGAAGGCTCACATCCTCTAACGCCAGACTGGAAGATGGGGATCCTTGTCAACCCAGTGGATCCGGCATATCCCGGACGCGATCTCCACGGTATGCACCCCTCCCTCAGGCTACTGCTCCCCGCGCTCCTTCTCCTCCTGCCCACCCGGGCCCAGACACTCGCCGAACGTCTCGGGTACCGCCCCGATGAGAAGATCCTCATCATCAACGGCGACGACACCGGCATGTGCCACACCGCCAACCAGGCGACGCTGGACTGCCTCCGGGACGGCCTCATGACCTCTGCGACGATCATGGTCCCGTGTCCGTGGTTCCCGGAGATCGCAGCCCACGCGAAGGCCAACCCCGCGTCCGACTTCGGCCTGCACCTGGTCCAGACCTCAGAGTGGAAGGGATACCGCTGGGGTCCTGTCGCCTCGAGGGACCAGGTGCCCGGCCTCCTCGATCCCGACGGCTACCTCTGGTCGGAGGCCCCCCAGGTGTATGCGAAGGCATCGCCCAGGGAGGCGCTGCTCGAGTCCCGGGCACAGATCCGGAAAGCCCTCGCGGCGGGGATCGACGTGACCCACCTCGACTCCCACATGGGCGTGCTGCAGTACCAACCGGCCTACCTGGAGGTCTACCGTCAGCTGGCCGTGGAGTTCGATCTGCCGGTCCGGATGGCGGCACAGGCCGATTTCGACAAGGCCGGCATGCCCCACTGGCGGGCGAAGTTCGCGGCCGACGGCATCCTGTTCACCGACGATTTCGTCCACGACATGGGCTACTCGAAGCCGGAGGCAGTGAAGGCGTTCTGGATGCGGCGTCTTGCGGAACTCAAACCTGGAGTGACCGAGATCTTCATCCATGCGGGACGGCCGACGGAGGAGCTGAAGTCGATCACCGGGAGCTGGGCGGTCCGGAGTGCGGAGTTCGAGACGTTCACCCACGACCCGGAGATCCGGGCCCTGCTCGACCGGCAGGGGGTGAAGCGGATCGGCTATCGGGTGATCCGGGATCTGCAACGCTCCCGGCGCAAGGGAGCGGCGAAACCCTGACGACTGCGGCACGTGGGATCCGGTCCCGGAGGCCTCACGTCATCTTCCCCTATTCCATCGCCGCCTCCCGGTGTCCCTGCATGAGGCCTCCTGAATTGTTCCGCAGAATTGTCTTTGCAAACCGTCCTTCGTTTCCCATTTTCCCAAGGCTTTTTGGTTCGGGGCGTAGCGTAGCCTGGCTAGCGCGCCTGTTTCGGGTACAGGAGGTCGTGAGTTCAAATCTCACCGCCCCGACCATCTAAAGCCCGCGGGTGGCGGTGAAACACCCCGATTGACGCGCACGTGGCGGAATTGGCAGACGCGCTACTTTGAGGTGGTAGTGCCGTAAGGCGTGCAGGTTCAAGTCCTGCCGTGCGCACCAAATCGGGAACCTTCGAGAAATCGAGGGACTTCGCCGACAAAGGGTCGGTGAAGGAAGGGGTAGAAAAGAAACGGCCGATGAAGGCCCTCGGCTCCTGTCCGTCAGGAAATCAACCCTCTTCCCCCCCCGGCAGAACCTGCCCACGACGTCCCTCCTGGCGACCGATGCCATCAGATCCTCACGGATTCCCATCCCCAAAACACGGCACCTGATGGGGGCGACTCACAATAGGCTCCGCCCATTTTCCCGGATGCAGGGGGTACCGATTCTTGGCTGTTCAGTGTTTCACAATGGATCCTCGGCAAGCATCGAACTCACCGTGGCGGCATCAAGGCCGAAGTCAGCGAGGTTGTACCTATGAGGAGGGCGCTTGGAGTGGCAGTCGCTTTCGAGCGTACGGCGCATCGCGGCGATCGCGGACGGCGACAGTGGAATGCCAGCACGATCATAGATGAGCTTCACGCAATCCAGGGGATTGCGAACAAGGTCGTCGTAGTGAATCCGGATGAGGCGGGAGCCGGCAAGCGAAGCACCCGCGCGGGCGTCGCGCGACGTGCGAGCCAGGAATCGAGCCGCAAAAGTGCCTGTTCGGCCGAGGTCCTCAGCGTCTGAGCCCATGCCTCGAAGAGCCGCCGTCAGGCTACAGAACGACCCGGTGACCGCGATCGGCTCGCGGACCGTCTCCACAAACACCGCCGAAGGGAGGAGCCGAGCGAGCGTGCCAATTCGGGCCGCGTGCAGCGGACACTTGAGGATCCAGTGCCCATCGCCCTCCCCAGCAAGGAGGCCGAGCATCGACAGGTACTCGCGATAGGCGAACTCCCACTCCGCTTCGGTGCGTCCATCGAGCCAGTCGTGATACCGGTCCAACCGATACTGCATGGGAAACCCGTACGAAATGAGGGTGACGAGCAAGAGCCAGTGACATTCCTCAGGCCCCCGGGCGTCGATCTCATGGATGTCGTCGAGGGCGGGCATCATGAGACGATAAAACGACTGCTTCCGGATGGCGGCTCGTCGCCGGACAGCCGGTGTGGTCGCGTCCGGACGTCGGTGCATGGTTCTCAGGGGATAGTACGACTCCCAGTAGAGAAGCGGACGGGACCCTGGATCGGCAGCGAGCAGCCTCTGAAGCAGCGTGGTGCCTGTGCGATGCAAGCCGACGAGAAAGAGTGGGGGCTGGGAAGGGCGGAACAGGTGGCGCTCGTCAGGCGTGGGGCCCTGCCAGACCGCTTCCAGGCTGGCCCTCGTCACGAGCGCCCGGAGCAGCATGCGCACAGCCGCCACTCGACCCATGGCGTTGAGTCTGGCGTCTCGGCGAAGTTCCTCGACCAGCATGTGATACGGCTCGCGGAATCGCTCGCCAAGAAAGCTCTCCCGGCCTGTGATCGACAGCGCCTCCCGTTCAATCACCTCGCCATCGAGCCGAGATCCCCCGAAGGCGCGCTCGGAGATGCGACAAGCGAGGTCCACTGCCCGGTAAAGCAAGGTTCGCTGCAACAGAGGGGTATTCATCAGGGATCGATCACCAAACGCCGATCAAATCAGTGCCGATTTCACGGCTGACATCGCGGGCGACTCGCGACGGGAAGTCCGAAGGCGAGTCCAGGACTCGCTGAGGATCCCCAGAGTGTCAGGGTCTGCGAAAACGACCGAGGGGAAATAAGGGGCCCGGCCATGGGTTTAGGACCTGAGTCTACGCATGCAGTCCATGGAGCAGGCCCGATGGCATCCACCCGTTTGGTACGTCGAATCAACGCGTCCAACACCTGGGTTACAGGATTTTTCCCGTTTCGAGGACCGATTGAGGGCCTGTCCCTTGATCGCGTGACCCTAGATCTTGGGGCCCGTTTTGGAAAACCGCACCGGCGAGCCCATCCTCCATTCACGGGAATGCCTTCGAGGGAGGAGCCAGTCGTGGAGGCGTTCCAGATCGCAGCGGATTCGGTGCGCCGGGGTCCCTGCCCACCCGACCCCGCCAGTCGTCGATCAGACCCAAGACGACCGTGAGGTCGACCCCATCGTGGAGCGCGGGGTACTGCCGCAGGTTGTTGTCCGCCAGATTGAAGAGGGCAACGGCCGGTTGAAGGCGATCTTTCTGGAGATGGACGAAGGCCCCGGCCAGTTGGATCAGGCCCTTGTGGAAGGCGTAGTTGGACGCCGACTTGCCGCCCGCAAGCCAGAGTTCCTCCAGGACATCGTGGGCCTCGTAGAACTCCTGCCGGTTGAAGCAGTCGAAATAGCCGAGGTAATGGGCATCCCACCCTCCGCCGGACAGCCCGGCGATCCGCTCGGCGATCCTGGGGGATTTCCGGCTCACGGCTGGACCTCGGGTTCTCCCGCACCACGAGCCGCAACAGCACCCCGACGCAGGCGTTCGAGCGCAGCCAAGGCGGCGGCGCTCTCCGCGAGTTTCTTGCTCCGACCCATCCCCCGCCCGAGTTCGACGTCCCCATGGTATGCCGCACACTCGAACTGCCGGGAGTGGTCGGGACCCGAGACCGAGACCTGCTCGTAGCGGGGCGGGACTGGGGACTTGGCCTGGAGCAGCTCCTGGAGCTCCCCCTTGGGGTTGGACAGGTTCGGCAGTTCATCGAGTTCCCCGAAGGCGTCGCGGAACAATCCCCGGATCACCTCGGTGGCCTGCTCGAATCCACCGTCGAGAAAGACGGCTCCCATCACGGCCTCGAAGGCGTCCGCGAGGGTCGAGGACCGGGTCCGTCCACCGGTCGTCTCCTCGCCCCGGCTGAGGATCAGGTGTTCCCCGAGGCCCAGTCGGCGTCCCTGCTCCGCGAGGGAGGAGCGGTTGACCATCTGCGCCCTCGCCTGGGTCAACGGACCCTCTCCAGAGCCCGGAAAACTCCGATACAGCTCCATCGTAATGACGAGCTGGAGCACGGCATCGCCGAGGAACTCCAGGCGCTGGTTGTGCTGCTGGCGCGACCCGGTGCCCGTCTCATTGGCCAGGGACGGATGGGTCAGGGCCAGGACCAGGAGGGATGGATCGCGGAACCGGTGGCCGAGTGCCTGTTCCAGCGGACCGGGATGGGACGGGGACGACGGCACGGTCAGTTCTCACCCGGGAGGGTCGGCACGACCGCGGGGGCGTAGTAGGGTTCGGATGCGGCTGGTGCGGACGGATCGGGAGCGGGGCCCTTGGCGAGCAGATCCGCAACCTGGCGCTGCACGGTATCGAGCTGGTCCAGCTGGAGGTCGGGATCGAGGATCGTGAAGACATCCCCGGTGCGGGGGTTCTCGTAGACGAAGAGCCTCTGGCCATTCTCGCGGAGCTGGGCCTTCACCTTCAGCAGCCGCTTGCGCTCCAGCATGACCGACAGGATGTAGCAGGCCGCGGCGTATTGGGGATTCTTGAGCCCGATCAACCGCTGCAGGAGCGACTCGGCGTCATCCCGCCGGATCGGCTCCGGGGGTGCCGGCGGCGGGGCCTGGTATTCCCCACGCCAATGCGAGATCAGGTTGGGCCGCGACAGGATCTCAGACCCCTGGGTCTTCCAGGCCTCCTCGCTGATGTCCAACCGCTCGAATCCCCCGGCAGGAGCGGTCAGGAGCACCGTGTGGCACGGCTCATGGTCCTGGAATTCCCTGCTGGTCAGGACGCAGACGGAGCTGCGGGACTGGATGTTCCACTCGTTCATGAAGGATGGTCTGACGGACTGCCGGTCCAGTATCCGGGGCCCGTCCCCGACTGCAAACCGTTTTGCCGGGAGACGCAGGAGTCCTGATCCCGTGGCAGCAAGCATCCGACCCGACCCGCTTCGGACACATCCGACCCGTCTTTGTCCCGACCCCGCCTTGACGGGATCGGAACGCAACAGACACTTCGTCGCGCATGGAGTCACCGGTGAAACGCCACCTCAGTCGTCGCGAAGCCCACGATCTCGACATCGAGATTGGGTTCCTCGAGCGGCTGGTGGAGCGGGATCCCGGATACATCGAGGCACTCGAAGCCCTCGGGGACGCCTACGGACTCCGTGGTCGCTCGGCCGACAGCCTGGCGATCGATGAGCGGCTGCGGGCGCTGCGACCGGGGGATCCGGTCATCCGCTTCAACCTCGCCTGCAGCCTGGCCCTGATCGGCGAACCGGAGCGTGCCTGCCGGGAACTCGAGCACGCGCTGGATCTCGGGTTCCGGGATTTCAGGTCCCTCCAGCGGGACCCCGACCTCGCCAGCGCACGGAAGCATCCCGCCTTCCACCGCGTCAGCGCCAAGGTCAGGGCCCTGACGACCTCCCACCCTCCGGCCTGAACCGGCTGTTGTCGGTGGGTCAACGGTTGGCGTCGCCCCCGGCCTGGCCCTTGTCGCCGTCCACGGCCTCGAATCCCTCCTGGACCACGTCCATCCGGACGCCAAAACGGTCGAAGAGCTTGCGGCCCTCGATCTGGCTATCGAGGCGGGTGTTGACCCAGACGCCACCTGCCACGGGGCGTCGGTCGATCTCAAACCGGATCCGTGACAGCTCGACCAGAAACGCTCCGAAGGTGACTCGCTTCAGGTTCTGGGCCTCAATCCGCGAAACCTCGAAGGTCTGCTCGTCGACCCAGATCCTGCCCGCGAGCTGGCCTATGATGCGGTCCGCGATCTTGCCCGTGTCCTGTGCCGAGGCCGGGGTGAAGGCCAGGATGTGGTTCGGGCGCCCGTCGACGACGGCATTCGACAGCCACTGGTATCGGAACCTTCGAATGAGGGCTTCATCGAGCTCGAGGTTTCCCTTCCGTCCGCCCCGTTGGGCATATCGGGAACGGTTCTCCCGCTCGCGGTCCCCCTCGCGGCGCAGCTCCTTCTCGGGGATCTCACGACCGTCCACCTTGACGAGTCTCGCCTCCTGGACGGATCCCCGCCCGACCACCTGATGCTCCTTGGTCTTGCGCTTCTCGACCTGTCCACGGGAGTCGAGCTCCTCGACGACCGTGAATCGACGCCACGTATGATGGAGCCCGTTGTTGTCGCCGAAACCCACACGCGATCGCTCCACCATCCTCTCGATCACGATGTCGACCGGGGGAGGTGTGGCGGGCGTGGCCTCCGCGGCGGTGGACGAAAGACGGACAAACATCAGGACCGTCCACGCGAGGGCAACAGGTAACCGCTTCAGCATCGCCCCAGCGCTACCGTCATTCGCGGGGCGCGTCAAACCGGCTTCCAACCGGTGTTCGTCAGCGTTTCCCGATGGGCAACCGGGGCGAATCGCGCTTCCCTGTGGGTGTGACTCCAACGCGTCTCCTCGCCGCACTCCTGACCGTGTGGTGCGCCGTCGTCCTGGCGGAGTCCCAGCCCCGGCCGAACGTCGTCGTGCTGCTGTCCGACGACCAGCGGGCCGACACGATCGGGGCCTGGGGCAACCGGTACATCCAGACCCCGAACCTGGATCGCCTGGCGGCCCGAGGGGTGAGCTTCCGGAACAACTACTGCTTCGGCGGCAACAGCGGGGCGGTCTGCATCCCCAGCCGGGCGATGCTGATGAGCGGGCGGACCTGGTTCCGGGTCGGCCACGAACTCGAGAACGTCGAGACCTTCCCGACCCGGCTCCGGAAGGCCGGGTACCGGACCTTTGCAACGGGCAAGTGGCACAACGGAAAGCCCTCGTTCCTGCGCAGCTTCGAGCGCGGGCGTTCCATCCACTTCGGAGGCATGGACGACCACACCCGGGTCCAGATCCAGCACCTCGGTCCAGACGGGACCTTCAGCAAGCCCCGACCTGCCGAACGCTTCTCCAGCGAACAGTTCGCTGACGAGGCCATTGGATTCCTCCGCGGGCAGCGTCCTGGAACCCCATTCCTCGCCTACGTCGCCTTCACCGCGCCCCACGATCCCCGCAACCCGCCGGAATCCTGGGCGACACGCTACCGGTCGACCCGTCCTCCCCTGCCCCGCAACTACCTGCCCCAGCATCCGTTCGACAACGGGCAGCTCGTGCTCCGCGACGAGAACCTCCTGCCGTGGCCACGCCCCCCCGAGCTCCTGCGGGAACAGATCGCGGAGTACTACGGCCTCATCAGCCACATGGACCAGCAGATCGGCCGCATCCTCGACGTCCTCGATCAATCGCCGGTGGGGACCAACACGGTGATCGTGTTCGCCTCGGATCAGGGACTCGCCCTCGGGAGCCATGGGCTGCTGGGGAAGCAGAACGTCTACGAGCACAGCATGCGGTCCCCACTGATGATCGCAGGACCCGGCATCCCGGCGGGCCGATCGGTGGAGGCCTTCACGTACCTGCTCGACCTCCATCCGACGCTCTGTGATCTGACGGGCGTGGCGCCTCCCGAGGGACTCGATGGGGAGAGCCTGAGACCTCTCTGGACCGGCAGCCGTGGGCAGATCCGGGACACGGTGTTCCTGCCCTACCTCAACCTGATGCGGGCTGTGCGGGACGACCGGTGGAAGCTCATCTGCTATCCCCCGACGAACCACAGGCAGCTGTTCGACCTGCAGAACGATCCCGACGAGCGGGTCGACCTGGGCGGGGATCCGGACCGTGCCGCGGACATCCAGCGTCTGCTGGGGCACCTGAAGACCTGGCAGGACCGGGTGGGGGACACCCTTCCATGGACCACGAACCGCCCGGCGCCACTGATGCGGGACCTGACCGGACTGAAGCGTGAACCCGATGGATGGCAGCCGCGTTGGATCGTGGAGAAGTATTTCGGGACCCCATGAACGGTCCGGTCGAACCAACACGGGAACGGGAGGGACTGGATCCCGGGGCACCCGGGCGCCGGAGCCTCATCGTGGGGTGCGGCTATGTCGGGGAGGCGGTGGCCCGACGGCTCGGCGCCCTGGGCCATGAGGTCTTCGGCCTCCGCAGATCCGATCCCGACACACTCCCCACCGGATTGCCCTATCGGCCGCTGCAGGGAGACCTCACGGACCCAAGGTCCCTGGAAGCCCTCGACATGCCATTCGACTGCGTTGTCCACACGGTCTCGGCATCGGGCGGTGACGCCGAGACGTATCGTCGGGTGTACTTCGAGGGGACAGGTCATCTGCTCGACCGGCTGCGACGACATCCTCCCGGTGCCTTCGTCTACACCAGCAGCACGGGCGTGTATTCCCAGACGGACGGCTCCTGGGTCGACGAGCAGTCGCCCACCGAGCCCCGGTCTGAATCCGGGGTCTGGCTGGTCCGGACCGAGCAGCGGATCCTGGAGGCCTGCCGGGAGTGGGGGCTGTCCGGGTGCATCCTGAGGGTGGCCGGGATCTATGGGCCGGGTCGCGGATCCCTGTTGCGCCGGGTGCTGTCGGGGCAGGCCCAGCTGGAGGGATCCGGTGACCGGTGGACGAACCGGATCCACCGGGAGGATCTGGCGGACGCGGTCGTCGCCACCCTGTCCCGGGGGCGACCGGGTGAGGTCTACAACGTGGCCGATCTGGAGCCGGCAACCCAGCGGACGGTCCTCGACTGGCTCTCGAAGCAGACAGGCATGCCACTAGGGGCATCGGGCGGGACTTCCCAGCCGACCACACGGCGACGTGGGGACTCCAACAAGCGGGTCCGCGTGGACAAACTCCGTCGCGAGACCGGGTGGAACCCGGCCCATCCCAGCTTCCGCGAGGGCTACCTCGAGGAACTGGGTCGCGTGGGAGACGGGGAATCGACGGAGGGCACCGGGGGCGGTGGCCAGCCGGTCAGCCGAGTCGGAAGCTGATCTTCTGGAGGGCCTGCCGTCCCAGGACATGCTGGAGACGTTCCAGGATCTCCCGGCGCCGATACCGGTTCAGTTCATCCAGCCAGACGTTGCTGTCGACCGAGATGAAGAGGGTGCCCTTGACCAGGCCCGTGGGCTGGGCGTGGGCGGTGATGACCGGGTCGAGGGACTGGGTCCAGATCTCGAGGATCTGGGACTCGGCCTGCTTCCGCTCAAGGTTCAGTCCCTGGAGCACGCGGGGCAGGACGTCGCCGACCGCCCTGCCTCGGATTTCCCGGGCCTTCTCCAGTTCCGTCAGGTCGACCCGACGCCACTCGGTGATCGCCTGCCGGCGGGACCGGGCCGGGGAGGCGTTGCGGGGGCGTTGGTTGGACGGCGGGCGCATGGACTTCCTGCCCCTCCACCCCACCGCGTCGGGAACCGCATGGCCAGCACTTTTTCGATTCCCGGTCCGGGAGTGATTTGCCACGCTCGATCTCATGTCTCGGCTGCGTTGTCTGTCGTTCCTCCTTGCCTGTGGATTCTGTCTCCTGGGTGCCCTGGGGGCTGAGTTCAAGCTGATCACCGGTGACGTCTACCGGGGGGAACTCTCGGTGGCCGACGACGAGGGCGTCGTGGTCCGCCTCGAGACAGGCGAATTCTCGCCGCGCATCGACTGGGCGAAGCTCAGCGACGACACCCTCCGGATCCTGGCGGACAACCCGAAGGCCAGGCGGTTCGCGGAGCCGCTGATCGAGCCGTCGGTGGATCTCCTCCAGAAGCCGGCACCACCCATCACGATCCGACCCGTGGCCAGCCGTGTTCCCCTGATCGAGACCAAGAAGGGTCTCTGGGTGGCATTGACGTCCCCGACGGGGCTGATGCTCCTGTTGGCCCTGTTCTTCGCCAACCTCTACGCCGCCTTCGAGGTGGCCCGGTTCAAGTGGCGTCCGGTCGGCCTCGTGTGCGCCCTGTCCGCGGCCCTTCCAGTGATGGGCTGGGTGATCTTCCTGGTTCTTCCGCGGCGCACGGCCCCGGAGGAGGAGAACGCCACCGAGACCGCCGTCGCGCAGACGAGCATCACCGCCCCGAGCTCGGTCACCGACACCCCGAAGTCGGGCGGCGCCGCAGCGCTCGGGCTCTCCAAGAGCAGCGCGGGCGACAACGAGGGACTGCCCAAGGTCTTCCGGCGCGGGGAGACCACCTTCAACCGACGGTTCTTCGAGACCCAGTTCCCCAGCTTCTTCCGCGTCGTCACCACCGAGGCGGATCGCGACCTCGTGCTCGACGTGGCCGCCGGCAAGGGCAGCGTCGTGGCCTCCCGGATCAGCCGCATCTCAGCCAACGAGGCGCACTTCAAGACGGCGACCGGCCAGGAGGTCGGCGTGGCCTTCTCCGAGATCAGCCAGGTCACGCTGCGCCACAAGGACGCCGCCTGAACCCCAACCGGAATCAGACACCGACGACGCCGTGAAACACCGAGCCATCCTGCTGTTCGGAGCCCCCGGATCGGGCAAGGGAACCCAGGGGAAGATCCTGGGACAGATCCCCAACTTCGTGCACTTCTCCTGCGGGGAGGCCTTCCGGAATCTCCGGGTGGACAGCCCCCTGGGACGCATCTTCGTCCAGTATGCCGGCCAGGGGAAACTCGTGCCCGACGAGCCCACGATCCAGCTCTGGAAGAACTCGATCGACGCCATGATCGTCTCAGGTCGGTTCCACCCCGAGGCGGACACCATGCTCCTCGATGGCATCCCCCGGAACCCGCAGCAGGCGAGGATCATGGCCGACATGATCGACGTCGTGGCCATCTTCAACCTCTCGTGTCCCCAGGAGGACAAGCTGGTCGCCCGGCTCCAGCGGCGTGCGCTGAAGGAGAACCGGTTGGACGACGCCAACGTGGAGGTGATCCGCAGCCGGTTGGAGACGTACCACCGCGAGACCCAGGCGGTCCTCGACTGCTATCCCAAGGACATCATCCATCCGATCGACGCGACCCAGGAGCCGCTGGTGGTGCTGTTCGAGATCCTCAAGATCATCACCCTCATCCCCAAGCCGGCGATCAGCGACGGCGACACCATCTTCTTCAAGCGCGATAGCGTCCCCCAGTAGCCGATTCCCCCTCTCTGCCCCATGAAGCGTCTCCTCCCCCTCCCCCTGATCGTCACCCTGGTGGCACCCGCCCTCGGACAGGGCGTCGGCTACACGGACACCCCGCAGATCCGCGGCCAGAAGTGGAAGGTCCACGACAAGGACCGCCCCAACCCCGCCACCGTCACCCCGGGAGCCACCTTCAGCAACGGAGCCCCTGCACCGAGCGACGCCATCGTTCTCTTCAATGGCAAGGACCTGTCCCGCTGGAAGTCAGGGAATGGGGATGCGAAATGGAAGGTCGAGAACGGCTACTTCGAGGTCGCGCCCGGCAAGGGCGATCTCCGGACCCGGGATGAATTCGGGGATGTGCAGCTGCATCTGGAGTTCGCCACCCCGTCAAAGGTCGAGGGTGAGAGCCAGGGTCGCGGTAATTCCGGTGTGTTCTTCCACGAGCAGTTCGAGATCCAGGTCCTCGACAGCCACAAGAACAAGACCTACGCGGACGGCCAGGCCGGCGGGCTCTATGGTCAGTGGCCGCCGCTCGTGAATGCCATCCGTCCTCCCGGGGAATGGAACACCTACGACATCGTGTTCGAGGCACCACAGTTCGACGCCGACGGCAAGCTGGTGAAGCCCGCCTACGTCACCGCGTTCCTGAACGGCGTCTGCGTCCACAACCGCAAGGAACTCAACGGCCCCACAAACCACCGGGCCACCGACCCCTACAAAGCCTACTCCGGCAAGGGGGGCATCCGGCTCCAGGACCACGGAAACCCCACGCGGTTCCGGAACATCTGGGCCCGCGCCATCGGGACCTACAACTGATCCAGCTTTGCGGTAGACCCGGAACTGCCGGGTCCTGTCCGAGTCAGGGTGCCGCAGGGGTCTGCACGCGGTAGAACCTCACGGATCCCGAACCGGTGCCGGGCTCGTTGTCTGTCAGCTCCAGAACCCCATCCGTGGCTGGAATGAGGACTTCGGAGATCGGACTCCAGCCACTGTCCAACCGGACCTCCGCCCTCAGGACCCGATAACTCCGCCCGGCGACTCCTCGGAACCGGAGGTGGACCTTTCCGTCGGCACCGACCTGGGAATCGAGACGGAACACGCTCGATGGATCCCGCGGATCCGTCCCTGTCTGAAATTCCGCCAGGTTGTCCTGGCCATCGCGGTCGGGGTCTCCATCGCGGTCGGATCCACTGCTCGGATCAAGTCCGTGGAGGAGTTCCCAGCCATCCGGCAAGCCATCCCCATCGCGATCGTTCGGCGGCAGGCGGTTGGACTCTCCCGGTGACGCCACGCCCGGAAACGCCAGCACCAGCGCCCCGCCATCCTGATAGCGCCCCTCCGAGACCCCTTCCATCTGGGCACCGAACGCCACGGAATCGATCGTGGTCCGCTGGGGATTGTAGAGCCGAAGGGTCTCACCCCAGGCATTCAGCTGGAACCCCAGATGGTCTGGCCCCGCAGCCGGATCTCCCTCCGCCCGGAGGACCCGATATCCCGCCCCGGGAATCAGGGTCAGCGGAGGCAGGGGTGGCCGGAGATAGCCCAGCATGGACGGATCATCGCTCAGAACCCATCCACCAAGGTCCACGGGGAGCGGCTCCGGGTTGTACAGCTCCAGCCAATCACCAACACCACCGCCGGAAGCCAACCATTCGTTGATGCGAGTCCGACTCGAATCTCCCATCGCAGCGGCCGAGGCCTGCACCACTCCCGGGGTCGGCTGCGCTAGCAGCACCCAGGTCGACTCCACCCGCCCCACCGAGCGATCCGGGAGCTGGGGCCCGAAGAGGACCCGGTCCAGGAGGCGTCCCTTGGGGTCAAACAGGCAGAGGAGTGTCCCTTCATCCCGGAGATCCCGCCCCAGGTTCAGGCTCCCGGGAATCGGAGGATTGGAGGCCGCCACCACCAACACGCCGAGGGGTGGGACAACGGCGGTCGCCGGGAATGACCACTCCCCAGGTTCCGGTTTCCCGACGCTGATGCTGTGACCAGCGAGGGAAATCGGGATATCTGTCGGGTTGTAGACCTCGAACCAGTCCGAGGGTCCCTTCAGCGACCCGGCCAGGATTTCGTGGAAACGCAGCCCGGACCCCACGGATGCCAGATAGTTGCTGGTCCCCGGTGACGCACTGGATGGAAGCTCCAACCACTCCCCAATCCCGTCTGGCAGCCGTCCGCGAGGCACGCCCGGAACAGCGCGGGACCAGGTCACCTGGTCGACCTCATCCCCGTCGGGACCCAGGAGGGCCAGGCGATCCCCCGTCGCTGCCAGTCGGAGGCCGAGCCGATCTGGGCACGAACCCCCGTCGACCTTCAGGACCACAAACCCGCCACCCCCGACATGGATCGGGGTCCGTAGACGGAACCACGCATTGCTCGTGGTCAGACGGCATCCGCGCAAGGCCACGGGTTCCAGACCGGTGTTGTGGACCTCCAACCACTCCCCCTCACCCGCGCCATCGGCCACGACCTCGTTCAGCCGGAGGGAGGATACGGATCCGAGAACCGACCGCTCGTTGGGCCCGCCCGGCGTGGGATCGCAGAGGGTCCAGACCCCATCCACCCAGCCCAGCGAATGCTGGGCCACCGCAGGGCCGAAGGTCGCGGCGTGGATACGGTTCGTCGTGGGGTCATAGAGGGCGAGCGTCCCTCCGTCGCGGTCGAGTCCGAATCCCGTCGCCAGGGAACCCGCCGGGGCTCCATCGCCACAAAAGACCTGGAGATATCCACCCGCAGGGATGGACACGCCCGGGGGAAAGACCCAGCGGCGGGGATTCGCCGAGTCGCTGAGACTCCATCCCGCCAGGGACATCGCCATCGCCCCCGGGTTCCGGAGCTCGACCCATTCGGGCTCCGGTGGCGCGGTGGACAGGATCTCGCTCAGCCGGATCGGGGGCAGCCCGGGAACCGAGTTGGCAACCCCGGGAGTTCCATCCGCCGGGACGCTGGCCTGCCAATTCGCCGGATCGCCCGGGTCTGCCATCGGATCCAGCAGCTCGAGGGATCCGCCCCGTCCATCAGGGCGGGTTGGCCACGGGGCCGCGTCCCCATAGGTCACCGACACCATCACAGCCCCATCGCGATCCAGCAGCCGGATTGTCTCCCCTCCATTGTCGAGGGATCCGGAGAACCAGCCCGCGACCTCCACCCGGGGATGACGCTGCTGGAACGCGGCCGGATTGTCGTCGCTCGCCAACACCAGGCGGGCTCCCGGAGCGAGGACAGGGCCGGGCATCGGGAACCGAAACCCGATGCCGGTGAACACGCAGTCGGAGAGATCAACCGGGACGGTGCCCGGGTTGAGGAGTTCCAGGAACTCGAACCGGTCCTCGTCGACCGGATGGTAGTGGATCTCGGACACCACCAGCACCGGGGGGGCCTGTGCGACCCGGAACTCCGCATCGGTCAGCGCGCTCCACTGGGTGCCATTCAGCGAGCGGGCCCGGATCCGGACGTTCCGGGTCAGCACCAGAGGCTCCCCATAGACGCGGCTCGAAGGCGACGGGATCCCGTCGAATGCGACCCGGGGATCCGATCCATCGGTCGTGTAGTGGATCGGACCAAGCTGGTTGCTCATGGAGAGGACGAACCCACTGGAGACGAGTCCTCCATGGCGGGAGAGGACGGGGGCATTCGACGACAACAGGAAACCCGCCTTCTGGAACATGTTGGTGGTCCAACGGCGACGGCTGTTGATCCAGGTGCCGACGGCATTGTTGAAACCCGTGATCGAGGGGGCGACCCGGGCCCGCATGCCCTCGTAGCGCCAACGGATCTGCTCATCGGTCAGGGGGCCTCCATTGAAGAACGCCCGGTGGACGCGGTCGGCGAACAGCAGCTTGAACTCGGGGGCCTTCCTGAGGGCGTTGAAGATCTTCTGATAGTCGGCGTTCCCCCAGGGCGGGGAGGTGTTGGAGAGGGTGAGCGCCAGGGTGTCGTAGCTGACGGAGTGCCCGGAGAACCCGAATGAGAACTCGGCGTCCCACGGGTAGAACCGGAACCGGGAGCCCGGAACCCGTTCGCGTGCGGCCCGGGTGTTGTTGTGGGGCCAGTCGTCGTTGTCGGCCCAGAGCAGCGGCAGCAGGTAGTCCACGAAGTTCTCCAGATCCATGCGCGCCGCGATCGCCTCGTAGTTGGCCCGCACGGTCAGATCCTTCAGGGCCGCCGCCTTCAGTTGATTCCACGCCACGGCATCCCCGCGGACGACCGCCGACATCGCACCAATCACGTCCCAGTCGCCTCCGCCGCCGTGGTAGCGCTGCAGGAAGTCGTCGTCGACACGCTCGGTCGGGTTGTAGATGCCCTTGTAGACCCCGTTCAGGAACAGGTTCACGAAGGTGCCATGGCAGGCTGTGATGCCGACGTCATCCGTCAGGGCCCGGACGAACTCGTCCTTCAGGAACGGGTTGGAGGGGTCGTTCATCCCCGCCCGCAGATGCAGGCTGTTGAAGGAGGAGACCGTGGTCCCCGGGAACATCGGATAGTCCAGCTCGCCGGGTCCATACTCCCCGCGGAAGTAGAGACGATAGGAGTACTTGCCCTCCGGCGGGGTGGATTGGCGGTAGTTGTAGCGCTCCCGGATGTAGTCGCCTCCCGCGACCCGGATCCCGGCATCGATCTGGAACCCCCCATGATCCTCCGGCCGGATGAGCTCCACCGACACCGGACGTTCCCACGCAGGACCATGCTTGGTCGTGTTCCGGGGACTCGACTCCATGATGCCCGAGCTCCCGTAGAGATGATTGGTCGCGGTCACGAGCGACAATGCCGGGAGGAGGCGTCGGTTCGCGGGGATGTTGAACAGGTAGGTGTGGGTTCCCACCTGGGACGGCACGAGGTGGGGGGCGAAGGCCGCTGCACGGATGACCCGACTGCTGGTGAGCGTCAGGGGCGCTCCATAGACGAAGCCCGTCGTGGGAGTGGGTGCCGACCCATTCGTCGTGAAGCGGATGGTCGCACCCGGGGTTGGCGTGGCCAGGGTGAGCACGAACGGCCGGTCGAAGAAGCCGCGCTGGACACTGAAGTGGACCGCCTCGGCCCTGCCGGTGACGGTGCTGATGCCGTTGGAGCTGCCTGGCGTCGGAACCCTGAAGTACCGCCATGCATCCGAGTTGCCCACCTTCTGGACGCCATAGGAATAGTCGGGTCCCTGCTCTGGATACTGGACCCCGCTCAGGATCGGCGCCGGCCACTCGGGTCCGAACAGGCGCCAGGTGTCCCCCGTGGCGTTGAGCTTCGAGTCAAGGTGGAGGGGCACCCCCGGGGTGGTGGGACGACGATCCTTGCCCGACGCGAAGACCACCAGAAACCCTCCGCCAGGGATCTCGACCTCCGGGAACAACCACGCATCCGAGCCGGTGGAGCCCGACCCCAGCGACCATCCCTTCAGCGACACCGCCTCCACCCCGCGATTGTGCAGCTCAATCCAGTCCTCGGCGTCGCCGTCCTCATCCCGGAGACCGTTCGCATTGTCCGCCAGCAGCTCGTGGATCACCACCTGCGGCACCGCCCGCTTGGAATCGACCGCGACCTGCCAGTCCCCACCCCGGAAGGGATGAGGTTCCGGCTCGTCAGAGACAATCCCATGGCCCGGCCTCCAGGAGAACACGGCTGGTCCATCCGGGACCTCCGGGAACTGGAACCGATAGGGACCCGGGCCGAGGCCAGTCACCGAAAGAGCACCGATGCCGTTGCACCGGAGGTCGGAGGCCTCCACGCCGAGCACCGACCGGGTGAAGGTGACCTCGACCTCGCCCAACTGGCGCACGACAACCCCGGCGACGGGGCGTAGCCGACCCACGGCAGGGCCTGCAGGATCAAGGACCTCATAGGCCCAGACCGATCCCGGGGCCCCGCCATCGAACCGGTTTGGCGGGACATCCAGATCCTGGATGGCATGAAGCGTGCCCCAGCTCATCACCACGCCGCCGGGACCCGGCTGGGGAAACGAGAACCGATAGGTGGTCCCGGTCCCCGACACCGACGTCGCCGGGACGCCATTGACCAGGAAATCGCCCGCTGCGACACCGGAGACGGGCTCCGAGAACGTGACCACCACCTCCGTCAGGTTGGTGACCAGCCCGGGAGCCGGGGTGACGGCGACCACCCGGGGCAGCATCGAGGTCACTTCGGTGGAGACCAGTTCGGCGTCGAAGACAAGGTCGCTGCTGGACAACGAACCGTTCAGGACGACCACGGCCAGCACGTTCTCTCCCGGCACGAGCAGGGATGGGGCGTCGACCAAGGTCTGGGAGGTCTGGACGTATTCCTGCGCCGAGGTTGCGAGGGAGTCGAACACCGGATCCGTCTCGCCGAAGTTCAAGGCGGCGACACGGGTGCCGTTCAGGTAGGCGACAAACCCGTCATCGCAGATGGTGTTCAGGTCGAGGCTCTGGATCCCCTTGGGGTTCGCCACCTGGAACCGCCTGCGGAGGAAGACGGTCGAGTAGCGGTTCTGCATGTCCGTGAGCTGGGTCCCGGTGAATCCCGCCTCGCCATAGGAGAACGGGGCGATCCCCTTCTCCCACGATGCGTCGTTGAACCCCACCCGACGCCACGCGACCGGATCCGCCGGAGAAGGCGCATTGGTCCCGCGAAGGAACGACCAGTCGCTCCCTGTCGGGATCAGCGTGGCACCCAGGGCGCTGGAGGCCGGAAGCCACGCCAGCAGGAACCAGGACACGAGACGGGACAGGATCCGGGGACAGTACATGGAGAGGTTGGAACCTGCCCCAGACTCGGGCCCGGGTCCAAGGAAGAGGTGCAGTCCGGACCGGTGCTGATCCTTCCCAATCTCCCGCAGCCTCCGTACCGTCCGCGGGTGACCTTGACCGAACAGATCACAGGGCTCG
>JBDLQQ010000196.1:0-6803 GCA_039800465.1 Verrucomicrobiota bacterium
ATGCTCTTCATGGTGACCATCGCCATCGGCCTGGTCGTCGGGGCCGCCATCACCGGGCAGACCTTCCTGATGTTCGTGAAGGAGAACGCCCGTCCCATCGCCATGCTCAAGGTCGTGGGGACCACCCAGGCCCAGCTGGGCTGGATGAGGGCCGCGCAGGCCGGGCTCATCCTGTTCCTCGGATCCTGCATGGGCTCGGGCCTCGCCGCGGTCGTGTGCGAAGCCGTCCGACAACAGCCATTCCTCCGCGGCCTCTACCTGCCATCCTGGGTCGCCCTTTCGACCTGCCTCTCCCTGGCTGTCGTGACCGGAGGAGCCGTCTTCCTGAGCTTCCGCCAGGTCCAGAAGCTCGAACCCGCCAGCGTCTTCCGATGAACCCCGACCCGACCACGCAGGATCACAAGCGGATCGCTGTCCGGTGCACCGGGGTGACCAAGCATTTCGGGGAGGGTGAGGCACGGACCGAGGTCCTGCGCGGGGTGGAGTTCACCGCCGACCTCGGAAAGCTCACCTTCATCGTGGGACCCAGCGGCTGCGGCAAGACGACCCTCATCTCGCTGATCGCCGGGCTGCTGTCGCCGTCGGCCGGAACGGTCGAGGTGTTTGGAAGGGCCACCACCGACCTGTCGCCCGGGGAACAGACGCTGTTCCGTCGACACAACCTGGGCTTCGTGTTCCAGCAGTACAACCTCCTGGCAGCCCTGAATGCGGTCCAGAACGCGGCGGTACCCCTGCTGACCGCGGGGATCCCCCGACGCGAGGCCCTGCGCCGGGCCGGCGAGGTGCTGGACCGACTCGGTCTCGGGAAACGGCTGGACGCCTACCCGCGGGAACTCTCGGGAGGGCAGCAGCAGCGGGTCGCCCTCGCCCGGGCCCTCATCCACGAGCCGAGGCTGATCATCTGCGACGAACCCACCGCCGCCCTCGACCACACCACGGGCGAGGCGGTGATGTCCCTCCTCGCCTCCACCGCCGTCCATCCCGACCGGGCCGTGGTGGTCGTGACCCACGACACCCGGGTGTTCCATTTCGCCGACCGGATCGCCCACATGGACGACGGGCGGATCGTCTCCTGGGAGGCCCGGGAACCGGGATCCGACTCACTGCACCCCGTGCCATCCCCGCCTTCGAACCCATGAAGCACCATCTCCTCACCGCCTTCGCGACCCTTGCGGGACTCTTCGCTGCCTGGTCCATCGCCAGGACCCAACCCCAGCGATCCCTCCGCGATCCGGTCGTGGAACCGGCCCGCCCCAAGTTCACCCACACCGTGGCTGCGGTCGGCATGGTGGAACCGTCCTCGGAGACGATCGCCGTCGGATCGTCCCATGCGGGAATGGTCACCAGCGTCCTCGTCAAGGCGGGACAGGACGTCCACCTGGGCGATCCCCTGTTCCAGCTCGACGACCGGCATCTGCGGGCCGCCGTGGCGCTCCAGAAGTCCCAGCTGACGACTGCGGAGGCCCGGATCGAAACTGCCAGGGCTCAGCTCGAGGATCTGTCCGACCAGTTCACCCGGGCCGAGACGCTCGCGAACCAGACCGTGGTGACGACCGAGGAGGTCACCCGGAAACGGTTCGCCGTCCGTCTTGCCAAGGCCCGCGTGGTCGAGGCCGAGGCCGAGCGCGACAGCGCCGCCGCCGGCCTCCGGGCGGCCGAGACGGAGGTCGAGCGGAGCCTCGTCCGATCCCCGATCGACGGGACGGTGCTGCAGGTGCGGATCAAACCCGGCGAGGCCATCGCACCCGGAACCGCCATGCAGCCGCTGATGCTGCTCGGTCGGCTGGATCCTCTCCATGTCCGGGTGGACATCGATGAGCACGACGGCTCCCGCATCGTCCAGGGAACCTCGGCGACCGGACACGTCCGGGGACACCCCCAGGAGAGCCTGACATTGGAGTTCGTGAGGGTTGAACCCCTGGTGGTTCCAAAGCGTTCGCTGACCGGGGATGCCGGGGAACGGGTGGACACCCGGGTCCTCCAGGCGATCTACCGGATCAAGCCGCCCCACCCTGGAATCTTCCCGGGACAGCAGCTCGACGTCTTCCTCGAAGGCCGGGATCGGCCTTAGTCACCACACGGCGTCACCGCCGACCTCGTTCCACGAACTCCTCCGCAGTCATGCCGATATCCTTGGCGATCTGTCGGAGAAGTATGGGGGAGACATCGCGGCCGGAATGGTTTGGAACGGTGGTGCCACGACCATCCGGATGCCGGTACTGCATATGGGAACCTCTCTGGCGCAGCAGCACGAAACCCAACGCTTCGAGAAGCCGACAAATCTCCCGGGGTTTCAGGATGGGAATCCGCCCCATACCTCACCCCACTTGAATCATCTGTGTTCCCACGAACTCCGCATCCAACGTGGGTTCACCATCCTCGAGAAGCATCCCAACGACCTCCTCGAGGTTCTGCTTCAATTCGTCGAGAGAACTCCCCTGGGAATGGGCACCCTCCAATCCGGGAATGTGGCCCACATACAACCCGGTCTCAGAGCAACGCTCGACGACAGCGGTGAAACTTCTCATGAGCCGAAGCTATCGGGGGGAATCCGCGACGTCAAAACACCGCCCCACCCTGGAATCTTCCCGGGACAGCAGCTCGACGTCTTCCTCGAAGGCCGGGATCGGCCCTAGTTCAGCCCTTCGTTACCGCGCAGCCCGCAGCATCCGGGCCCGGACCCGGTCCGGTCCCAGAACCTCGAGCAGATGGTAGAGACTGGGACCCACGAGGCGTCCCGTACAGGCCACGCGACAGGGCTGGACGAGCGCTCCGACCTTCACACCCAGCTGCGTCGCCCGCTGCTTCAATGCCGCTTCCAACCCCGCTGCAGTGAACGGTGCCACGGCACCAAAGGCCTCCACCAACGCCTCGAGCAGCGGCTTCGACGCCGGGGTCAACGCCTTGGCCTGCGCCTCTGGCTCGTACGCCACGGCGTCGTCCGCGACGAAATAGAAGTCGGTCCACGACGGCAGCTCCCGGAACAGCTTCCCCTTCTCCTGGACGGTCAGAAGCGCCGACCGGACGTAGTCGGCCGGGAAGGCATCCACCGGGACCCCGGCCTTCCGCAGGTACGGCACCGCCGCCGTGATGAAGGCTTCCGGGGCGAGGCGTCTCGTGTGCTCGAAGTGCAGCGCCTCCAGCTTCTTCACGTCGAAGCGCGCCGCGCTGCGGTTGACCCGGTCGAGATCGAACCGCGCGATCAACTCGGCCACCGACAGGAACTCCTGGCCGTCGGCCGGGCTCCAGCCGAGGAGCGACAGGTAGTTCAGGACCGCCTCGGGCAGGAAGCCGTCCTCCTGGTAGTTCGTCACCACCGCTCCCCGGTCACGCTTGCTCATCTTGGTGCCGTCCTCATTGAGGATGAGCGGCATGTGTCCGTACTTCGGCGGCTCGACCCCGAAGGCCCGGAACAGCGCGAGGTGCTTGGCCGTGTTGCTGATGTGGTCCTCCCCGCGGATGACATGGGTGACGCCCATCTCGAGGTCGTCCACGACATTGACGAAATGGAAGACCGGCTGGCCGTCGCTGCGCCAGAGCACCCAATCGGGATCCACCTGCTCGCGGTCGGTGAGCGGACGGACAATGTCACCCACGATGAGATCGGGAATGGTGATCGGATCCCGAGTCATGCGGAAGTACACCGCACCGTCGCGGTCATAGGCGAGGCCACGGTCCCGGAGTTCCTGGAGGCGTCGCTGGTAGATTTCACCCCGACGACTCTGGAAGTAGGGTCCCCGATCGCCCCGGCTCGGTCCGTCCGGGTCGCTGGTCTGCGGGCCCTCATCCCAGTCGAGCCCCAGCCACCGGAGGCCCTCCACGATCACGTCGACGGCGGCCTGGGTGTTGCGGGCGGTGTCGGTGTCCTCGACGCGGAGGATGAACTGGCCTCCGTGATGCCGGGCATAGAGCCAGTTGAAGAGCGCGGTACGGGCGCCCCCGATGTGGAGGTAGCCGGTGGGGGATGGGGCAAAGCGGACGCGGACGGGCGACGACATGGCGGCGAAGGTACGGAGGGAGGCCCTCGAGACAAGAGTGCACCATCGCCCGCAAGCGGTCCGCGAGACCTCCCCGCGGTCAGCGCCGCTCGATCCGGACCTCGGCGTTGTAGTCGGGAACGCCGGAATTCGGATCCACCACACCGCGGGGCAGGATGACGTTCCCCTCCGGCCAGTGGACCTGCAGGTTGCCCGGGGCGATCGGCGCCGGGAACACCGTGCCCGCATAGCGTCCCGTCCCATTCACCAGCACGATGCGGTCTCCAGCCACCAGTCCGAGCGACTCGGCGTCGTCGGGATGGATGAAGATGGCGTCGCGCGGTGCCCCGGTCAGGGGATCCACCTCGGCGTAGATCAGCGTGTTGAACTGCTTGCCCCGGCGGGTCGACACCATGAAGCGGCGTTCCCCCGCCACGGGAGCGTTCGTCGCCCCGGGGCGAACACAGGGGTTGGGCGGGATCTCAATGACCTTGAAGTGGGCCTTTCCATCGGGTGTGGCGAACTTCCCGTCGTCACACAACCGCTCGCCGCCCCACTGGATGGCGTCGCCCGTCTCCGACAGGTTCTCGCAACCCTTGTAGAAGGGGACCACCCGTGCGATCTCCTGCCGGATCGCATGCCCCGTCTCACAACGGAGCAGGTGCGCCCGCTCGGGCCAGGCCGCGGCGGCGACATCCCGGAGGATCTTCCACTCGGCCTTCGCCTCGCCCACTTGACGTGGGATCTCCGGCGAGAAGGCCACGCGCCGCTCCGTGGTGGTCTCAATGCCCCCACCATCCTGCTCATAGCGGGTCTTGGCCGGCAGCAGGAGGACCTCCTCCCCCGCCTCGATGAACATCTGGTCGGTCAGGATGATGTCCTGATGGACCCGGACTGGCACCCGACGCAGCGCCGCCGCCACCACGTCCGGTTCCGGCAGTGTCCGGAGGAAATTCCCTCCCACGCAGTACAGGACGTCCAGGTCGCCTCGGCCGGCGGCATCGACCATCTCGACCGAGTTGATGCCCGGCTTGTCCGGGATCGGAAACCCATACATCTCGGCCAGCGCAGCCGCATTCTCGGACGTCACGGGTCTACCCCCTGGGAACGCCGTGGAGTAGCAGCCCATCTCGGCACCGCCCTGCACCGAGCTGTGCCCGCGGATCGGCACCAATCCGTTCTTCGCACGCCCGACATAGCCCCGGGCCAACCCAAGATTCAGGACCATCGACACCGCATCGCCTCCATAGGCGTGCTGGGTGATGCCCATGCTCCAGACGAACACAGCGTTCTTCGCGTTGTGCAGGATCTCGGCAAACTCCTCGATCATGGGGAGGGTCAGGCCGGAGGCCGCCACCAGTTCCGAGAGGTCGAGCTCGTCGCACCGCTTCCGCAGATCCTCCCACTCGGAGGTGTGGCGTTCGATGAACTCCCGTTGGATCCAGCCCTTCTGGATGAGCACCTTGAGCACCGCATAGATGAAGGGGATGTCCCCCCCCTGCGTGACCGGGAACCACCAGTCCGCGATGTCGGTGCCGAACAATGCGCTCTGGGCGCTGCTCGGGACCCAGTAGCGGCGCATCCCGGGCTCGAGGTAGGGGTTCACCAGCGCGACCTTGGTCCCCAGCTGCTTGGCTTCGTGCAGGTACTTCGTCGTGACCGGCTGGTCGTTGGCGGGGTTGGCCCCGAAGAAGACGATCAGGTCGGTCCCGTACCAGTCCTTGTAGCTGCACGTGCTGGCCGCGTAGCCGAGGGCATGCTTCATCGCACCGGTGCTCGGCGCGTGACAGAGCCGGGCGGCGTTGTCGACATGGTTGGTGCCGAGGAACCGCGCCACCTTCTGGGACACGTAGTAGACCTCGTTGGTGACGCCACGCGCCGTGATGAAGAAGGCCATCCGGTCCGGATGGGTCTTCCGGAGACGCGTCCCGAGCCTCTGGTGGACCTCGTCCCAGGAGATCCGTCGGAACCCAGGCTGGCCCGTCTCGCGCAGCATCGGGTAGGCGAGACGCCCCAGCTGCCGCAGCTCCTCGTTCGACTTCCCGGCCAGCGTGGACACGTCCGACAGCAGGGCGGGATCGAACTCCGGCATGGTGTTGAGCCGGAGCAGATTCAGGCGGGTCATGCACAGGTGGACCCCGGGGATCGTCCAGTCATGGAGCCCCGCCACCCCGAGCGCACAGCCGTCACAGACGCCCTTCGACAGGACCTTCCACGCGTAGCCGAGGTTGTCGCGGTTCTTCCAGACGACGTCGAGCATGTCGCGGAAATGCTTCGGCTTGGTCTGGCCCAATCCGAAGGGAACCCAGGTGGCCCGCCGTTCCTCAGGCGTCTTCTGCACTCGCTGCGACATGGCGAAACTATGTCGGGATCCACCGGGGCCGTCACGCGGAGACCCAGCGCCCATTGGACCACCGGCCCTCCGGGTATTGTCTCAGGCCCCCTTCCCCGGCACCGTCCTCCCATGCGCACGCGCTGCCTGCTCGCCCTGTTCGGGATCCTCGGGACCTTCACCGCCGGATGCGATGGATCCAAGCCTCCCCAGGCTCCGGCCGCCAAGGCACCCGCCGCGCCGGTCGCCGCCGCCCCGGCCGAGAGCCCGAAGTCGGCCACGAATGTGGTGCAGTTCCACCTCAACCGCGCCCTCCCGAAGCTCCCCACGCTGCGGCTGTGGGTCGGACCGAAGGAGATCGACGCCGAGATGTGCCTGACCCTCCAGCAGATCGCCACGGGGCTGATGTTCCGCCCCGGGATCGCCGACGGGGAATCCATGCTGTTCGTCCTGCCCCAACCCCAGCAGACCCACTTCTACATGAGGAACGTCAC